>JAHEDQ010000123.1 GCA_024641125.1 Candidatus Competibacteraceae bacterium | reverse complement strand
TGAGTATTCGGCGTCGAACTATCGCGCAATTTCCCGTAAATCGCAGGTCAAAGGCCCTCATGGGGTTTGGCGGCTCGAAGCACATCCACGACGGTTTGATGAGCTGACCATGCTCGATGGTATTGCGGAAAAGGCGATTGTTCGGTGTGTACCCCGATTGTCTCTATAGAGCGGCCCGACGTTCCAGGAAACCTGGCTCGCCGTTACCCTGGTTTTAGTGACGAAATGGAATTTTGGATGCTGTTCGATTACATTCTTCTTCCTGGCTTCCCGTCCCATATGTTCGCGCCGCTGAAATGCAACGAACCCATGGGACGGGAGACGTGCTGAATGCTTGGCTACTCGCGGTAACCCCAAGCCGTCGTTGCCCAAGGATCACTGGTGCTGAAGAGTGTGCGTTTTCCGCCGGCTGACCGCGGGATTGGACACGCGCTATCCCGCCAACAATGAGAACTGCCATCGAGAAATGAGGAGGAGCCGCGATGAAACAAAGAAGGTTAAACCTGACGGCGAGGCTGTCCGCCAGCCTAGGCGTAAGCCTGCTTGCACTGGGACTGGCCACGTTCTGGGCCTCGGCAACGGCCTTCGCCGCCGATAAACCCAACATCCTGGTCATCTGGGGCGATGACGTAGGCACCTGGAATATCAGCGCCTACCATCGCGGCATGATGGGCGGCACAACACCGAATATTGACCGTATCGCCAGCGAGGGCGCGCTCCTCACAGACGCCTATGCCCAGCAAAGCTGCACCGCCGGGCGCGCCTCGTTCATCCTTGGCCAACATCCTTTCCGCACGGGACTTCTTACCATCGGCATGCCGGGCGCCAAACAGGGCATCCAGGACAAGGATCCCACCATCGCAGAGCTGCTCAAGAACTACGGCTACGTGTCGGGGCAGTTCGGCAAAAACCACCTGGGGGATCGGGACGAACACCTGCCGACCGCGCACGGCTTCGACGAGTTCTTCGGAAACCTTTACCACCTGAATGCGGAAGAGGAGCCCGAGAGCGAGTTCTATCCCAAGGATCCTGAGTTTCACAAGAAGTTCGGTCCCCGCGGAGTGCTCCACACCACGGCTGACGGGAAGATCGAAGATACCGGAGCGCTGACCCGCAAGCGCATGGAGACCGCCGACACTGAGTTTCTTAACGCGAGCCTGGATTTCATCGAAAGGGCCCATGAGGCGGATAAGCCCTTCTTCGTCTGGCACAACTCCACCCGCATGCACGTCTGGACGCACTTGAGTGACAAGTACAAGGGCAAGTCCGGCTACGGCATGTATGCCGACGGTATGATGGAACTCGATGACGGGGTGGGCGCGCTGCTCGACAAGCTGGACGAACTCGGCATTGCCGACAACACCATCGTTATCTTCAGCACCGACAACGGTGCTGAGAAGTTCACCTGGCCGGACGGCGGCACGATTCCCTTCCGCGGTGAGAAGGGCACCACCTGGGAAGGGGGTTTTCGTGTGCCGATGATGGTCAGATGGCCGGGTATCGTGGAACCGGGAACCATCATCAACGACATCTTTTCTCAGGAGGACTGGCTGCCGACCCTGCTGGCCGCCGCAGGCGAGCCCGACATCAAAGAGAAGTTGTTGACTGGCTACGAAGCCAACGGCAAAACCTTCAAGGCCCATCTCGATGGTTATGACCAGACCGAGCTGCTATCCGGAAAAGGGCCCGGTAAGCGAAACGAGATATTTTATTTCGACGCCGGCGGAAACCTGAATGCGCTTCGCTACAAGGATTGGAAAGTCCACTTCACCATCATGGAAGGTGCCATAAACGAAGCCTATCGCAAGACGCCGAGCTGGCCGCTGATTGTCAACCTGAGGATGGACCCGTTCGAGGTTGGCCCGGACGCTGCGCTTTACATTCGTAACTTCTACGCTGACCAGATGTGGATGTTCGTTCCCGCGCAGGCTTTCGTCGCCAATTTCTTGGAAACGTTCAAAGAGTTTCCGCCGACAGCCGGCGACTCTCTGAGCGTCGACGCGGTTCTCAGCTCGATGAAAGCCGCGTCTAGCCGCCAGTAACCTGCTCGACCATCCCCTGCCGCTTCCAGTCACACGACTGGGAGCGGCAGCCGGATGCGCGATCGAGCCTTCCTGTACGTCCCAGCTTGGAGATCGGTGGAGATTGGGGTCGGACCAAGAGCGAGGAGATTGGGGTCGGACCAAGACAAGCCATTGAATTACCGATGTTTCGGTTGTCTCCATGCCCCATTTTCGGCTTTAGATCGGCCATTTTCACGCCTGAAACGACGTGTAAGGCGCCGGTCACATCTGAACGCCCCATTCCGCCAATGCCCGCCGGTCGCGTGCGAATTTGAGCAGGAAATGCCGCTGATGGCAGCGGTGGGTCGAATGCCGGACGTGGCAAGGTAGCAGAGTGATGGTTTGCACACGGCATCGTTTTCGTTCCCTTATCGCCCGGCGCAGCTGCGTTGCCGGCGTCGTCGGCAGCACCCTAACAAGCACTAATGCATCGTGCATGCTCTAGTTGAGGAAACCCGGAGCTGTCCGCAAGTTTGCGCCTTGCGCGTCGTTTCGTGAGCGCGAAGAATTCGGCGCCACCGTGCGAATCGATTCCGGTTTTCCTAGAATGGTGATAGGCCCTGTGGACGATTTTCAATGGCGTCTGAACCGTTGCCCCGCCGACTTGCGGCCATCCTGCATGCGGATGTGGTGGGATACAGCGGTCTCTCGGCGGCGGACGAGGACGGTACCCACAGACGGCTGATCAACCACCTCCAGACTATTGCCACGCTTGCTGCCCGTTCCCAGGGACGTGTGGTCAATCGGGCCGGCGACGCAGTTCTGGCGGAGTTTGCCTCCGCCACCCAGGCGGTGGTCTGCGCTTTGGAGATCCAGCATCAGATCGGGGTGGTAGAACGGGGTCGTCCGCCATCGCAGCGTCTCGCGTTCCGCATCGGCATCAACCTGGGTGAGGTCATCGACGAGCACGGCGATATTTACGGCGATGGCGTAAACGTGGCCGCGCGTTTGGAATCCATCGCAGAGCCCGGTGGTGTCTGCATCTCCGATGCGGTGCGCACGGCGGTGGGCAACAAGCTGGCGCTGGACTGCCAGCCCTTGGGTGAACAGACCCTCAAGAACCTGGCTGAACCCGTAAGGGCCTACCGGGTCCGGTCGCGATCCGTCGGCACGCCGCACACGACGGGGCCCGAGACCCGGCCGGCGCTTTGGCGTTGGCGGCTGGCTACGCTGGCTGTGGTAATTGGGCTGGTGGGGCTGGCGCTGGTGTGGGAAAGGCGCATTGATCCTGCCGGCCAGCACCAATCCGACACGCCCGTACAGGGCCAACGCAGGGGCGTTCCAGCGGCGGTGACTTCGCCGGATAGCGCCCCGGAGAGACGCACCGCCATTGCCGATGAAGCCCCCGCGCTGGCGGTACTTGCGTTTCAGAACCGCACCGGTGACTCGAAGCAGGATTACTTCGCCGAGGGCATCAGTGAGGATCTGATAGCGGATCTGTCGAAGGTGCCGGGCCTGACCGTGATCGCCCGCAGTTCATCGTTCGCTTATCCGGGCGATGTTCCTGCCGTGGGAGATGTGGCGGCGGCGCTCAATGCCCGCTACGTGGTGCAGGGGGGCGTCGGTCGGACCGTTGACTCGGTCCAGGTCGATGCCCGTTTGTACGATGTCTCGAGCGATGCCCAGCTGTGGTCCGATACCTACGACGTTGCCCTCACCGAGCTGTTTGCCGCTCAGGCCCGGATGGTCGGCGGGATCGCCGCGGCCCTGAAAACCGGTTCAGATTCGACTGGGCCGGATTCGGAGCCGGGCACCGCCGACCTGGCCGCCTATGAAGCCACTCTGCAGGGCAGCGGAATCTTTCAGCGTTTCTCCCGGGATGACACCTACCGGTCTCGTGCATTTTTCGAGCGGGCCATGGCATTGGATCCGGCCTACGCCCGTCCGGTCGGCATGTTGGCGTGGAGTTACATATTCGAATACAACAACGGCTGGAGTCCTAAGCCGGATCAGACCCTCACCCGGGCGCTGGAACTGGCCAATCAAGCGGTCGCTCTCGATCCGTCACTGGCCGTGGCGTACTTCGTGCGGGGGCTGGTTTATCGGGAGCGAAAGGCCTATCTAACGGCCCTTGCCGATGCGCAGTCTGCCCTGGACCTGGATCCGAACTACGCCAACGCGCACATCCTTCTCGCCACCATCCTGTATTATACCGGCCATGCTGAAGAGGGCCTCAGACTTGTGCGGCGAGCGTCCCGACTGAACCCGCAACACCCGTCCAACTACCCTTTCCACGAAGGGCAGGCGCTGTTTGTTCTGAAGCGCTATCCGGAAGCGATCGATGCCTTCAAAGACGGTCTGCGGCAGAACCCCACATCTGAACGTCTGCGGGTTTGGCTGGCCGCTGCCTACGCCCGGGCGGGCCTGGACAGCGAGGCTGATTGGGAGGTGACCCAGGTTCTGACCGACGACCCGGATTTCTCGTTGCAGCGAGTCGCGGGGATTTTCCCCTTTCAGGACCCGGCCGAACTCCAGCATTTCCTGGCGGCGCTGGAAGCGGCGGGGTTCGAGTGAGCGACGTGGACAGAATTCGCCGCGGAATTCCGAATCTGGGCCATGCCGGTCGCGGCGGGCGTCCTGGAAGCCGATCGTGCATGGTCGGCTTGACCCTCATGACCCTGCTGATGCTATCGCTTGGGATCTCCGCCGCCGAGACGGATTTCGATCGTCGCCGCGCGAGTCTGCTGTCGGAGTTGCGTTTGGAGTTACGGCAGCTGGCGCCCCGGCTCGAGCAGGGGGGCGTCAGCGAAGCGGTGCTGGACGCCATCGGCTCCGTACGGCGGCATGAGTTCGTGCCCGAAGATCAACGCCGGTATGCTTATGAGAATCGGCCTCTGTCCATCGGTTACGGTCAGACCATCTCCCAACCATTGATCGTCGCCTTGATGACCGATCTGCTCCAGGTTGAGCCCGGTTTCCGGGTGTTCGAACTGGGAACCGGTTCCGGCTATCAGGCGGCCGTGCTGGCGGAACTGGGGGCCCATGTCTACAGCATGGAAATCGTTGAGCCCTTGGCGGAGGCGGCCCGGGCGCGACTGGACCGCTTGGGGTATAAACAGGTTCGGGTGCGTGGTGGAGACGGTTATCTGGGCTGGCCGGAGCAGGCGCCCTTCGATGTGATCATCGTTACCGCGGCTGGTGATCACATTCCGCCGCCCCTGATTCGCCAGTTGCGCCCCGGCGGGCGCATGATATTGCCGGTGGGTGGCCGCTACGTGACCCAGCAACTGGTCCTGGTCAGCAAGGAAGCGGACGGCTCGGTCACGACCCGGGAGATTCTCCCGGTGCGATTTGTGCCCATTACCGGAGCGCACTAGCAAAGCGGGATTGGAACAGCCGCTCATTTGCAAGGACAGATGCCGTGCTTTTCCAGTCGAGAGTTGTGATTCATGAATAGATCGGAGGCACTCCGGGCAAGACTGGCTTGTGTCTTGTCGGGCCTCGCTTGGTTTTAGCGGCCCGATCGGCCGAGGTGATCTGGGGGATTGCCCACGGTCGGGTAGCCTTTGGGGAGCAGTCTTCAGCATGCCTGACGGACCCGCGCTGCCTTCCAGGCCACCCTGGGTGGCCATCGGACTGCTTTCGGGCTTGGGCCTGGGTTACGAGATCCTCCTGACGCGCCTGCTGTCGTTGGTTCACTGGCATCACCTGGTGCCTGTGGTCATCAGCCTTGCCCTGCTGGGCTATGGGGCCAGCGGCACTCTGCTTTCCCTGTTCAGAGCGGGCATGCTCAGGCGTTTCGGCCTGGTGTTCACCGGCGCTGCGACGCTTTTTGCCCTGACCGCCCCACTGGCCTTTGTTGCGGTCCGCAGTGTTCCTTTCAATCCGGAGGCCATCCCCTGGGCACCGGTACAGTTGGCTTGGTTGCTTGCCATTTTTCTGCTGCTGGCGGTGCCGTTCTTCTGTCTGGCGACCAGTATCGGCTTGGCCCTGACCGCTTACGCTGCCCGGGCACACAGTGTGTACGCAGTGGATCTGCTGGGCGCGGGCGCCGGCGCGGTATCGGCCACGCTGGCCTTGTACTGGGTACATCCGGATCAGATCCTGTTCGCCGTCGGCCTTCTGGGCCTGGTGGGCGCATTTATTGGCCTGCTGGAGATCGGATGTTTCAATCCGGCCCGCCTGCTGCCCCTGGTTGCCACCGTGTTTCTACTCTGGGGCGCGCACAGTGCCGGTCTGCTGCACAGCCCACCGGCTGAATACAAGGATCTGCACCGTGCTCTACTGGCACCCGGCAGCCAAATCGAAGCACAAAGTGTCGGCCCGATGGGGGTGATTTCGGCCGTGCGCAATGATCGTGTACCACTGCGCTACGCGCCGGGGCTCAGCCTGCGGGCTGGCAGCGGGCCGCCCGAGCAAAGGGGACTGTTCATCGATGGCGATTCGGCAGGGGCCATAACCCGATTCGATGGTACCCATCTACCACAATACCTGGCTGATCTCACATCAATGCTCCCGTACCAGCTGCTGCCGCGGCCACGGGTATTGGTTCTGGAGCCGGGCGGCGGCACCGCGGTGCTTCAGGCTCTCGCCGGGGGCGCGGTCGCGGTGGATGTGGTGGAGCCCAACGCCACTCTAAGCGGATTGATCCGCGGGCCGTATGGGGCGTTCTCCGGAGCCCTTTACGATCTGCCGGCCGTGCATCTTCAGTTGGAAGACGCGCGGCGGTTTCTGGACCTGAGCGATACGTCGTTCGATCTGGTGATTGTGGACCTGGTCGATACCCAGGACGCCACCGCAACCGGGCTGGCGGCGCAACGGATAAGCTACCTCTATACCCGCGAGGCGTTCCGTTCGATGTTGAACCGCCTCGCGCCTGGGGGCCTGCTCAGTATCACACGGTGGTTGCAGTTGCCTCCGCGGGACATGCTGCGGCTTGTGGCGACCGCGATCATGGCACTGGAGGACATCGGTGTGCGGGACCCGGCGAGACATCTGGCCGTAATCCGAGGCTGGAATACCACGGTCATGCTCGCCAGCCCCAGCCCCTTGAGCGATGAGTCGGTTCAGGGAATTCGGAGTTTTGCCCGAACCCGGTCTTTCGATCTGGTCCATCACCCGGGCCTGAGTCCTGAGGACTTGAACCGGTTCAATCGATTGGAGACGCCGCTGCTCCATGAAGGGGTGGCTGCCCTGTTGAGTGGGAGGCGCGACGATTTCATCAACGCCTACCCGTTTTCCATCGCCCCGGTGACCGACGACCGCCCGTTTTTCTTTCGCTACTCCCGCTGGCGCAACCTGGGAGAGTGGCTGTCGATGCCGGGCGGTCTCGGATACGGACAGATCGACTGGGGTTACTGGGTGCTGGTGGCGGCCGCGCTGCAGGCCTTGGTATTGGGTTTGGTGATGATCCTCTGGCCGCTGCGGTACCTGCCTTCAGGCCCGGCTGTGCAGCACAAACCGATCGTTTTTCGTTGGCTGAGCTATTTCGCGCTGATCGGGCTGGGATATCTCTTCGTCGAGGTGGCTTATCTACAGCACCTTCAGCGTTTTCTGGGTCACCCGGTTCACACGCTGGCGGCGGTGCTGGGCGGGTTTCTGTCGTTCTCCGGATTGGGCAGCGCGGTCTCGGCTCGCCTGCCGGGATCAAGGCGGGCGCTGCTGGGTGTGCTCGGGTCGGTCGCGGGTCTTGCGGTCGTTACCCTCACGATGCTGCCGCCGCTGATGGGGTGGGTGAGCAGCCTGAGTATGCCTTTTCGGTTCGGTTTTGCCGTCGTTCTGATCGCACCGGTGGCGTTCGTGATGGGCATTCCGTTCCCCCTGGCACTGCGGATGCTGGCAGTCCAGGCGCCGCCCCTGCTGCCATTGGCATGGGGGGTGAACGGTTGCGCCTCGGTGGTCAGCGCGGTGACGGCGGCGTTGCTTGCCATGGCGGTGGGATTCAGAGGCGTAGTCCTGTGTGCGGCATGTTTGTATCTGCTGGCGGGGGCCATGGTCGTGTCGCGGGCTCCGGCGTCGCCCAGCGAGTCGTCGGCTGGGTGAAAGCCAATATGAACCCATGGATATCCGGCTTCGACGATTCAGGTCGAGGCACAGTCGGCCGAGTCAGCTCGGAATCGGCTGCTCGGCAGCCGCTTCGCCGGTGGGTTCCGATAAGGAAATCACCGACTCCATGCTGTCCAGGACTGCGTCCGACAGGTGGCATTTTATCTGATGACCGTTGGCCAGTTTCCGCATCGCCGGCACCTCACGCTCACACCGGTCCCCCGGCACCTCGTGCTTGCGCGGACAGCGGGTTTGGAACGGGCATCCCGACGGGGGATTCATGGCCGAGGGAATGTCTCCCTCCAGCACGATGTGTTTTTTCCGGGCCTTGGTATCGGCGATCGGGATGGCCGCCAGCAACGCTTCGGTATAGGGATGGTAGGGTGGGGCGAACACCTGATCGGTGGTGCCGTACTCCACCACATGACCCAGATACATCACCAGTACCCGATCCGACAGATAGCGCACCACCGACAGGTCGTGGCTGATGAACAGCATGGTGGTGCGGGATGAACGCTGAATTTCCATCAACAGTTCGGTGACGGCGGCCTGCACCGACACATCCAGGGCCGAGACCGGCTCGTCCGCCACCACCACCCTGGGCCGCCCCGCGAAGGCCCGGGCGATGCCGATGCGTTGCTTTTGTCCGCCGGACAACTGCCTGGGTTTTCGGGTCTCGAACTCTCTCGGCAGCTTCACCAGGTCCAGCAGCTCCAGCATGATCTTGCGGCGTGCCTCCAACGAATCGCCGATATGGAACTGTTCCAGCACCCGTATGATCTGGGCGCCAACGGTGTGGCTGGGATTCAGGGTGTCGAACGGGTTTTGGAATACCATCTGCACCGAGCTGACTGTGCGGGTGTCCCGGTCCTGGATTTCCACCGACCCGATTTCGGTGGTGCCCAGATTCACGTCCCCGCCTGTGGCGGTTTCCAGGCCCAGGAGAATCTTGGCCAGGGTGGACTTGCCGCAGCCCGATTCGCCGACAATCGCCAGGGTCTCGGCCTCCCGGGCCTCCAGGGTAATGGATTCGTTGGCCTTGACCGTGCGCTTCTCACCGCCACCGAACATGCTGTTGCCCGCCACCTGGTAGTATTTTTTCAGGTCATCGACGCTGAGCACCACTTCGCCCGGCTTGACCGGTTCATGGACCGTGAGGCCGGTGGGCGGCGCCGCCCAATCGATCTCGGTGGACCGGGCGCATCGGGTTTCGTGGCCGGTTTCACCCGCGACAGGCTGCATATGCAGGTCCCCGATATCGCAAATCGCGGCCTGGAAATGATCACAGCGCGGGCCGAAGTTGCATCCCCGTGGCCGCTCATGGGGCAGAGGGAGCTGGCCGCGGATGGTCATCAACGGATGGACGTTCTTGTCTGCCCCGGGCAGCGGGATGGAACGGAACAGGCCCTGCGTATAGGGATGCCGCATTCGGTCGAACACTTCCTTGACCGTGCCGGCCTCCACCGCTTCACCGGAGTACATGACCGTGATCCGGTTGCAGGTCTCCAGGATCAGGCCGAGGTTGTGGGAGATGAACATCATGGAGGTGCCGAATTTTTCGCCCAACTCCCGCACCAGTTGCACAATGCCGGCCTCCACCGTCACGTCCAGGGCGGTGGTGGGCTCGTCCAGGAGCAGCAATGCCGGTTTGGACAGCAGCGCCATGGCGATGATGATGCGTTGCTGTTGGCCCCCTGAAAGCTGATGCGGATAGGCGCCGGCGATGCGCTCAGGGTCCGGCAGCTTCACCGCCGCCAGCAGCTCCAGTGCCCGTGCCTCGGCCTCGCCTTTGGAAACGCCCTCGTGGATCATGGGCACTTCCATGAGCTGACGATTGACCCGCATGGCCGGATTGAGGCTGGCCATGGGTTCCTGATAGACCATGGCCAGCTCGGAGCCGCGAATGTGGCGCAGCTCGGCGTCCGACATGTTCACCAGATCCCGGCCCTTGAAGCGGATCGAGCCGCCGACGATGCGGCCGTTGTTGCCCAGATCGCGCATGATGCCCAGGGCGACGGTGGATTTGCCGCAGCCGGATTCACCCACCAGGCCCATGGCCTCGCCCGGCATGACGGTGCAGGAGAAATCCATCACCGCTGGAATCTCCCCTGCGCGGGTGAAGAAAGAGATGGACAGGTTCTCGATTTCGAGTATCGGTTCGCTCACGGTCGCCCCCTCAGTCTTTGAGAGACTGCTCGCGCAGTCCGTCGGCCAGGAGATTGAGGCCCAGCACCAGCGAGGCGAGGGCGATGGTTTGCGGCAGAACGATGGTGGGCACCAGACGAATGAACCCCCGGGTCTGGTTGATCATCGAGCCCCAGTCCGGGGATTCCGGCGACAGTCCCAGACCAAAGAATCCCAGTGTCCCCAACAGGATGGTGGTATAGCCGATGCGCAGACAGCCATCGACGATCAAGGGCCCGCGGGCGTTGGGCAGCACCTCCCACAGCATGATGTACCAGGGGCCTTCGCCCCGGGTCTGGGCCGCCGCCACATAGTCCCGGGTCTTGATGTCCATGGTCAGGCCGCGAACGATGCGGAACACCCCCGGTGAACTGGCAAACACCACGGCAGCGAAAATGTTGAGTTCATTGGGATCCAGTCCGACGATGCCCAGCGGGTCTCGATTGAACACCAGCCCCAGGTACAGCCAGCCGCCGATCACGGCGGTGAATGCCATCAGGGTCCAGAACAGGACGGGCCTGGCCCCGTATCCGGTTTTGAACAGGGTGGCGAACATGATCACCGGGAAAATGAAGAACACGGCTGCCATGGTGGTGGGGATGGGCGTCTCCCGAACCCCGGGCGTGACCAGCAGATAGAACAGGAGTATGACCGGAAACGCCAACACCAGATTGGCCAGAAAAGTGAGTACGGTGTCGATGCGCCCGCCGAAATAGCCTGCCGGCAGGCCCAGGGTGATACCCACCATGAATGCCACCAGGGTGGCGGCGGGGGCGATGGTCAATACGAACTTGGACCCTTGCACCATGCGGCTGAACAGATCCCGGCCCAGATTGTCGGCGCCAAAGAAAAACGGGATGCCGCTGCCGGGTTCGATCACGCCCGGGGGTTTGCGTTTGAGCAGACCGAACTGCTCGATCGGATCGAACGGCGCGATGCTGTCCGCGAACATGGCGGTCAGAATCCAGAACAGCACAATCGCCAGGCCGGCAATGCCGACGCCGCTGTCGTAGAGTTGGCCGTACAGACCGAGCCGGTTCTTGAATGCGTAGCTGAGGCCCATGATGATGGCCAGTCCGAGCCACACCGGCCAGAACCGGCCGATGACGCCGAACCAGATTGCGAAGCCGCCAATGGTTTCCATGGTCATTCCCTCACTGCACGCGGATGCGCGGGTTCAGGAACGCGTAGCCGATGTCCGACAGCAGTTGTGTGACGATGACCACCGCCACCGAGACCAGCGAGCAGGCTAGCACCAGATCGATGTCGTTGTTGTCCGCCGCCTCCACCAGTAGCCACCCGAATCCTTTGTAGTTGAACAGTTTTTCCACGATGACCACGCCGGTGAGCAGCCAGGGAAACTGCAGCATGATCACGGTAAAGGGCGCGATCAGCGCGTTGCGCAGTGCGTGTTTGGTTACGATGGCGCCAAAGCTCATGCCCTTGAGCCGCGCCGTGCGGATGTACTGCGAGGTCATGACCTCGGCCATGGAAGCGCGGGTCATGCGGGCAATATAGCCCATGCCGTATATGGACATGGTCATCACCGGCAGGGCGAAATTCTCGAACGAGACATCCCCGGCCTTGGATACGCCCTTGAGCAAGCCGAGCCAGGAGGCGAACACCACGGTAAACAGAATGCCGCTGACGTACTCGGGCGTGGCGGTGGTTGCGATGGAAAACACCGACAAGGAGCGGTCGGTTTTGGAGCCCTCCCTCATGCCCGCCAGCACCCCGATGATGAGCGCCCCCGGCACCATGGTCGCCATCACCCAGAAAGCGAGTATGCCGGTGTAACCCAGGCGTTCCGGCATGACCTCGTTGACCGGTTTGCGAAAGCGGGTGGAGTAGCCGAAATCGCCCTTGAGCGAGTTGCCCAGCCATTCCCCGTAGCGCACCAGCAACGGGCGTTTGTAGCCCTCCTGTTCCAACCAGCTGTCCACCGCCTCCTGGGTCATCCGGTTGTTGTTCTGTTCGAGCGCCAGTTTCTTGAGGTTGGGCTCCAGGTTGACCAGGGCGAACACGATCAAGGTCAAGGTCAACATGGTCAGCAGCATCACGCCGAGTCGGCGCAGGATGAACATCAGCACGGTCGATTACCCCTCGGCACGATTCTGGTGAGTTTGACGACGGGCAGCGCGGTCACACGCTGCCCGTCGTCGCCTCGGGGATCAGGCCAGGTAGGTTTTTTCGAAGTCCTGCTCGAATCCGGGGTGCATCCGGTAACCCTCCACATTCGAACTCATGTGGCAATAGAGCGAACGCCAGTAGGGTTGGATGATGATGCCGGAGTCCTGCAGGATCGTCTCCAGTTCGACCATGATCTCACGACGCTTTTCGGCGTCGGGTATCGCCATGGCCTGGTCCAGTTTGGCATCGAACTCGGGGTTGGAGTAAGCCGTCTCATTCCAGGCCTCGCCGCTGCGGTAGGCCAGAGACAGCACTTGAACCCCCAGGGGGCGCATGTTCCAGTTCGTGGTCGAGAACGGATACTTGGTCCAGTTGTTCCAGAACGAGGAGCCGGGAATGATGGTGCGCTTGATGTTGAATCCGGCGTCCCGCAACTGGGCGGCAATGGCATCGGTGGTATTGCGGCGGTAGTCGTCGTCGATGGAGATGAGTTCGAACTCGGTATCCATCTGACCGGCTTCCGTCATCAGGGCCTTGGCGCCCTCCAGGTCGCGTTCCTTGGCAGGCAGTTTGGCGTACTCCGGGTGCATGGGGCCGACATGGTGGTTTTCCGCCACGCTGCCCAGGTCGCCGTAGCCGATCTGGAGCACCGTTGCATTATCCACGGCCATTTGCATGGCGTTGCGCACGCGCTGGTCGTCGTAAGGGGGGTTGTCGATGTTCATCCGCGCCACCACGGTGGAGGCGGTCATCACCTCGGATTTCTTCATCTCCAGGCCGTCCATGATCTCCACGAAATCCGCCACGGTCTGGTAGTTCAGGTGAACCTCTTCGGCTTCGAACGCGGCCACTTCCGCAGCCGGGTCGGTGCCGTAATCGGTCCATTCGATCCCGTCCAGAAACACCTCTCCGCCCCACCAGCCGGATTCGCGGCGTTTGACCGATGCGCCGACCCCCACCTCCAGGCTTTCCAGTTCGAACGGTCCGGTACCGATCGGATTGGCGGACAGATCGGCACCGTTCTTGTCGAAGTCCCGGTGCACGATCAGGGCGGGATAATCCGACATCCCGGGGATGATGGTGATGTCGGGTTTGGGAAACTTCAGCTGCACCGTGTGATCGTCGACCTTGACGATGCCGCCTTCGATCGCCCGGTTGGTTTTCTCGTCCACCAGGGAGCCCATGCGGGCGGCCATGGAATTCCCTTCCACGTCTTTTTCGCACCAGCGGTTGAGATTGAACACCACGTCGTCGGCGGTAAAGTCATCGCCGTTGTTCCACTTCACCCCTTTGCGAACGTGCAGGGTGTACTCGGTGGCGTCATCGCTGATGTCCCAGCTCTCCAGCAGTTTGGGTTCGAAGGTGAACTCGTTGGTGTACTTCACCAGGGG
>JAHEDQ010000310.1 GCA_024641125.1 Candidatus Competibacteraceae bacterium | reverse complement strand
CATCGTGGATGATCAGGTCGGCCCCGGATAGAAACTCAGCGTGCCGCGCATCGTCACCCCGGGCAATTGCTGCGGCGCCGAGGGCCAGTTCCCGTGAACGTGGCTCATGGTCGGTGGCATATACCACCACCACGCCGTCCGCTTCCAGACGATAGCCCATGGTCAAGGCCGGATGATTGAGGTACTGGGTGGTAACGCGCGCGTCTCCGATTTCGAACGCGCCCTCCGCCAGATTTCGGTAGTGCAGCGAGGCGCCCAGATCATCCAGTTCGACCGGAAAATAGGTGTACTGCATCTGCCCGGCCAGAGTGTCCCTCAGTCCGGCACCGGAACCGCCGGGGCCGTACACCCACCACTCCGAGTCCGGCTGGCGCAGGGGGGCGAAAAAGGGAAAGCCCTGGATATGATCCCAATGGGTATGGGTGATCAATACGTGACCGGATCGTATCGGCTTGTTGGACGCGGCCAGAGTCTGGCCCAGGCCGTGGGCTCCGGTGCCGCAGTCCAATATGATCAGCGTCCCGTCCGCGGTCTGCACCTCTACGCACGAAGTGTTGCCGCCATAGCGCACCGTGTCACGGCCGGCTTTGGCAATGGAGCCTCGTGTTCCCCAGAATCGAACCTGCATCAGCATTCCTCCAACGCTTTGAGTTTAGTCCACCGGCGCGCATTTGGTGGGGCGCTCTGTCCGCTCGAGCTTTGCGAGGCAACTCGGTGGTGGCGGGTGTCGTCCACATCGATCCCGACATAAACCATGGTTGGACTGATAGACGCCCCCCATGCGCTCGGGTGGTCTCAACCCCAAGAGGTCTCAAACACAGATGCTAACTCTGGGGGGAGGAGGGGGCGGCTTTATCTTCTATTGCTCCGGCCGATCTCGGGCCGCGAATGACGGAGAGACCGGCGATGACGAGACAGTTGCCGCTGGCGATCCCGCACAACGGCAACCTGTCCAACGGGCTGATGTTCGAAGCCCTGACAATGTCGGGCGCGACCCTGGACGCAGAGTATGCCGAGCGGCGGATGCGGTGGGAACCGGTCTACGAGATCACCCAGATCAAGGGCGACGGCGAGCCCCATCCCATGCTGTCCGCCGACGATGAATTCGCCGACTATGGCACTTGGGACAAGGGCAGCTTCGGGGCGGAGCCCAAGACGCCCGAGATGCTGCCGCGCGAATATGCGCGGGCGGCATGGCCTACGAGGCAGGCCTCGGCGTCAACCCGTTCAAGTTCGGCGTGGTCGGCTCGACCGACTCGCACACCGCGCTGTCGAAGGCGCGGGAGGATAACTTCTTCGGCAAGGCGCCCGAGGTCGAGCCCACGGCGGACCCGCTCCGGTTCGAAGAGCCGATCACCGGCCGGATGACGCCGGACGACCCGTCCGATGACATCACTGGACGACATACGACGCGGCCTTCTTTGGCATCCCGCGTGTTGGCGACCATCCAGAATTGACCCACTTTGTAGGGTGATTTCCATCCAAAACTGACCCACGTGAACTGACTAACCTGCCGGATTTGCGAGCGGGGCGAGATGGAGTGATCACAGTGGGCATGTTAGCCAAGATTCGAAGAATGCATTTTCGCGATGCGATGTCGCTGCGCGAGGTTGCGCGTCGCACCGGTTTGTCGCGCAACACGGTGAGGAACTGGCTGAGACAATCGGATCTGACCGAACCCACCTACCCGGTTCGGGCGGTGCGTAGTGTTGTCGACCCCTACAAGGAGCGAAAGAAGCTGGAACGGCTTTGCCGCTACATCAGCCGTCCGGCGGTATCGGAGAAGCACCTGTTGGTGTCGAGTTAAACCCAGATCCTTGGGATCGGGAAGGAGCGTTTTAAGCTGGATGATGTTATCCGGTGGGTGCGGGTAGACAAGTACTCAAGTCCCACCAGAGTAGGTTAGCCGCTGAATCTGAAGTGGACCCGCATGCGTCTTTGCCTTGATGGCCCGCCCCTGGCATGGCTGGATTCCCGGTTAGGTAAAAGGCTCTGGCCGGTGAGGTTGTCAGGCTGGCCTCAATATTTTACCAATGTGTTTCACTTATATTGCAGTTTTCCGTTTCGAACCCAGGGCGCGCTGGGCTCCGCGGCTTTCCGGCACTGCCCCGGGTTGACACCCCAATTCGCCTATCCATAATTACCTAAGTCTTGGACAAACCCCTTTCCGATCGATGCATCTCCGGCGGTATCCAGCACGCAATCGAAGGCAGTGCATATATCCGCAACGTCGCCGTGAGCTGTCCGCCCGAACAGCGTCTCAACGGGTCAGCATGGCGGTAGGGCCACCAATAAGAATCTGAGATAAACAATGAAAGATAAACTCGACCCCAGCATGCAGGCCCTGCCCCGCGGGGTTATGTTGAATGCCTATCCGGATAGCATTGGCCAGCGCCTTGCTGACGCAGTGGCTTTACTCAAAAGGCCCGAGCTTGAGGGTGCCTTCTCGCTTTTCTACATCCTTCCCACCTTTTTCAACAGCGATCTGGATCGTGGATTTTCGATTGTCGATTACGACATCAATGAAGCGCTCGTGAGCCCCCAGGATCTGGATCAGCTGAACGAGCTGGGCATCATTTTGAAGCTCGACATGGTGCTCAATCACTTGTCGGTGCGTTCGCCCCAGTTCCAGGATCTGTTACGCCACGGTGAGCGATCGCGGTACCGGGATTTCTTCATCGACTGGAACCTGTTTTGGGGCCACGAAGGCAGCATGGCGCCGGATGGAAAGGTTGTGCCGCATGCCGAGCACCTGGAAAAACTGTTCATGAGAAAGCCTGACCTGCCGATTCTCAGGGTGTACTTTCCGGACGGGAGCCGCAAGGTCTACTGGAATACCTTCTATCAGAAGGTGGATTTCGACGAAGTCGGGCCGCACGACTTCGCCCACATCGAAGGACTTCAGCCAGATCACGCCACGACGATCGCAGATACCATCAACAAGGTCATTGCAGAGAACGCCTGCCTTGAGGAGATGGATCTGGGTGAGCTGTCGCATCACAGAGAGGACGTGCTAGCGGTTGTGTGTCGCAAGCGCGATTACCTGGGCCAGATGGACCTGAATGCGCGCTCCGAACTGGTCTGGGAGTTTTACGACGAGACGCTGCGTAAGCTCAGCGAATATGGCGCCAAGATCATTCGACTCGATGCCTTCGCCTACCTGCATAAAGAACCGGGTAAACCAAATTTCTTCAATGTCCCCGGCACCTGGGAGTACCTGGAACTCTTGAGGGAGATTGCGCAGAAATATGATCTGATTATCTTTCCTGAGATCCATGCCGAGTACGGCAGTGGCATTCACGAGGATATTGCACTCAAGGGATTCCCCATCTATGACTTCTTCTTTCCCGGCCTCGTCATCGACGCCCTGGATCGGGGGACAAACCAGGCCTTGCTGAAGTGGTTGGAGGATATCGAAACCCGTGGTCTGCAGACCATCAATATGCTCGGTTGCCACGACGGCCTGCCGGTACTCGATCTCAGGGGCAAACACGTCAACGGTACCGGCTATAGGCATGGTCTGCTCGAGGACGAGGAAATCGCAGCCACTATGGACAGGATCATCAGCAGGGGTGGCAGGGTGAAGAATCTGTTCGGTGCCGACGGAAAAAAGATCGCCTATTATCAGGTCAATGCGACCTACTTCAGCGCCCTGGGAGAGGACGAACGAAAGCTTCGCCTGGCCCGTGCCATCCAGATGTTCGTGCCGGGTATCCCGCAAGTGTGGTACCTGGACCTGTTCGCCGGCAGCAACGACTACGAAGCGG
>JAHEDQ010000309.1 GCA_024641125.1 Candidatus Competibacteraceae bacterium | reverse complement strand
GGTTTTCGCCATGAAGTACTCCCCTTCGAGGGTCTGATAACTGTCGTCGGCGTTCAGTTTCTGGGTGGAATTGTAGTATTCGAGAAAGCCGCGATAGCCGTGATGCGGGAAATCGACATTATCCAACGTATCCAGCGAAAGCCGGGTGTAGAAGCCGCCAAAATCAAAATCCTCCTCCGGCAGGCCTGGACGACCCACCCGGACCTTGTAGTCACCGCTCCCGGCACGCAGACCTGCACGAACTTCGCCCCAGTTATCCAACTCACGGCCCACAGCCAAGTCGCCACCCCAGCGGCTGATCCGATACTCAGCGGATTGTTGGTTAACGCTGCTGTACACGCCCTGGTTGTATTTTTCGTAGATCAGCTGCGGTTCTGCGAAGTACAGGGCATTGGCATCGAACGGATGGTGATAGCGCGTTGACAGCAGAGGGTCCTCGCCGATTTGGATCTGCGTTCGCCACTCCGCACCGTAGCCCGACAGCGCGGTCATAGTGTAGGCCGCGCCAAAATTGAATTTGCTGGATCCGTTTACATCGTCCTGTAACGACAGCCCGAATTGCAGGTAGTTGGGCCCCCATTCCTTGGCCTTGGCGTCCACCACCAAGGCGGTTTCACCGTCCTCTTGTTCGAATCGGTACGAGACGGCCTGGAACACGTCGAGACCGTAAATCCGGTCGATATCCTCCTGCAACTCGTCGAGTTGCACCGGCTCACCCGTTTTGGCGCGCAGTCGTGCTTTGAGCGCTGCTTCCGACAGGCGGCTGTCATTTTCGATCCGAATGGAATCGATCACCGGACTCAACGGCGCCGATGCCTCCAAGTTGCCGACCCCATACTGAGCCCGGGTCGAACCGGTCAGGGCATAGCGCCTGAACTGACCGACCGCGCCCTCAGCCGCCTCTGCGCCGTACGCCACCGCGTCAACGGCCTCGGCGAAATCAGCTGTTCCCACCTCGCGCAGGTCGGGCTCGATCAGAACGTCATCGGGCCCCAGGTTCGCAATCTGGATCCGGGTATTCTGCTGCGTCATGATGGTGGTGAGTTGATCGGTGATCGAGAGTACGGAGGTCAGATCCTCGGTCGGGCTGAGGGGCGTGCCCAAGCTGACCGCTATCACCACGTCCACACCCGCCGCCTTGACCACGTCGACAGGCAGATTATCGGAGACGCCACCGTCCACCAGCAACCGGCCATCGATTTCCACCGGCTCGAGCGCCCCGGGAATACTCATACTTGCGCGCATCGCGTCAACCAGACTGCCGGAACTCAACACCACCGGCTCGCCGGTGCCGATGTCCGTCGCCACCGCACGAAACGGGATGCGAAAATCGTCGAAATTCGAGACCAGCGCGGTGCGCTGAGCGAGATCCTCCAGCACCAGACTGAGTTTCTGTCCCTGGACCAGACCTTTGGGCAACTTGAGCTTACCGTCACCAAAACCCGGCCGAGCCTTGACCAGAAACGAACTGTCGTCCCGCTTTCTCAAGAAAGAACGCTGTTCCCGCGCTGGCTTGTCGGCAAACACATCGACCCAATCGATCTCGGTCAGTGCGCGTTCCAGCTCATCGGTGGACAGTCCGGATGCGTACAATCCACCGATGATGGCGCCCATGCTGGTACCGGCAATGAAATCGATCGGAATCCGGTTTTCCTCCAGTACACGCAGCACGCCAATGTGCGCCGCCCCCCGGGCGCCCCCACCACTCAATGCAAGCCCGACCCGCGGGCGATCCATCGCTTCGGCCACAGCCGCCCATGCCGCGCACGCGAGCATCATCACCACTCCTGGCCACAAGCAACAGCGCACAGCGCTCTCCAAGAGACCCCAGATCCGGCTCACTATGCCGTCTGCCCATGCCGCTCTCAAGCCCCGAATGGATTTACGACAGGCACGGACCGCATCCAGTTATTTCGGGCAATTGTGAACTGGTTCACATACCCAGGCCGCGCACGCGTGCAGGATGTCCCATGTCCACACATACAAATGCCCCACACATGGGCTGGAGGCCAATCATGACTTTCCAACTCCGATTTCCCCGATCTCGCCGTCGTCGCTCCGACGTGGGACTGCTGGACCATTTTCTGGCCTGGACGATTGCCCTGACCCTAGGGTTGCTGGTCTGGATGGGTGCCTACATCGGCGGCCCGTTCTGAGGCCATCGAATCGAGCAGCACGGACGCAAGAAACCGATTGCGGGTCGCGACGATCCGCAATCGCCGGCGCTGACAATTGCAGCCCGATGCGGGAAACTGCAGGCCCGCAGTTTCCCAGGCCGTCACACCGGTGCGCATTGAGCAAAATGCCTCTCTCCAGCATCTCAACTCGTTTGGTGTCCAGGCGCACAGCACGTTTCTGGTGGAACTGGACTCGGCGGAGGACATTCAGGCCTTCGTCCATGACCGGCGATTCACCGATCTCCCGCGATTGGTCGTCGGGGGCGGGAGCAACCTGCTGCTGACCCGTGATTTCGAGGGCGTGGTCCTTCGTCCCGCGTTACGCGGAATCGAGTATCTGGGTCTGGACCGGGACGCCTATTACATTCGTGCCCAATCCGGCGAGCCCTGGCACCATCTGGTTCAATGGACATTGGGCCGCGGCTATCCTGGCTTGGAGAACCTTTCATTGATCCCCGGTTTGTGCGGTGCCGCCCCGATCCAGAACATCGGCGCCTACGGCGTGGAACTGAAGGATCGGTTCGCCGGCCTGACCGCCGCATCCCCAAGCACCGGCGAGTCGAACTACTTCGATGCGGACGACTGCGAGTTCGGCTACCGCAGGAGCCGCTTCAAGGACCAGCCACTGGGCAGCTGCCTGATCCTCGATATCACCCTGAGGCTGCCGCAGATCTGGCAACCCAGACTGGACTACCCCGGTCTGGCGGAACGCCTGAAAGATCTGCACCCAGGCGCCCCCAGCGCCATCGCAATTGGGGCCGCAGTCTGTGCTCTGCGACGCAGCAAGTTGCCGGACCCCGCCGCCATCGGCAATGCCGGCAGCTTCTTCAAAAACCCCATCGTCTCCGAGCAGTGTTTGCAGGATAGCCGACTGGTATGTCAGTCGAGCCACCGCCAGGACGACGGACGTTTCAAACTGTCAGCCGCGGCGTTGATCGAAGCCTGCGGCTGGAAGGGCTATCGCGACGGTGATGCCGGGGTTTCGGATCGACACGCCCTGGTGCTGGTCAACCACGGACAGGCCACAGGAGCCCAATTGTGGGGACTGGCGCAGCGTATTCAGGATTCGGTTGAAGCCCGTTTCGGATTGCGCCTGGAACCCGAACCCCTGATCATCTGATTGATCCATCGATCCCGGTGTTGCAGTCCGGCAGCAATTATTCCGTCATCACCCGCATGGCACTCACCAGGCGCTCGAGACTGACATCCTCGTCCCGTACCACCCAGCGAAGCAGGTCGCCGATGGATATCAGGCCCAGCAGTTCATCCGACGACACCACGGGCAAATGACGGCAGTGGTTCTCGGTCATGAATATCATCGTGTCCTCCACCGTCGTGTTCGGGCTGACACATAAAGGGCCCTCGGTCATCACATCCCGAATCCGTGTGGCCGCCGGGGCGCACTCCGCCTGCACCACCCGCACCAGAACATCCCGCTCGGTGAATATCCCAACCAGACGGCCGTGCTCCACCACCGGCAGGCATCCGATAGAGGCCGTGTTCATGCGTTGTACCGCATTCAGAACCGTATCTGTGGGCTCGGCGGTGAGCAGCCGTTCACCCTTTCCGGCCAGCAATTCATGAATCCGATGCTGCATCAAAGCTCCC
>JAHEDQ010000122.1 GCA_024641125.1 Candidatus Competibacteraceae bacterium | reverse complement strand
CGCCATTTCATTTTCTTGAGTATGGTCGGATAGACCGGGCCAAGAGCGATGTAGTCGGGGTCCAGGGCCAATGCGCGTTCCAATTCCCCGTGGCTGTGGGTGCTGACCCCCAAAGCCATGCCCGCGGCACGAATCGCCCTGATATCAGCGGTGTCCAGATCCTCCTGACCGAGGTGAACGAAATCGCAGCCCAGATCGATCGCCAGTCGCCAATAGTCGTTGACGATCAGCTGGCATCCGGCCGCCACGGCGAGCTTGCGCGCCATCCCTATCTCTTCACGGACATGGGCCGCCGGCTGGTCTTTGATCCGAAGCTGAACCAGCTTGACCCCCAAGGGCAGAAGGCGTTGCAACCACGCGGCACTGTCCAGGACCGGGTAAAACGGATCCAGCTTCACGACAGGAAGGCCTTGCCCACTACCGGTGTCGAAGGCGTTGCCATGTCGCTTTTCTCGATCGGCCCCGCCAGATACGCCGCCCGTCCCGCCGCCACGGCATCGGCGAACGCCCTGGCCATGGCCACAGGATCGCCGGCCCTGGCAACGGCGGTGTTGAGCAACACGGCGTCACAGCCCAGTTCCATGGCATGGGCGGCGTGTGACGGCAGACCGATTCCCGCATCCACCACAATCGGCACATCCGGGAAATGGCCGCGCAGTGTTCTCAAACCGTAGCGGTTGTTCAGACCCCGCGCCGAACCGATCGGGGCGCCCCAGGGCATCAGGACCTGGCAGCCCGCCTCCAGCAGTCGCTCGGCCACCACAATGTCTTCGGTGGTGTAGGGGAACACCGCGAAACCGTCCTGGCTGAGGATGCGTGCCGCTTCCACCAGGCCGAAGGGATCGGGCTGCAGCGTGTCCGCGTTGCCGATCACTTCCAGCTTCACCCAGTCGGTTGCAAAAACCTCCCGGGCCATATGGGCAGTGGTGACCGCTTCCTTGACGGAATAGCAGGCCGCCGTGTTGGGCAGCACCCGAACACCGGAACCGGAAATCAGATCCCAAAACGTCTGCCCGGCCCGCTCACCGCCCGCCTCGCGCCGCAAGGACACGGTGACCACCTCGACCCCGGCGGCCCGGATCGCCTCTGCCAAAACGGCGGGCGAAGGGTATTGCGCCGTTCCAAGCAGCAGGCGATTGCTCAACTCCACGCCGTAGAAATCCATCACCTCACCCTCCTTCGATCGGGCTTACGATCTCAATCCGGTCGGCTTCGCTCAGTGCCGTCCGTTCGCGCATCTCCCGGGGGACAAACGTGCCGTTGAGGGCGGTGGCGATGTACGGCTTGGTCTGGCCGGTTTCCGCCAGCAGGCCGGCCAGCGTCGATGCCCGGACTTCGTATGCCACGCCGTTGACAAACACCTTCATCCGGCCACGCTCTGGCCGGACTGCTGCCCAGACACCACATCGGCGGCCTGTCTGGCCATGGCTGGACCCAGCAGGAATCCATGGCGGAACAGCCCGTTCACACAGACCGTGCGGCCATGGACGGTGACCTTGGGCACGTTGTCGTTGAACGCCGGCCGCACATCCACACCCATTTCCACGACCTCCGCTTCGCTGAACAACGGGTGTACGGCATAGGCGGCGCTGAGCAACTCCAACACGGAGCGGGCGCTGATGCGGCTGCGCTGGTCATTCTCGATCATGGTTGCCCCGACCATGAAGCGCTGGTCCGCCCAGGGTACGATGTACAAAGGAATGCGCGGGTGCAGAAACCGGACTGGACGGGACAGAGTGATCTCAGGGCTGCGCAGCACAAGCATCTCGCCCTTGACGCCGCGCAAGGCCGGCAACGCATCCTGGGCGCCGTATCCGCGACAGTCGATGACCCAGTCGGCGCGGTGCGCGCCGGGTTCGATCTCACGACCGAATGCGATCTCGATTCCACGATCGCGCAGGTACGCCACCAGATCGGCCAAAGCGCGCCTGGGCTCCAGGTGGGATTCGCCGGAAAAAAACAGCCCGGTATTGAAACGTCCGGCCAGATCCGGTTCCAGGCCCGCAATACCGTCGGCGTCGATCTGATCGTGATGGTCGGTCAATCGGGAGAATCGACTGAGCTCGCGCCGGTCCCGGCCCGGCGCCAACACCAGACTGCCGTTCCGGCGCACGCTTGAACTGTGCCGCGACCACCATTCGGCCGAGTCCATGCCGAGGCGAACGACGATGTCTTCGGCGCTTTCCCGTTCGCACCAGGGCGCCAGCATGCCTCCGGCGAACCAGGAACAGGCATGATCGCCAAGCCCTTCGGCGCGTTCGAACACCTGGACGGCAACGCCGCGATCGGCCAGTTCGCAGGCGCAGGTCAGACCGGCCACGCCGGCACCAATCACAACCGCCGCAACCATCACCAGGCCCCGTAAAAATGATGAACCGGGCCGTGGCCCCGGCCAATATCCAGGGTATCGGCGGCAGCGATCGCCCGATGAAGATATCCGTGCGCCTCGGCCACGGCATCCCGCATAGTCAATCCGCGAGCAAGGTTGGCGGCGATGGCCGCGGAAAGGGTGCAACCCGTTCCATGGGTGTTGCCGGTGTCGATACGCGGGGCGGAAAAGGCGGTGTCCGTACCGCCCTCGTCGATAAGCAGGTCTACGCAGGTGTCGCCCTTTGCGTGGCCACCTTTCATCAATACCGCACCGGCGCCGAGTCGCCGTAATGCGGTCCCTTGCCGACGCATCTGCTCCAGGTCTGATGCCATCGGCAGACCCAGCAAACGAGCCGCCTCCGGCAGATTGGGCGTCAGCAACTGGCACCGGGGCAAAAGCTCGGTCTTAAGCGCGTGGACGGCGCTGTCCTTGAGCAAAACATCGCCGGATTTGGCCACCATCACCGGGTCCAGCACCACCGGCATGGCCAGATCCTGCAACTCGTCGGCGACGACGTCGATGATCTCGGGGGAAGACAACATGCCGATTTTCACGACGGCAATATTGAGGTCGGGGAACACCGCCCTAAGCTGGGCCCGAACTATCGTTACGGGGATCTCGTGGACCGCAGTCACCGCTACCGTGTTCTGGGCGGTGACCGCCGTGATCACACTGGCGCCGTAGACGCCCAGTGCCGAGAACGCCTTGAGGTCGGCCTGGATACCGGCGCCGCCCCCGCTGTCCGACCCGGCAATGGTCAGGGCGATGGGTGTACGGATCTGGGTGCTGGTTTTGTCCACGGTTTCCACATGTTATCGGCAGCGGAAACAGGGGCGGGAAGGTGCTGTATGACCCCGTTTCCTTCGCCGGCATTACCCGGATCAGGTTCGATGGGTTGACCTGAGTCTCTCAGCCAGACGGCACCCCAACGGATTGGATGAGGCTACCAAGTCTGAGATTTCAGGGCAAGAAACCGGCACTTAAAGCCCGAACGAAACCATCGACAGAAACGAAAACGCTACCCCGATCGAAGGCTGATCGGCTGCAGGTTCAACGCACTCATCAATCCAGGCCGCGTGGCGCCGCCAAAGGGTCGGCCTGCTCCTGGGCGGCAAGTTCCCGGGCAACGCTCTCGGGTGATCGGGTCCTGCGACACATCAGCTTATAGAAGGTGGGTATCACGAACAGGGTCAGCAGGGTACTGGACACCACCCCCCAAAACACCACCACTCCGATTACGGTGCGGCCTTCCGCGCCCGCGCCGGTGGCCAGCACCAATGGTATCACCCCCATGGCGGTGGACAACGACGTCATGAGGATGGGTCGAAAGCGTATCCGGGCAGCCTCGACCAGGGCTTCCTCGAATGCCAGTCCGGCGTCTCTTTTCTGGTTGGCGAACTCGACAATCAGGATACCGTTCTTTGCCGCCAGCCCGATCAGCATGATCATCCCGATCTGGCTGTATATGTTGAAGGACAGGCCGCTCCAAAGCAGTCCAGCCAGCGCGCCGATGACGGCCAGGGGCACGGTGACCATGATCACCGCCGGGTGAACAAAGCTTTCGAACTGCGCGGCCAAAACCAGATACACCACCAGCAGCGCCAGACCGAAAGTGAAATACAGGGCACGCCCGGATTCCCTGAGTTCCCGGGATTCGCCGGCGTAGCTCAATCGGGCGGTCGCCGGCAGCTCCTCGGCAACGATTTGCTCGAGATAGGCAAGGGCCTCATCCAGCGGGTATCCCGGGGCCAGATTGGCCGAAAGGGTCACCGAACGCAGCCGGTCATAGCGATTCAGCCGGCCGGCGCTGGCGCGCTCGGAGGTGGTCACCAGGTTGGACAGGGGTATCAGTCTGTCGGAGCGATCGGACCGCACGTAAATGTTGTTTAGATCGGCTATGGTCCTGCGATCAGCTTCCTGAACCTGCAGCACCACGTCGTACTCTTCGCCCTCATCGCTGTAGGTGGTGACCCGCCGGGAGCCGAGCATGGTTTCCAGGGTGCGGCCAATGGTCTCCACCGACACACCCAATTCCGCCGCGCGATCCAGATCGATGTCGACATCGATCTGTGGCTTGGTCTCGTCGTAGTCGGAGTTCAGGCCCAGTAGCTGCGTGTTTTCGGCGGCGCGCGCCTCGATACGGTCCCGCCATACGGCGAGCTCTTCGTAAGTGCTGCCGCCGAGCACAATCTGGACCGGACGATTGACACCGCGCTGGCCAAAACTCGGGCGTTGCGCCGCGAACGCGCGCACCCCGGGAATGGCGCCCAGCGCCTTGGACACCTCATCGGCGATCTCCTGAGCCGATCGCTGACGGGATTCCCAGGGCGTGAGCGACACCAGGGCGATGCCGCTGGTGACCTCCGACGCGGCGGCGCCGAACCCGGGTATGCGAACGATGGCGCGTTCTATCTCGCCCTGTCCGATGCGATCCAGGAAAATTTGCTCAATCGCCCTCAGGTGGCGGGCAGAGTAGTCGAAACTCGCGCCTTCCGGGGCACTCATGCGAACAAAGAACTGCCCGCGGTCCTCACTGGGGGCAAACTCGACCGGCAGTTGGTCAAACAGCCGCACGCTGCCGCCGACGACGGCCAACACCACCAGAATCACCACCACGGGGTGGCGCAACACACGGACAAGAAGCGCACCGTAGCCGCGCGCCAGGGCGGCGAAACCCCGGTCGGTCGCCCGCACCAGCCAATGCCCGCGATTCCCGTGTTTGAGCAACATAGCGCATAGCACCGGCGACAGGGTCAGGGCCACGATGCTGGAACAGGCCACCGCGCTGGCCATCGCCAGGGCGAATTCGGTGAACAACCGGCCCACGTTACCCTCGAGAAAGGCCAGCGGAACGAACACCGCAATCAGCACCAGGGTGGTCGCCACCACCGCAAATCCGACCTCACGTGCCCCCCGATAGGCAGCCAGAAGCGGCGGCTCACCGGCCTCGATGCGTCGATGGATGTTCTCCACCACGACAATGGTGTCGTCCACCACCAGACCGATGGCCAGCACCAGTGCCAGCAGGGTCAACACATTGATGGAAAAACCCAGGGCATTGAGAAAAATGAACGACGCCAGCAGCGAGATGGGCACGGTGGCGGCCGGCACTAAGGTGGCGGCGAAACTGCCGAGGAACAGGTAGATGACCAGTATCACCAGCAGTCCTGAGATGACCAGGGCGGTCACCACCTCCCGCAGTGACGCCTCGATGAACAGCGAGTAGTCGGAATTCACCTGCAGCACCATGCCCTCTGGCAGCGAAGGAATGATGCGTTCCATCTCGGCTTTGACCGCCCGCGCAACCTCCAGGGTATTGGCCTGGGACTGCTTGACCACGCCGATGCCGATGGTGGGCTCGCCGTTGGTGCGAAACTCGGTGCGCAGGTTCTCGGCCTCGACCCGCACCTCCGCCACCTCGGCCAGACGCACCAGGTAGCCGTTCTCACCCCGGGCCACCACCAGCCGGGCGAACTCATCCGCCGAGCGGAACTGTCTTGCCGTGCGCAGCGAGAACTCCCGCTGGCTAGACTCCAAACGGCCGGCCGGCAGCTCCACATTCTCGGCGCGCAGCGCTGCCTCCACGTCGGCGACGGTCACATTGCGGGCCGCCAGAGCCCGTCGATCCAGCCAGATTCGCATGGCGTAGCGTCGTTCCCCGCCGATGCGCACGCGGGAAACCCCATCCAGAGCGGCGAAACGATCCAACAGGTAGCGTTCTGCGTAGTCGGTCAGGGCAAGATTGCTCACGCTGGTGCTGGACAGCACCAACCAGATGATGGGACTGGCATCGGAGTCGGCCTTGGCAATCTCCGGCGGATCGGCCTCGGCGGGCAGTTCACCCAGCGCCCGGCTGACCCGGTCACGCACGTCATTGGCGGCGCCGTCTATGTCCCGGGTCAGTTTGAACTCGATACTGATATCGGATTGACCGTCCCGGCTGCGGGAGGTGATGGTGCGCACACCTTCGATACCGCTGATCCTGTCTTCCAGTACCTGGGTGACTTTGGTCTCGACGATGGCAGCGGCCGCCCCGGGATATACCGTGCTTACCGACACCACCGGCGCATCGATGTCCGGATACTCGCGAACCGAAAGATTCATCAGGGACAATACGCCAAATGCCACCAGCAGCAGGCTGATGACGATGGCCAGCACCGGTCGTTTGACCGAAACATCCGATAGCAGCATTGTGCGTCCCCCAGTCTCAGCCCTGCACCGGTTGCACCGTCATTCCGGGGCGAATCCGGGTAATGCCCTCGGTTACAACCCGGTCCCCAGGCGCCAATCCGTCCAGCACCTCGACCTCCCCAGGCCGGCGACGGCCGGTCTCGATCGGTACCCGACTCACAGTGTCGTGCTGGTCGATGCGGTACACGAACTGCTGCGCACCCACCGGAAAGACGCTTTCCTCGGGCACCATCAGGCTTTGACTGCGGTCGCGAATCAGGTCCACCGTCATCAACATGCCGGGTCGCAGCAGACCGTCGGGATTGGGCAACTCGGCCCGCACCGAAACGGTTCGTGTCACCGGATCGACCCGTGCGGCGGTGACGGTCACCACGCCGGGAAAGGACCGCCCGCCGTAGGCGGCACTGCGGGTCTCCAGCTCCAGACCCGTCCGCAACACCGACAGATAGGTCTCGGGCACCGAGAAGTCGAGCTTGATGGTACTCAGATCATCCAGTGTCACGATGACCTCACCCGGGCCGATCAGAGCCCCGAGACCGACCTGCCGGATGCCCAGCTGGCCCGGAAACGGGGCCACTATGGTGCGGTTGGCCAAGTCGACCCGGGCAATCTCAAACTGCGCTTCGGCAGCCTGGAGCAGGTTGGACTGCTCATCCAAGGTAGTCTGGGCTATGGAGTTTTTCTTGGCCAGATTGCGCAGGCGCTCCAGCTGCGCCCGTTGGGTCTTGAGGTTGGCCTGAGCGGCCACCAGCCTGGCCTGGGGCTGTCTCGACTCCAACTGAACCAGCACAGTCCCGGCCGCAACCACGTCACCGTCGTCGAAGTTGATGCTCTCCACCCGGCCAGTGGCCTCGGCAGTGACTTCCACCGACTCGTTGGCACTGGTGGTGCCCAAGGCCTCGATACGTTCCACAAAAAGATCAGTGCGTGCGACAGCGGCCACTACGGACACCTGTGCGCCGCCCCGGGCGCCTTTACCGGAAGCAGTCGCGCCGGTCTCGTCTGAGCATCCGGCCGCAATCAGCAAGACCGCCACCAGCAGGGTCAACACAGGCTTGTTCATCATTCCATTCTAGACCGACCGGGCGCGTCGAAGTTGCCCAATTCATGACTTCATTCAGCCCGAAGCGTCGGCGCAAGTCGCCCGGACCCCCGATCCGCCTTGTCCCTGCGCCGCCAGCGCAGTGGCGCCGCAGCTTGTGTATGCTTAGAGCTTGCGGCAGGGCGGGCCCAGCGCCGGGCTGCCGTCGATTTCCCCAGCAAGGAACAAGCGTATGGTTCGCAACAAGTTTCTCGATGCCCTGATAGCGATCTACCATCGACTGCAGCTCGCGTTGGTGACATTGCTGGTGACGCTGCTGGTCAGCGCAAACAGTCTGTTCGGGCGGGTGCGAATGTCCCATGAAAATGGAATTGCCTGCTCCGGGCGCCTGCGGATCGTGGATGACCCGAAGTTCCCGCCCCATGATTTCTTCCAGCCCGGACAAGAGTTCGCCTGTCGGGTGCGGCACGCGGCGGCTTCGTTCAAGGACGACGCCAAGCTGGTTGTGCGCAGCGCGTCGATCAAGTTCCAGGACGATCGCTTCGATTCCCCTCTGGACCTGCTCATGAACACGGGCACAGTGCCACTGTTTTGGAACGCACGCACATTCGTCGGATTCATGATCAGCTCCATGGGCGGCAAGGGGAAAAGCTACGTAAGTTACCTGCGACGTCACCCCCAGGCCGCCGTGGGCGGCGGGGTCAGCGTGCGGCGCAACCCCGAATCGTTCGGACGGATGAAGTACCACACCAAGACGGTCACCGGCTTCATCGGTCGGGACGGCGTCTTCCGATATGCGCGCTATCGACTGGTTCCCGATCCTGAGGTCGAGCAGGAATCCGGAGAACCCGACCAGTGGGACCGGCATCATGCCTGGCTGCAGAACCCATACCGGGACGAAACGCGAACACGCAACTATCTCAAGGATGCGACCCGCGCGCAGCTGGAGGCCGGCAACGCCCTGTGTTACCGGTTACAAATTCAACTGCGCGATAAGCCACCCTCTGAAGAGGGTCCTCAGCCCCAGTGGCTGAGCAGCGCCGTGCCCTGGGATGAGGAACGGTTCCCGTATCTGGACCTGGCCACGGTAGAGCTGAACACCGCCCTTTCCTACGAGGAGAGCATGCTGACCTGGTTCCATATGGGCAATCACCCGGTCAACCTGCCGATTCCCAAGGCCCGGTCCATCGATGATCCGCATTCGCTCAATCATCTGCGCCTGGCCTCGATCTGGGCACGGCGGGCGCGACTGCTCTCCTATCGTCTTAGGGGCATGCCCAAGGCCTTCCCGAACACCCGCAAGGCCGATGACTGGGTCGGAATCCCGCCGCTGCGGGACCCGCCGGGCTAGCCTGCAAATTGCATGAAGGCGGACCGGTAGATTTTGTTTCGGCATCGGTTCCGGGTTTTTGATGCGCATTCGGCCCTTCTTTTGGTTGTTACGGTTTGTCCTGTTCGGGCTCGGGCCGCGCTGGACTGTGCATTTGCGCCGATCCCGCTCAAACTATAGCTACAGCTATGCCTTTTATGCCGATCAGCCCAACTGCTTTGCCCATCACGCCCTGATTCCCGAACGCTTCATGCAATTTGCAGGCTAGTGTAGTGTCCCATGAGTTCGTAGTTTTTCAGCGCGCGCATGATGCGCGCTGGCGACCTTCTGGCTACTTCTGCTCCCGCACAATCACGCCGTCCCAGTCCGGGCCGACACCTTGTTCGAGGCAGGTCTTGGCGCGCGCTTGATACTCTTTGGCTAAGAGGTCTGTCGGCGCTGCAGCAGCGAATGCGGCGAAGCCCTGGAGGGCCGACTCGAAACGGCGCTCGAAGTAGTCGCTCAGTGCCTCATTGAAACTGTCCACGAGAGGCACCAGCAGAGTGCGCTCGTCCACCGGACGCGCGTCCACCAGTTCATGGACCAGGATTGCCTCCCGACGCCCTTTGACCCGGATCCGACCCACGGTGCGAATGGCGAAGGCCAGCGGCTCGACCAGCTCGGCGCGCAGCTGTTCACTGATCAGAACCGGTGTGCCATACGCCTTGGTCAGACCCTCCAGGCGCGAGGCAATGTTAACCGTGTCGCCGATGACCGTGGTGGACATGCGCTCCGCTTCGCCGATGGTGCCCAGCAGCACGCTACCGCTGTGGATACCGATACCCACCGCCAACGGTTGACGTCCATGCCCGACCCGTTCGATGTTGTACCGGCGCAGCCGTTGTTGCATACCGATCGCCGCCCGCAGGGCGCCATCGGGTCGATCGATGAACAGGGCCTTGAAACCATCTCCGGTGAACTCGTCGATAAACCCGCCCTCGGGCCTGAGCACCGGCGTCATGCGGGCCAGAAAACCGTTAACCAGGGCGAAGTTGTCGTGCACGCCGATCCGCTCGGACAAGGAAGTGAAACCACGCAAATCGGTGAACATCACCGTCACCGGCCGCTGAACCCCGTCACCCAAACGGACGTCCTCGACCTTCTTGTGGCCGAGTTGTTCCAAGAACGGGCGCGGCAGAAAACGGCCGAAGGCTTCGGCCTGGCGGCGCTGGGCCTCGAACAACCGGGCGTTCTCCAGGGAAACCGCGGCCTGGCCGGCGATGGTCTCGACCACGTTGGTGTCATTTTCGGAAAACACGCCGGCACCGAGGTCGTTTTCCAGCAGCACCATCCCCACCAGGCGCCCGTGGCGCATCAGCGGGGCGCCGATGAGCGAGAGACGGTCGAAGCCGGCCACATAGGGATCGCGCGACAGCCATTCGTGGGTGGCAGCGTTGTCCACCGTGAGCGTGCGCCGGGTGCGGGCGATGTAGTCGATGAGGCTGGTGGGCAGGGACGCCGCTTCTATCGAAGGTACTGCCGCCAAACGCTCGAAACGTCCCTGGTCGTCCATCACCCCGGTCGCCAGCGGCCGCAATATCTCGTCCTGCACCAGCAGGGTCGCCCGGCGCCCGCCAGACTGAACCAGCGAGATCTCCAGCACACGGGAGACGAGGTGTTCCACCTCAATACTCTCGGAAACAGCCCGCACAGCCTCCAGAACGGCCTCGAATTTCATCGAGCCGAGCTCGGAGCTGGAGCTCTCTGAAGATTGGGTCTTCTGTGTAGCGCCCAGTAGATGCAGTCTCGCCAAAGCGCCGTGACGCTGCCACAGGGTATGGGCGCGGTCCAGCAGATGGTGGGCCTGCTCACGGTGTCCGGCGCGACCATGGGCATGGGCGCCCTGTTCAGTTACCCAGGCCTCGAAAAACAGGTTGCCGCCCTCATGGGCCCGTGCCGCGGCGTCGTCCCAGGCCGCCAGTTCCCTGGACCGCTGTCCTTTGCGCGCGGCCCGCTCGGCGGTCAGGGACAACATGTATGCGGCATAATCGTGGGCGTTACGCCAGGCCCAGGTGCGTACCCAACGCTGGATCCTGGCCAGGCGCAGGCGCGTCGGCGCCCGCCCCTCGCCCCGTGCCAGCTTGCGACTCAAGGTGATGCCGTACAGTGCCATGCACGGTTTCCAGAACGGCTGGCCGAGAACGGCATCGGCCCGATCATACAAGAGCTCGAACTGCCGTTCGGCCTCGGACCAGTCATCCAGTAAGAACGCCAGCCATCCGGCGCCACCGGCCACCGTTGCGATGCCCATGTAGGCGGCCGGATCCTCGATCATCTGTTCGAGCCGTGCCGGCCAGTCGATTATTTCACCAACGGTCCTGGATTCGACCTTGTCGTCGGCGGCCAGATTGGCGGCCGCCTGCATCCAGACTTTCAGTGTGAATGTGGTCTGGGCCTGAGCCGAGTTCAACAGTGCGGGCAGGTGGTCACGATAACGTTGCTGGACCCAATCCAACGATCGGCCTGCAAGCAGGTCGGCATAGTAGGCGACAGTGCCGCAATAGACCGCGTTTTCAACGTCACCCGCGTCCAGTGCGTGGTCGTAGCAATCCAGGGTATCGGCGGCGCAAACCCTCAGGGGATCCTTGGCGTGACGGATAAAACCGTGCCAAAGCAAGCCGGTCTTGCCCACCAGGTGCTGGTCACCCGTGCGCTCGAGCAGGTCCATAGCCAGTCGCCCCAGATCGTAGCCGGCATCGACCGCATCGACCGCGTTGGTGATGATCATGCCGAACAGGGCATAGCCGTAGGCCGACAGCCCGATATTGCCGTGGCGGAGCGACAAACGCACCATCTGCCCGGCGATCAGCGGAACCAGATTGGGTGACCCCCAATAGGCGTTGGTGGCGGATTTCATGAGAATGGCGACTGCGGCCCGGGCTCGTGGGTCGGTCATTTCCGGCAACGCCAACAGGGCCGGGGGACGCCGTCCACCGAGCACCATGCGGGTCTGCAAAATTCCGAGCAGCACCCGGGGCACCCCCGCCCGACGGGGCAGGCGCACGCCCAGTTCCTGCTCCAGAACGTCAAGGCCGAGCAGAGTGGCTTCCACGTAGCGGCTTTGCGCAACGCCGATCCCGATCCGGATGTTGTGTGCCATGACCCGCCGGTCCAGGACATCGCTGCGGTCCAGGACTTGTTGCGCCAGGGCCTCGGCCTCGTGGTAGCGCTCGCTGATGTAGCAGGCATCGGCGCCCTCGAGGTGCAGATCCAGCGCAAGGCTCGATTCACGATCCCAAGTATCTGCCGGCAAAAGCGTCCGGCCCATGTCCAGATAATGCACCGCCGGCTCGATGGCCATCGCCGCCTTTGCCCGTTGACCGGCGAGCAGACACAAGCGGGCGAATCCGAGGCGCTCCTCCGGATCAGCCATCTGGTCCAGGGATTCGCTGAGGTGGTCCATCACCTCCAAAGCCTGCTGCGACGAACATTCCGATGCGAATTGGGATCGGATTTCTCGGGCAATGCGCAGATGGATCGCCGCCCGATCCGCCGGGTCGATGGACTCATGGGCGCTCTGCTGCACCCGGTCGTGCAGAAAGGCGTAACGAGGATTGACGCTCTGAGCCCGGCCACTGTCAGCGGCCAGTTTTGCATCCGCAAGGGCCAGTCGATAGTCGACCCCCTGGGGCAACAGCAACCCCTTGGCCAGCGCTTGGTCCAGCTCAGAAACCACCTGCACCCCGGTCTGATCGGAAATTCGCATCAAAGCCTGCAAATCGAAGGTCGCTCCGAGACAGGACGCGCGTTGCAGCATGTGCACGGTTTCCGGGGGCAGCTCCTGAATTCGCGCGCTCATGAACGCAACCACATTTTCGGTGTGGCTCTGCTGTGCGATCGCGGCCACATTCCAACGCCAGAGGCCGTCCTGGGCATCGAACTCGATCAACCCATCGGCTTCCAGCGCGGACAGAAACTGCCGTACAAAGAACGGATTGCCGCCCGTCTTCTCGAACACCAGCTGGCTGAGTGGCGTGACCGTTTCCGCGTCCAGATGCAGGGAATCGGCTACGATGGCGGTGACGTCGTCCACACCCAGGGGAGGCAGCAGCAATATTTGCGGGCGCCGACCAAGCGTCTCCAGCCGCCCCAGGCTGGCGGTCAGCGGATGCCCCGCACCCACCTCGTTGTCGCGATAAGCTCCCAACACCAGAAGATGCGCCGGTGACAGGTCCGATGTGAGGGATTCAAACAATTGCAGCGAGGCCAGATCAGCCCATTGCAGATCATCGACGAACAAAACAAGAGGATGCTCCGGCCTGGCCAGTACACGGAGAAAGGTTCGAAAGGCCTGATCGAAACGCGCCTGCGCCTCGGCCGGACCCACGCTGGGCGGCGCCTTTTGTGTTCCGAGCAACACCTCGAGGCCCGGCACCAATTCGGCGATGAGCGCGCCGTTGCCGGCCAGCTGGTGATCCAGTTCGGTGCGCAGTGTGCTGAGATGCTGCTCCGATTGGGCCAGCAGTTGCCGGGTCAGCGAGGCCAGTGCGTCACGCCAGGCAAGATACGGCTGGTCCCGTCGAAACTGGTCGAACTTGCCTGCGCAAAACCATCCATGGCGGGCTACCAACGGAACCTGGACTTCGTTGATCAGGGCAGACTTGCCCACCCCGGAGTATCCAGTCACCAGCAGGCTCTGGCGATGCCCCCCGGCGGCGCTGGCCACCGCCTCCAGCAACCCCCGGATCTCGGCTTCCCGACCGTAGAGGCGATCAGGCAGGGTGAATCGCCCCCAGACATCGTCAGCGCCTAGAGCGAATTGCGCGCTGTCACCGCGACGCAGCCCATCTAGAGTGCGTCGAAGGTCACCCGCCAAACCCGCCGCAGTGGCATAGCGCGCTTCGGGGTTTTTCTGCAGCAGCCGGTTCACGATCGCCACCGCCGAGGCCGGCAGATCAGGGCACCGTGCCGCCAGGTCGGGTGGCGGGCGGGCGAGATGAGCGTGTATCAGTTCCTTCGGATCATCGGCCACGAATGGCGGCGCACCGGTCAACAGCTCGTACAGGGTGACGCCGGCTGCGTATAGATCGGTCCGATTATCCACCGCC
>JAHEDQ010000121.1 GCA_024641125.1 Candidatus Competibacteraceae bacterium | reverse complement strand
ATTACGATTGCCACCTCATTTGTACACGCCGGTTTCCGCTGAACCCACTACACCCAGCGCTGACGGTGCTCCCGGGCGGACGAATATACCAGACCCGGCGCCAAGCCAGTGTCCCGTCCCATACCTTAGCTGCACATCAGCAGTACGACATGACACTAGGGAAGGTCAATTGCTGCGATCGCGCCGGGGTCTTTACGCGCTCTCGTACAAGGCGCACCGAGCGAAGTTGGCCCAAGCCAAATGGGTGAGTTGCCAATAAGCGAGGTGCAACGCGGTAGCAGGGGCGCAAAGGCCCGGCCCCGCTGGGGTTTCGCCCACAAGCGCGCATCGTATCAATTGATCAGATTTTCCTAGGCTTCAATGAGTTTGAGCGGCTGATTCGCCACGGGTTGCCGCCCCTGGGGCAAATCGTTGAGCACGCGGAACCAGTCGTCGTTGAATGCGCCGTAGGGTAGATTCCCAGACAGGGCGGACACATCCTCGTTACCAGTGGCCCGAATCACCCGCAGGCGCAGGGGCCGAACCTCGGCCGCCTGGGCGGCGCTCAGGCTTCTGACGCTGTAGGTGGTGGCGCGAAACTCGTCCTTGAGCGCCTGATAGCGATCGCTTGATGCGACAAACTGCAGGCGGTAGGCCGAACGGGCATCCCGCCGAATCGCCACCAGCCGAACGATGAACTGACGTCCGCCATTCGCGATGGTGGTCCAGCCGGTGGCGCCGGCCATGTCGTTCACCGAAATAGCCTGCACATCCTTCAGTCGGATTTGCCCGGCCCAGTCGCTCTGCAGATACTGAGTCATGTCGCTGGTCCGCGCCACTCCCAGGTCAAACACGACCGCGGAGCGATCCGCGCCCTGAGCCAGGATCTGATCCGGTTCGTTGCGGACCCTGAAACCGACCGGTACCTGAAACTCAAACCGCATTCCCGGGTGAACAAAGCGACGGCCGATGACAACACCCTGACTGGGGTCATCACCGAACAGCATCCCGTCGATGTTGGCCAGATACTCCTGTCGCCCCAGGATCGGTTGAGCCGGGCGCTGCACCTGTGCAGCAGCGGTCGCCTCCTGGACCCGATCGACGGTTCTCGGATGGGTGCTCATCATGTTGAATTCATCCACCGTGCCGGCGGGCAGGCCCATGGAACGGGCTTCGACCATACTCTGTTCCCGCAGCGTGGAGAGAAACGTCACCATGCCCTCCGGGTCGTAGCCAGCCTTGCTCATGTAGCGCACACCCAGCATGTCCGCCTCAAACTCCTGCTTGCGTGAGTAACTTTGGATCGACGCTGCGGCCACCTGTTGCCCCGCCTGGGCCAATTCGCCGGGAAGACCGAGGGCAGCGGCTCCGATAGCGCCGGCCAGCACACCGATCTGCGCCAGGGAACCGGCGCTCATCCGCTCGGCGGTATGGCGCGCGTTCACGTGACCGAGTTCATGCGCCAGAACGCCTGCCATCTCAGCCTCGTTGCCGGCCAGCGCGATAAGCCCGCGCGATATATACACAAAGCCGCCGGGCAGTGCGAACGCATTGACGATAGGCGAGTTGAGCACGGTGAACTGATAGGGAAACTGCTGATACTCGGTACTGGTCGCCAACTGCCCCCCAACCCGCTCGACATAGCGTTTCAGCAGCCTGCTATCGTACTCGCCCCCGAATGCCGCCAGCATCTTGGGGTGTTCCTGGCGCCCTAGCCGAATGTCGTCCTCCACCGAGTAGACCCCAGTGAAGCTGGATCGGCCGGTCGCCTTGTTGGTGGAAATACAGCCGCCCATCGCACCCACGGCGGCGGCCGAGCCAGCGCTGACGAGAAAACGGCGACGTGTGAGTCGTAGAAACATGCCGGTTCACCTTGAGTGGTGTTACGAAAAGCGACTATTGCGCCCCAATCTTGAACGTTGACAAGAAATCGCACCGGGGAAACCGACTGCGCTTCGGAAATCTGCCACGGTTCCGGTGACGTCAGTAAGTCGAATGCTCATCAATAGAATTAGGTCATCAAGCTTTATGAACAGCATTGGGGACGAATTCTGATGCATACACGTTCCTTGTCCATCCAGATTCAGCGGGCCGATCGTATTACGACCGTTCCAAACCTTGTTCAATCGGAGGCATACGATGGGGACTGGTGCCAGGCGGGACTGTCAACGGGAGACAGATGAAGCGGCGTCGGGCACCCGTCCACGGGGTTGGCTCAGTACCTTCTTTTGGGGCCATCCGGCCGGGTGCGGAACAGACGCAGCGTCCACATGTACTGGGTGGGATCCATCATCACCAATTGCTCGACGCAGGCGTTTAGACGAGCGGCGTCAGCACGCGCATCGCCGCTTGGAAAATCGGCTAACGGCGGCAGGATATGGCAGTCATAACCGCCATCCTCGGGATTGAACAGCGTGGTGGCCAGCAGCACATCGGCGTTGCCGAGCCCAGCCAACCGGCCGGGCGTGGTCAGCGTGGCCTTGGGCACATTGAACAAAGGCGCAAAAACCGCCGCGTCCGGGCCCAGATCCTCGTCCGCCAGGAACATGACGATGCGGCCCGATTTGAGTCCCCGCAGCACCGGCCTCAGCCCGGCGTCGCGGGGCAGAGGTTCACCTCGAAAGCGAGTCCGGGCCCTCCTCAGCAGCCAATCGGCCACCGGGTTGCGCATGGGTTTGTAGGGCCCAAGAGCGTCGTGGTCGATGCCGATGGCACAAATGCCGTAATCCAGGGCACAACTGTGTATGGGCATCATCAAAACGCCTCGGCCATCCGCGATTGCGGCGTCCACATGCGCGATGCCCTGGAATCGCACCCGACGGCGGATACGGGCGGGGGTTGCGAAACATAACAGGCCGTAGTCCAGCAGGGTGCACACCAGTATCTGCACATGTTGCCGCGCCATCGCCTCGTGCTGCTCCTGGGACTGATTGGGAAAACACAGATCGAGGTTTGTGTGCAGAATCCGCAGCCGCTTGCCCCAAATGCGATACAGGAGCCGGCCGAGACCACGCCCAAGTGCATTGCGAAAACCGGAGGGCAACCAGACCAGCAGCCACAACAGACCCACCAGCAACCAGCTCGGCCAATGGATTGGGGCCAGCAGTTGACGGGCGGACGGGAACTGGGGGCCGGATGGCTTGGTCATGGATCGGCCCCGGGATGGGCATCGAATCGAAGCCGGCGCGAACATGGCCGCCAGCGAAGGTTATAGACAGTCGCCGAATGCTTTCAGGCCAGGCTCGCAGGGAAAGCGAATTGCTCCCGGGTTCTCCTGTGAATGGCGGCGATCATTCGAAATCGGGATCCACGAGGCCGCGAATCACCATATCCGTGAAACCAATCATGCCCAGCACCTCTTCAGCCTCGATCACCGGCGCCCGGGAGAGATTCAGACGATCGAACAGGCGTGCGCAATAGCGTATATCCATGTGTGAGTCGACGGCGATAACCGGTTTGGACATGATCTCGTAGATGTTGACCCGATCCGGTGCCCGGTCACGGGCAAGGACCTTGCGCGCTATATCGCCCAAGGTAACGATGCCGTATTCGTCATCCTCGTCGCGTTTTCGCACGACGAGCGCCTTGGTGTCCACATGAATCATGGCATTCAGCGCCTCGGCAACGGTGGACATGCCCTCCACCATGTCCACCCGTGGTTTCATGACGTCTCGAACCCGAATGATGCGCTTCCCCCTCATATCTCCTCCCCGACGACGCTGGCCAGCCGCTTGATCTGATGGCTGACACCAATTGCGTCTTCCACATCGATCTGAAAAGCGATGCCGCTGCCGGGTGCATCGTCAAATTCACCCTTCTCGGCAATGGTCTCCAGAATGCTTCGGCAGAGATGCTCCTCCACCAACAAAAGAATCAAGTCCCGCTGACTATCCAGGGACAACCCAAAAAAGGTCTTACCTTTGGTCAAGCCCTCGCCGCGGGCCTGATTCAACACAGTTGACCCGGTGGCGCCGGCATCCCGGGCAGCTTCCAGGATCTTCTGTGTTTTGTCGTCCTCCACCAGGACGCAGATCAATTTGAAATGCATGGTCGATGTCCCCACTAGGCCTAGGGTCAGAAATTGATTGTGTCCGAACCCATACTCGAACACGCGCCGGTCGTTGCGGTCCCCGCTCGTGCGAACGCATTACTCATTGGTATTGCGCTGGCCACGCTTCGACATCCACTCCGCAATCTGCGCGTAACCCATGACGGTGATAATGGGGAAAAGGCTGGCGAATGCGATGAGTCCAAACCCGTCCAGCAGCGGACTTCTACCAGGTACGCTGGACGCAAGTCCAAGCCCCAATGCCGCCACCAGCGGCACCGTCACCGTGGACGTGGTCACACCGCCCGAATCATAGGCCAGCGCAATAATGCTGCGCGGCGCGAACAGGGTCTGGACGATTACGACGATGTAGCCCGAGATAATGTACCAATGGAGCGGGGTGCCGGTGACAATGCGGAACGTTCCCAACGCAATGCCTATGGCGACGCCGATCGCAACCGCCACCCGCAGGCCCCAGGTGCCCACCCCGCCAGCCGAGACCTGATTGGCCTTGATCGCCACCGCGATCAGCGACGGCTCGGCAATGGTGGTGGCAAAACCGATGGCGGCCGCGAACACATAGACCCAACCATAGTGACGCCATTCCGTCGCCTGATCCGCCGCAATGCCCAGGAATTCCATGTTGGTGAGTTGCTGGGCCATCAACTTGCCGATGGGGAATAGTGCCTGCTCGAGCCCCTGCAAGAAAAATGCAAGCCCCAGCAGCACCGCGATGAAACCCGATGCCACGGCACCCGGGTTCGGCAACGGACGGCGCAGTACCAGAAAACGAAACCCAAACAGAATCAGCACGATGGGCAGAACATCCCAGACCGTGGCCAGCAGGATATCGAGGAACGAGTGCAGCGAGTTCAAACCAGCATTCCATAGCCCATGACAAAGATCATGGGGGTAAGAGAGGCGAAGGCAATCAGGCCAAAGCCATCGACCATAGGATTGCGCCCGGCGATACTGCTGGCGAGACCAACCCCCAATGCGGTCACCAGGGGCACGGTAATGGTCGATGTGGTCACACCGCCGGAGTCGTAGGCGATACCAATGATTTCCGGCGGCGCAAACCCCGTCATAATCACCACGCCTATGTAGCCACCGATGATCAGATACTGGACCGGCCAGCCCTTGATGATCCGGATCACACCCAATACGATGGCAATACCGACCGACAGAGCCACCGTGTAGCGTAACCCGGTAGCGTAGCCCTGCTCCGCATCATCAGAGTCCTCGATGATGCCACCGGCCCGGGCGATCTCGCCGGCCTCCGCGGCCACGGCGATCAGCGCCGGTTCCGCTACGGTAGTGCCAAAACCAAGGGCAAATGCAAACAGCAAAAGCCAAACGACGCTGCCCTTGCGAGCGAAGTCATAGGCCATGGCCTCGCCGATGGGAAACAAACCGACCTTCAGGCCGTAGACAAACAGACTCAGTCCGATCACCACCATCAGAGTACCGATTAGAAGATCGACAAAATCCGGCAGGGGTTGACGCAGCACCGCCAGTTGGAAAAAGGCGATAACGGCGATGATGGGGAGCAGATCTCGGAAGCTGTCAAACAGGGAAACACCGAGATGGCGCAGAACCGTGCTCATGATGTACCCCGGTGACGGGTCAAACAGTCGGTCTCACGATCATCCGTCCAAGACACGCGCGCCCGAGCCCGCTCAAGGCCACGAAGGCGTTGCGTCGCTCGATCACAGCGCCCCATTCGTCCATGCTCCCCATCTGATCCGCATTGTCCCAGTATGCGTGTTCAGGAACCTGGAAAAAACCGTTTCCCGAATTAAGGTCCACCGGCCAGCGTCGACCGAATTCCGTTGCGGATAGGGCGGCGATCACAATTGCCTGTAGCTCAGGTGCGTTGCGCACCGTAGAACAGATTGACCACATGGCGCGCTTCGGCAAAAAAGAGCCAGCGCTCGACGGCCAGACCCGCCAATAGGGAAAACACGGTCAGCAGCGCCAGAACATCCATACCGTTCTGCATCAGCAGAGCCACCAACACCGCCGGAATCACGAAGGCCAGGGCGTATACCACCAGGCGCAGACGATGGACCAGGGAGATCGGTGCCTGGTAGCCAAATTCCTTGTTCAGGAAGGCGCCGCCGCTTTGGCCGGATTCGAACAGGCGCACACCGGCGCGGGTAAATCCGGTGGCGGTATTGATGGTGGAGCCCTGGGGCTTGCCGATCCAGAAATAGTAAATCAACTTGCCGATGCCGGCCGCGGCCAGCAGCGTCAGGGTGGTCGTGGCCACGGTGGCCAGAGCCGGGCCCTTGGTGTAGGCCAGAACCGTGGTCAACAAGACCCCGCCGCTGGCAAGCCCCATGAGCAGGTAGTTGGCGGGCACCAGGGACGTGTTCCACTGACGAATGGTACGCAAACAGGCGTAGATCATGCCGGTGGAGAACACCACCGCAACTCCAAGCAACATGGTCAGCACTGCCAGCCCCTGAAGCGCCCCGGTCTTCGTTCCGCCCATGAACCACAGCCCTCCGAAGTAGAGAATGGCAACCGGGTAAAACAGGACGGCAAACACCCCTTCGCGAGACAGCCAGGACGTTCGAATGCGATTGAATGCACGCCAGGCGTTTCGGGGATTGGCCAGATGGAAGGTGGACGAAACCAGCCCCACGGTGGCCAACGCCAGGCCAAGGATGCCCGCGGTCAAGGTCTCGCCCAGGCTGAGGCCGCCCCCGATACCAAAGGCGCTGAACAGAGCGACCAGGATCAGCAGGCCGAAGCCGGCGCCGGAGGCGACGGTAAATACAATCACTGAAATTGCGGGATACATGGTGTCTGGTCCGTGTCGGGTGGTTTGGGCCTCTGTCCGCTCAACGGCTGGAGCTGGCGTCACGTACTTCGCTGCCAGCCGGGTCTACTTTGTAATCGCTCTAGCCATCCACTCCTTGAGCTTGTCCTGCAGGCTGGCGCGGGGCCGGTCGGCCTGCTGCGCCGGCCGTTGAACCCGCGGTGGCAGGTATTGGTTGGTCGGGTTGTAGCCCAGTTCGGGCATGGACTGAAACCCGCCCCGTTCGCGCACCACGGCGCTGACCCCCGAGTCAGGATCGTCCAGGTCGCCGAAGTGACGTGCGCGCGTCGGGCAGGTCAATACGCAGGCCGGCTGGCGCTCGGCCTCAGGCAATGCCTCGTCGTAAATGCGGTCAACACACAGGGTGCATTTCTTCATGGTACCGGAGGCCTGGTCCAACTCCCGTGCGCCGTAGGGGCAAGCCCAGGCGCAGTAGTTACAACCCATGCACTTGTCCTGGTCCACCAAAACGATGCCGTCCTCGGGACGTTTGTACGACGCCCCCGTGGGGCACACCGTGACGCATTCCGCGGTCTCGCAATGCATGCAGGACATGGGGAAGTTGACGGTTTTGCTTTGCGGGTACTCCCCCACTTCGAAGCTGCGGATCCGGTTGAACCAGACGCCGCTGGGATCGGCGCCGTAGGGATCATAATCGGTGAGCGGCCCGGTGGTGCCCGAACTGTTCCACTGCTTGCAGGCCACGGCACACGCATGACATCCCACACACACGTCCAAATCGATGACTAAGCCCAGACGCACGGATCAGTTCCTCGTCAGAATGTCTTTCAGGGAGCGGCGCAGATTGACCGCTTCGTGGGTCTGGTAACGCAGTTCGCCGGGGGACTCGGCCTGACCCGGTAAGGGCTGGATGGTGTCGAACTCGGGCCAGGCGCAGTCCGCTCCATCGGTGGCGGGCGTAATCTTGACCTTCAGATCGTACCAGGCGGCCTGCCCGGTAACCGGGTCGGAGTTGGTGATGCGGCGGTCGCCGCTGCCCGGTGGCAGCAACTCCGAGATCAGGTGGTTCATCAGAAATCCGCGCCGGGACTCCGGGGCGTCCGCCGACAGACCCCAGGCGCCGGATTGTTTGCCGATGGCGTTCCAGGTCCAGACAGTGTCTTCCTGACATCCCTCCATCAGCTTGACCTGAACGCGGATTCTCCCGTTGTGCGACTCGACCCAAACCCAGCTTTCATCGGCAATGCCCATCCGCTCAGCGCGCCCGCGGTTCATGTACAGATAGTTCTGGGCGGTGATCTGGCGCAGCCAGGCGTTCTGGGAATCCCAGGAGTGGTACATGTGCATGGGCCGCTGATTGACGGCGTGGAACGGGTACTCCTGCTCCGACACCGCCGCTTCTTCCAACGACAGATACCAGATAGGCAACGGGTCGAAGTAGTCCACTAGGCGTTGCTTGTCCTGTGCATCGGTGGGCATAGGACCGTCGTATAGACCCTGTCCCGCCAGGCGAAAGCGCTGCAACGTCTCTGAATACAGTTCCATCACAATAGGCTCGGCGGTGGCATTGAAACCCACCTCCTTAGCCCAATCCAGATAGTCCCGATTGGCGAATCGATAGAAGCGCTGGTTCTCCGGCAGATGGTGCTGGAAAAAACACTGGTTCTCGCGGTAGCGCTCCCATTGATCGGGGTTCGGTTCCCCACGCATGGACTTCTCACCCTGCTCGCCTCGCCAACCGGCAAGAAAGCCAATGCCCGGTGCTTTCTCCCAGCGTCTGATGAAGTCGGTGTAGCCTGCGTACTTGGGCTGCCCCTGGTCATCGGTGAAGGCGGGGAATCCCAGCCGCCCGGCCAGATCCACCAGCACCTCCTGCCAGGGCCGGACGTTGCGATCCGGCTCGATTACCGGGTAGCGGATTGAATCGCAGGGCGAGTCCGGCTCCGAAATCGGGCGGTCCAACATGGAGATGGCGTCAAAACGCTCCAGATAGGTGGTATCCGGCAACACCAGGTCAGCGAAATTCACGGTCTCCGAGTGGAAGCTGTCCACCACCACCAGATACGGAATCTTGTGCCCGCCGTCGTCGTTCTTCGCCCTGAGCATGTCCTGGATATCCCCGGTGTTCATGGTGGAGTTCCAGGCCATGTTGGCCATGAAGAAAATCAGGGTGTCGATGGGATACGGGTCGCCGTTGACCGCATTGGTGATCACCATGTGCATCAGGCCATGGTTGGCAATCGGCGCCTCCCATGAATAGGCCTTGTCGATGCGCAGGGGGTGGCCCTGCTCGTCGATGACCAGATCCTCGGGCATGGTGGGGAAACCCAACGGCGGGGCCGACAAGGGGGTATTGGGCGCAGTATGTTTTGCCGGCTTGATAGGGGGCGGCACATGGCGCGGGAACGGGGCCTTGGCGCGGTGGCCTCCGGGCACATCGACGGTACCCAGCAGAATCTGCAGCAGGTGCAGGGCGCGGCAGGTCTGAAAACCATTGGAATGGGCCGAGATGCCGCGCATGGCGTGCATGGACACCGGCCGACCGATGAACTTCTCGTGCCTGCGACCCGCCCAATCGGTCCAGTCGCATTTGATTTCGATGGTTTCCTTGAAGGCCACGTGGGCCATTTCCAGGGCCAGGCGTTCAATCTGCTCAGCCGGCACACCGCACACCTTGGCGGCCCGTTCGGGCGCGTACTGGGGGTCGAGATACTTTTCGGCGATGAGTTGCATCACCGGCTTGACCGGCCGGCCGTCGGGACCCACGTACTCACCGAACAGGGCCGGCGTGATGCCCGCTTCCATGCCGTTGACGAGGCCGCCGTTCACGTTGTCCCAGGCCTGGGGCCGGCCATCGGCATCGCGCAGTATCATGCCGTCCCCGGGTTTGCCCGGGGTCTGCACCACCAGGAAGGGTGCATTGGTGTAGCGCACCAGAAAATCCCAGTCGAACTGCTCGCGGGACAGGAGCACATGGATCATGGACAGGGCCAGAGCGCCGTCAGTGCCGGGCTTGATCGGCACCCATTCGTCCGCCACAGCCTGATAGCCGGTTCGAACCGGATTGATGGAAACGAACTTGCCGCCTCGCCGCTTGAGTTTTTCGATGCCCAGTTTGATCGGATTCGAGGCGTGGTCCTCGGCCACCCCCCAGAGCATGAAGTACTTGGTTCGATCCCAATCCGGATCGCCGAATTCCCAGAAGGCGTGGCCCATCATGTAGAGTCCGGCGGCGGCCATGTTCACCGAGCAGAACCCACCGTGGGCCGCCCAGTTGATGGTGCCGAACTGTTGCGCCCACAAACCGGTCAGGGCCTGCATCTGGTCGCGCCCGGTGAAAAAAGCCAGTCTTTTCGGATCGGTCTCCCGGATAGCGCGGAGCCGGGCCGTCAATTCGTCCAGTGCTTCGTCCCAGGAAATTTCCTCGAACGCTCCAGCACCCCGCTCGGTGCCGGGCTTGCGCCGCATGGGGTTGCGCAGCTTGGCCGGAGAAATCTGCTTCATGATCCCGGCGTTGCCCTTGGCGCAGAGCACACCCTGGTTTACCGGATGAGCGCGATTGCCCCGGATGAAGCGCACCTGGTTGTTCTCAACCGTGACTTCAATTCCGCAGCGGCAGGCGCACATGTAGCAGGTGGTGTATTTCTTTTCCTGGCTAGCGTGATCTTCGAACTGGGGAAGCGCGGTCAAGAGTCCCTCTCCGAGCATCGGATTGCGTGGCCAGTCTGCGCTGGGGCATTGCAACAGGACAACCGAATATTATGAATTTCGCCATAAGCCGGCCTTATCCGGGCGCCGCGGTCTGATGTGGCCAGCCCGGCACACAGGTCAAGACGCTTGACACAGGTCAGCCCATAAACCGATTAATCATGGCAGGGTGCAGGCGCCGCTCGAAGGCTTTGGTAGGCAAAGGAGGGCGATATGACCACAGAGATCATTGGCCAGGTCTGGGACGCGGCCGCCGGCAGGCGCACCGATATCGTAGAGACCTTCTACGGGCGTTTTTTTGAACGCCATCCCCAGTAAAAGCAGCACTTTCCTGAAACAATGGACCATCAGATGGAGAAGATGGTGGACGCCATCAGCACGCTGGCGCGCTGTGTAGAGAACCCGGCCGTCCACCATCCTCATTTGCTCAAAATCGGCCGCGCCCAAAAAGCCTATGGCCTGAACAGTACGGATCTGCACAATTTCGAGGCGATATTTGTCGAAGCGGTTGCAAACGCCTGCCCGGATATCTGGAATCCACAGTGTGAGCGCGCCTGGAAGGATGCCTTCAACGAAGTGATCATCCCGGCCGTGGACGAGGGTTTGCGGGCCTGAGCCGTTCAGTTCCACCGGACCCCGTATTGCGATCGGCGGCCAAACGACTCGGAGAGACCCGACGCCGGCGCCTCTGACCGGACTCAGTTTTGCGCGGGCATGGTATGGTACCGCGCGGTGTATGAGCGGCTCGGAGCGCCTTCAGGCTCAACTGTCGCTACCCGCACAGGCATGAGGGATGATCGTCTATGAAGATCGAACGCGTCTGCATTCTCGGGGGCACCGGGTTCGTGGGTCGGCACCTGGTCACCGCCATGGCCAACAGCGGTCGCCAGGTCCGGGTGCTCACCCGCCGCAGGGAGCGCCATCGGGAAAATCTGGTGCATCCGACAGTGGCAATCATCAACACTCGGGTTCGCGACATGGAGACGCTGGCCAGGTGCTTTCAGGACGTTGACTGCGTGGTGTTTCTGCCGGGGATCCTCAACCAGTCCAAACAAGTGCAGTTCCGCGATGTACACGTGGAATTTCCCCGGGAGGTGAGCGAGGCGTGCATCAAGGCGGGGGTAAAGCGCATTCTGCACATGAGTGCGCTGAATGCCGACGCCGCCAACGGCGCCAGCGAGTATCTGCGCACCAAGGGCGAAGGCGAGGACATCATGCATCTGGCGGCCGGCACCGGAATTCAGGTCACCAGTTTTCGCCCATCGGTGATTTTCGGACACGACGACAGTTTTTTTAACCGCTTTGCCGATTTACTGCGCATCAGTCCAGTGATGCCTTTGGCCTGCCCGAACGCGCGCTTTGCACCGGTTTATGTGGGTGACGTGACCGGGGCGTTCGTCAACGCGCTGGAGAACCAGGTCAGTTTCGGAAAACGCCTCGAGCTTTGCGGGCCGGACGTGTACACGCTGAAGCAGTTAGTGGAGTACACCGCCCGGATGCTGGGCGCCAGACGGCTGGTTCTGCCGTTGACCCAAGGGCTGTCCGAGGCCATGGCCAAGGTTATGCAGTACGCGCCAGGCGCGCCGCTGACGCCGGACAACGTTAAATCCATGCAATTGGACAGCGTGTGCAGGGAGAACGGGTTTGCCGTACTCGGCATGACGCCGCAATCGGTCCAGTGCATCATGCCCGCCGCACTGCAGAATCGAACCAGCCGAGGCCAGTATGGTCGTTATCGCAAATCGGCCAACAGGGACTGAGGGTCGCTTGACAGCGCTTTGAGACGAGCGTCCCGGGCAGGCTGATCGAGCTCACTCAGAGCCTGAACCTCCCGGTAGAATCGCGGAAATGAGTCGCCGCTGAATTCAAACAGGCGTCTGAACGCGGACACCCACTGATGATAGGTGGACAATGCCACAAACCAGGCGTTGTTCGGCCCCGTCGCCATGATCGGATCGAAGCCGTCAAAGCCGTTCCACAGCCGTTTCCAGTCCGCGTAGGCAGCCTGAGCCTGGGACAGGGCGATCTGTTTGCGGGCGCGTTTTTTATCGTCATCGATCGCTGCGGCATAGGTTGTTTCCAGAACCTGCCGGGTTCCCCTCATCAGCTCGACGAACGCACGCCGGCGCGCCCGCTGACGCCGGTAGGCCAAGCCCTCGTCCGGACGCCCGAACTTGACCAGCCAGCGCTCAGCACCCAGCTGGCCAACCGCGGTGGCAAAGGATTCGTTGAACATGGTGTCGTCGGCTATGTAGAGCCTTTGGTGGGCCAACTCGTGAAACATCAACTCCGCTACGCGGCCCCGGGACCAATGCACGAAGGTGTTCAGCAGCGGATCATCGAACCATCCCAGGGTCGAGTAGGCCGGCACGCCGCCAGCCCAGGTTTCGTAGCCCTCGGCGGCCAGTGCCTCCGCCGTGCGATTCGCATCGGCTCGATCGAAATAGCCCCGGTAGGTGACGCAGCCCACCACCAGATAGCACCATTGCTTCGCTTCCAACGACAATTCCGGCGCGGCGAACACGTTCCAAACCAGGTACGGCCGTTCGAGATCGGCGTAGAACCGATAGCTGCCGTTATCGGGCAGGCCCAAATCGGAGACGGCGAAGTCCCGCATACTGGCCAGGTCCCGCAAACGCGCCCGGAGTTCCGGCGGCGTATCCTCGTCGGCCATCACCTTTTCCAGGTCGCGGCGCTTGGACATCAGATCCAGGTGCCCGGATACCGCCTGCCCGTAATAGGACAGGGAGGTGCACGCAGCTGCCCCCAGCAAACCCGTCAGCAGGGCGAACCAGGCGGTGAAACCCAATCGTCTTTTCGTCAAGCGAGGCCACATGGCGCTATGCTACTCCAGCCGGGGTTGGAGCAACGAGCGCGAATGCAGATCTATCTGGTGGGCGGTGCGGTGCGCGACCAACTATTGGGCCTGGAGCCCAAGGAACGCGATTGGGTGGTGGTGGGTGCCCAGCCGGAAATGCTCAGGGAACAAGGCTATCGTCAGGTGGGTAAGGACTTCCCGGTGTTTCTACATCCCGAGACCGGCGAGGAGTACGCCCTGGCGCGAACCGAGCGCAAGACCGCTCCGGGTTACCACGGCTTTCGCTTCCACGCTGCACCCGACGTCACCTTGGAACAGGACCTGCTGCGCCGCGATCTGACCATCAATGCCATTGCGCAAACCGAAGACGGCGAGCTCATCGACCCGTTCAATGGTCACGGCGACCTGGACCGACGGATTTTGCGGCATGTTTCCCCAGCCTTCGTCGAAGACCCGGTGCGCATATTGCGGGTGGCGCGCTTTGCCGCCCGGTTTGCGTCACTGGGATTTACCGTTGCGCCAGAGACCTTGGCCCTGATGCGGGATGTGGTGGCGGCGGGCGAGGTCGATCATCTGGTGCCGGAGCGGGTATGGGCCGAGACCGCGCGCGCACTGGGCGAACCCGGTCCGGAGCGTTTCATCGAGGTGCTGCGTAGCTGCGGCGCGCTGGCCCGGGTGTTCCCCGAGATCGACCGGCTGTTCGGCGTACCACAAGCGACCCGCCACCATCCGGAGATCGACTGCGGCGTGCATGTGTTGCTTTGTCTGGCCCAGGCCGCGGAATTGAACGCATCCGTCCCGGTCCGA
>JAHEDQ010000308.1 GCA_024641125.1 Candidatus Competibacteraceae bacterium | reverse complement strand
GCGCCGAGGCCGATCAGAACCTCGGCCACCTGCATCACCAGCCAGGCCGCCACCACGTACAGCACCGCCATGCGGAGCACATTGCGGCGCTTGAGTTCCGAAAACACCGTCATCTTTTCGATATCTACGCCGCTCTGGCTGAAAATGCAATCCCTGATGTTCGAATCATCCGGGATGGCCGCTGGGGGTCATTAGCAACCAGCGCATCCTGGAATACTCGAAAGCAAGGACATTTGGAGAGTTTCTTGACCGAAGTCAATTTCGGGTTGGCGGCCAGCGCGTAATCTGACTAAAAGTTCATACGCGCTATTGGTAGTAAGAGTTAGCCGCTCGAGGAGACTGCCGTGGCTGTTCGTTCCGACTTTTCCGTGGGCAAGTCCGTGCGTCTGTGCGGCAAGCGCCTCGGCCTCGCGATTCTCACATCCCTGGGCTATTTCCCCCTCGCTGCCGCACCTGGCCTGGCCCAGGACACTGCGGACGAATCCGAATACGAAAACGTACTGGAAGAAGTGGTCGTCACCGGCACCCGAATCGCCAGGTCTGACTACGAGTCCGCCAGCCCGATCGTGACGGTGAGCCGTTCGATCTTTGACCTGAGCGGCTCGCCTTCCGTGCAGAGGATGCTGGACACCTTACCGCAATTCTCGCCGTGGATAACGGAAACGACGAACAATCCGCCCGGACCAATGCTGTACGGCGCTGCCACCCTTGACTTGCGCGGACTGGGACCCGGTCGCACGCTGGTACTGCTGGACGGACGCCGGTTGATTTCCCCAGACGTCAATTTCATCCCTCAGGCGATCGTCGACAACGTGGAGATCATTACGGGTGGCGCTTCCGCCGTCTACGGTTCGGATGCGGTGGCGGGCGTCGTCAACTTCAGGACCCGGCGCTTCACAGGACTAGAGACGGAGGCGAGCTGGGAGCAGACAGACCGCGGCGATGGCACGATCTGGCATGCCGGTATATTGGGCGGTCTGGAATTTTCACGCGGCTATGCTTTCGCGTACATCGGCCACGATGAGCGCGACCCGGTGTACCAGGGGGACCGTAGCTTCTCCGAAGTGTCCCTGGGCTATTATCCGGACGAGGGCGGCTGGGTTCCGTCGGGTTCGGGCCATATACGGCAGGGGAAATCGGGTCCGGTCGGATTCAATCTGCCGTCGCAGGAGGCCATCGATGCCTACCTCGGCCGTGTCGACCCGAGCTACACCCCGGGCGAAGTCGGAATTTGGACGCCTTTCGGTTTCAATCCGGACGGCTCGCTGTTTTCGCAGTATCCGGTGTACAACTTCACCGGCGACAGAAACGAGCCTCTGCAGCCCGTCCACCAGGACTGGTATTCCTACAACTATGCGCCGGTGAATTACCTGCGAACGCCCCTCGAGCGCACCAATGCCTTTGGCAAGACGGGCATCGCACTGAGCGACGACACGGAGCTGTTCCTGCAGGCCCTCTGGGCCGAGACGCGGGGAACAAGCCAGCTGGCAGCAGTGCCGATGTGGGGTGTTTACATCAGGCCTGACAACCCATTCATACATCCCGACTTCGCCGCGCTCCTGGCATCGCGTCCCGATCCGGACGGGCTCATTGCTTTTTCCAAACGCATGGACGACCTGGGCCCACGCCAGTATGAGGGTCACTACGAGATGCTGCAGATCGTGGCCGGCGTGGTCGGCAAGGTGAGTTTCCTGCCGGACTGGCTATACGAAGCGTACCTGTCCCTGGGTGAAGAGGACTCAAAGACGGTGTTCCGGAATCAGGGCTCTCGAACTGCCTTTGAGGAGCTGTCGCTCGCGCCTGATGCTGGCGCCTCGATCTGTGGCGGCGAAGGCATGAATCCGTTCGGTATCGGTTCGATCTCGCCGGAGTGCGCCGCCCATTTCGCCCGCAACGTCCAGACCTCGGACGAGACCAGGCAATTTATCGGCGAAGCGACCGCCACGGGTCCGATATTCGCCCTGCCGGCCGGCGAAATCAGGGCGGCGGTTGGTGTGCAGTACCGGAAAGACAAAATCAAGCACAACGCGGACCCGACTCTGGCCCTCACGCGCATCGACCCGGTTTACGGATATGAGGTTCCGGACATTGGTGATGGCTCGGACGACCAGTCTTTTCAGGGCCGGACGGACTCCTGGGAGCTATTCGTGGAAGCCAATTTCCCTCTGCTCAGCGAGAGGCCTTTTGCCCACTTGCTGGAGCTGACTGCCGGATATCGGTATGCGGACCATTCCAACGCCGGTTCCATCAACGCATGGAAAGCCGAGGGAATCTGGCGCATCAGCGAGCAGGTGACGATACGCTCGAGCTACCAGCGGGCCGTTCGCGCCCCCGAGGTCGAATCGCTGTACACAGCCCAGACATCCAACTTTTCGGGACTGGGGGAAAGGGGAGAGCCCTGCGAGGCTGACTTCGAAGACGAGGATGGGGAGATCCTCGGTGCCCAGCAGGACCCGGAAGTTGCCGCGCTTTGCATCTCCCAGGGAATCCCGGCGGATGTACTACCCCAGTTCTTCGATAAAGACGGGTTGTTCGACACGCTGGAAGGTGGTAACCCGGAGCTCAAGGCTGAAACAGCGGACACGTTCACCCTGGGCCTTGTTCTAAACTCGCCCTGGGGCGGCGTTTTTGCTGACCTGCAGGCCTCGGTCGACTATTACAACATCCAGATCGATGATCTCATCGGCTATGTCGAGGATCCAGTGTTCCCCTGCTATCACCGCCAGTTCAACCCAAGCCTTGATCCCGACAATTTCTACTGCCGCCGCTTCGACAGAGATCCCATCACATTCGAGGTTACGAAAGCGCTGAACACCGCAGTGAATGTTTCCGGGATGGGGACGTCCGGGTACGACTTCCAGATCGAATACGCTGCGAATGTGGGGCCCGGGCAGATCAGGGTGCGTGGCGTGGCAACCCATGTCGCCAGTGCAACCTTTACAGCCGCGCCCGGGGTTCCGACGGGGGAGTATGCGGGCAAGGCGACGGGGTATATCGTGACGTCCTCCTCGGCCGTGTTCAGCCTGGTGCCCCGCTGGAAGGGCGTCATCGATCTTGGTTATGCAACCGGCGGGCTTTTCACAAACCTGCGTTGGCGATACGTTGGCGACCTCGTCGATGCTTATATTGAAGATTTCAAGCTGCCATCCCGGCAGTACCTCGACTTCACTCTGGGTTATGCGTTCGACTCGGGCCACCTTAAAGGGCTGTCCTTCTATGCAGGCGTAACCAACCTGACCGATGAACAGCCGGTCATCTACCCGAACTGGGTGGAAGCCAACACTGCACCCTCACTGTACGACGTGCTCGGCCGAAGATACTTCCTGCGCGCGACGTACGTGTTCTGAGGATCGGAAACGCCTGGCCTGAATGGCCCGGTAAACCCTTACCAACCTTGAAAGTCAGTTTCGGACACGATCAGTACTCTACTCAATGACTACTCCTAAATGCTTATAGCCTTTGGTGGTATTCATCAGCTGAGTTCTGTTTCGGGTCGGAAGCCGCCCTTGGCCTTTCTGGAATGCCTGTGACCGCTCCTGTACGGAAAGCGGAATTAAGTCAGAGGCTGAAAAACACCAGTCGCCGAGAGCTGCCAGCGACCATGAGCAGAACATGCCACGCGACCACTCAATTGCTGCATTAGGTAGTTGGAGCCAAACAGCAATTCCACCCTCCATGGGCCCCTGCACGCCGCGCTGATGGAGATTTCGCTGGCCGCTGCCCGGTAGGGGATGGACAGCTACAGATAGCGGCCTACGTGGCAGCACACTTGGCTGCAATTACGTCCCCCGATCATCATCATTCGCCAGTCGCGGTCCGCGGCTAATTGGCTCACTTCGACCATTCGGGCGGCTCGGTGAGACGCCATG
>JAHEDQ010000307.1 GCA_024641125.1 Candidatus Competibacteraceae bacterium | reverse complement strand
ACCTGGAGGAGTTCCTGGTCGATCGGGCCGCTGAACTGAAAGGCCTGGATCTGCGGTGGAAACACCGCGTGATCGGCGTGCAGCAAAATGCCGACCATGTGCGTGTTACCGTCGATACCCCGGACGGCCGCTATTTCCTGCACTGCGACTATCTGATCGTAGCGGACGGCGCCAACAGCCCGGTGCGCGGCATGCTGGGACTGGAGAGTATCGGTCAGGTATTCCAGGACCGCTTCCTCATCGCCGACGTGGTCATGCGCGCCGACGAGTTTCCCACCGAACGCTGGTTCTGGTTCGACCCGCCATTTCACCGGGGACAGTCGACCCTGCTCCACCGACAGTCGGACAACGTCTGGCGTCTCGACTTCCAGCTTGGCTGGGACGCGGAGCCGGAACTGGAAAAGCGGCCAGAGCGGGTAATCCCGCGGATCAAGGCCATGCTTGGAGACGATCGGGATTTCGAGCTGGAATGGTGCAGTGTCTACACATTTCAGTGCCGACGCATGGACCAATTCCGGCACGGCCGGGTGCTGTTTGCGGGCGACGCCGCACATCAGGTTTCCCCGTTCGGCGCCCGGGGCGCCAATTCGGGTATCCAGGACGCGGACAATCTGATCTGGAAACTGAAGCTGGTACTGGACGATCACGCACCGGATACACTGCTGGACAGCTACTGCCAGGAGCGCGTTCAGGCGGCCAAGGAGAACATTCTCAACTCAACCCGTTCCACTGATTTCATCACCCCCAAAAGCGAAACCAGCCGCGCTTTCCGGGATGCAACCCTGGCCCTCGCAGAACGCTTTGATTTTGCCCGTGGCCTGGTCAACAGTGGCCGCCTTTCGGTGCCATCTGTGTATCGGGATACAGCGCTGAGTACACCGGACCGGGAAGCGTTCGCCGGATCCATGTACCCGGGCAGCCCCTGTACCGACGCACCCGTAGCCCTGGACGGTCAGGAATCCTGGCTGTTGTTGCATCTGGGCGGGCGGTTCAACGGTCTCTATTTCGCGGCGGACGAAGGCGTTCCCGAGCCGGATCGCGAAGGCCTGCAAGACCTTGCGCGGGATGCGGTCACACCGGTGACCACGCTGATCGTCGGCTCCAGCAATAAAGCAATTCCCGGCACGGTTACCGTGGCCGACATCCGGCAACGCCTGGAGCAGCGTTTCGATGGGCGTCCGGGAACCTTTTATCTGCTGCGGCCGGATCAACACATCGCGGGCCGCTGGCGCTCACTGGATCCGGGAACAGTGCGGGCCGCACTGGCCCGGGCAACTGGAAGAGGGTGAGGCGCTGATGCACCAGGCCAAACATTTGAAAACCGAAGCAAGGCTGGCGTCGCCCGACGATTTTTACGAGGCGCTGATGGACATGCATCGTAATCTGGACGAGTGCCAGAGCCGTCTGGTCAATGCCAAGCTGATTTTGCTGATGGCCAATCACATCGGCGATCAAACCGTGCTGACCGAAGCGATGATCATTGCCCGGGAGGGCATCGACGCCACCCCTGACCATTCGTCTGAACCCGCAAATCCCTCGCCCCGACAGAAGACAGGACCCCGGACATGAAACAGTGGATACCATTTCCGAAAGTCACCGGGACAGCCTCACGACAGGCTCATTGCGACTTGCCGGAGGGGACCTTCGAACGGGAAACCGGCCGCGAGGGATTCTTCGGTCCCGCGACCCACATGTATCACCGACATCCCAGCACCGGATGGTCGGCCTGGGAGGGACCGCTGCGCCCCCGGGCCTTCGACCTGAATAAACTGAACGGTCCAAACGCCTCCCCGTGGGCCGCGATGGAATTCCTGGGCAATGAACATTGCCGCATGCGCATCTGGAATCTGGACCAGAACATGGAGCACCTGGTGCGCAACGCCGACGGCGACGAGCTGCTGTTCATCCATCAGGGTGCGGGCGTGCTGTTCTGCGATTTCGGTCGCCTGACTTTCCGTGACGGCGACTACATCGTCATCCCCCGCGGCACGCTCTGGCGCATTGAGATTGAGCAATCGGTGACCGCGCTGCTGATCGAGGCCACCAACGGCGCCTACCAACTGCCGGACAAAGGGCTGGTAGGCCGGCATGCACTGTTTGACCCGGCAATGCTGGACGTTCCGGAAATCGACCAAGCGTTCCTGGCACAACAGGACGAGACGCCCTGGCAGACCGTAATCAAAGCGCGGGGGGCATTGAGCACCGTAACCTTCCCCTACAACCCGCTGGACGCCGTGGGCTGGAAAGGCGATCTGTCCGTGGTACGGATCAACTGGCGGGACATACGGCCCCTGATGAGCCACCGTTACCATCTGCCGCCATCGGCGCACATCACCTTTGTGGCGCCACGATTTGTGGTCTGCACATTCTGCCCGCGGCCCATCGAGTCGGATCCCGGCGCGCTGAAGGTCCCGTTCTACCACAGCAACGACGATTACGATGAAGTAATTTTCTACCACCGCGGGCAGTTTTTCAGCCGGGACAACATAGACGCAGGCATGGTGACCTTTCACCCCTGCGGGTTTCCCCACGGGCCCCATCCCAAGGCATTCAAGGCCGGCGCCGATCACCGGCGAACCGAGACCGACGAAGTGGCGGTGATGGTGGACACCCGGGACGGGCTGACGGTGGCCGAGTTGCCGGACGGGGTGGAAAACACCGAATACGTCAATTCCTGGCGCGCCTGATACCGAAGGACTGAATTCGCCGGACGGCGAGGGCTGTATTGGCGCAGGGGCCCCGAAACAGGAGCGCTGAACATGAAGCTCGCTTCCTTGAACCAGGGGCGCGATGGCGTTTTGCTGGTGGTGTCCCGCGATCTGAGTCGTGCGATACGGGTTCCCGGGTTGGCCGCAACCCTGCAGGCTGCTATGGACGACTGGCAGCGCCTGTCACCACGTTTGGCGCAGGTTTCCGACGCCCTCAACGCGGGACCACTGGACGGGGAGTTCGCCCTCGATAGCAAAAGCCTGGCATCGCCTCTGCCCCGGGCCTATCAATGGGCTGACGGCTCCGCCTACGTGAACCATGTGGAGCTGGTGCGGCGAGCCCGGGGGGCCGAAATGCCGCCAAGCTTCTGGACCGACCCATTGATGTATCAGGGCGGTTCGGATGCATTCCTCGGCCCCTGCCAGGACATTGCCTGCGCCAGCGAGGCCTGGGGCATCGACTTTGAAGGGGAAGTGGCTGTCATCACCGGCGATGTGCCCATGGGCGTCAGCGTCGGCGAGGCCGAAGCGCATATTCGCCTGCTGATGCTGGTCAACGACGTGTCCCTGCGGGGGCTGATTCCGCCGGAACTCGCCAAGGGCTTCGGTTTTTTCCAGTCAAAGCCCTCCAGCGCCTTCTCTCCGGTGGCCGTCACACCGGACGAACTGGGCGCAGCCTGGCACGATGGCAAGGTGCATCTGCCGCTGGAGGTGAATTACAACGATGCGCCGTTCGGGCGCGCCGAGGCCGGCGCGGACATGACCTTCGGCTTCCCTCAACTGGTGGCCCACGCCGCCAGAACCCGGCCCCTGGGAGCCGGCGCCATTATTGGCTCCGGCACCGTATCCAACAAACAGGACACCGACCATGGCTCCGCCATCGCTGACGGCGGGGTCGGCTACTCTTGTATCGCTGAGCTGCGCACCATCGAGACCATCAACCGAGGCCAGCCCACCACCCCGTTCATGGGCTATGGCGACCGGGTCCACATCCAGATGCGCGACGCCGCCGGCAACTCGATTTTCGGCGCCATAGCGCAACGGGTCGTGCCCTATTCGGGCCCACAATGAAGCTCTAGTGTAGTGTCTTCCAAATAACTTGACGGTTGAGGTTAGGCATCGTGGTTACTGACAAGGCGCGGTGAGGAGGAATAGCCAGCGCTATTGCGACGATCCGCAACGCCGTCAGGGACCG
>JAHEDQ010000306.1 GCA_024641125.1 Candidatus Competibacteraceae bacterium | reverse complement strand
ATGGGGAGGGGGAGTCCATGCCATCTGAACAGTTGCCGCAATCGCGCCGGTGTCTTTGCGCTCTCTCGTACATGGCGCACCGGGCGCAGTCGGCCCAGGGCAAACAAGTGAGTTGCCAATGAGCGAGGTGCAACGGGTTGCTACTGTATGCGGCTAGGGCATCCCCTGGTTGGACCATCATCGGGTCAACCGCGGGCCGCAATCAGCTTGCGGGCTTGATCAAGTGTCGTGGCCAGAAACATTTCCACCCGGCCCTCCAGTCTGTCGTGGGCTTCCTCCAGCCACATCTCCAACTCGCTGGCCCCGCTGTCCTGGCTGGGCGCGGCCACCAGCACAAACACATCGAGCCCCACCGATCCCAGAGCATCGACGAACTCACCCGCGGAGTATTGCGCGTCGGTCGTTGCCATTTCACTGGTCACCGCCGATACGTCCGCCACCCAGTTGGTGAGGGCGTGCTGCCGAACGCAGTCCAGTGCCGCCTCCAAGGCGGCTCGGACGGCGCCGTCCTCGCGATACACGTCCGCACCCCAACGAATGAGAATGGATCGAGACGCCTGGTCTTTGGAAACGACAACCAGCCCGGGCACTTCATAGACCGTCTCACTCATGGCTGCTTCCCCTGTTGGATCATTCCGGAGCCGCAGTGGAAACCTGTTGCCTACCGTGTTGGCCCGATCAGCGACGAAACCCGTACTCAAGTACGAAAAACTGGGGATTGAGTCCGGCCAGTGGTTCTCTCAGCTTGGCCAGCTCGGATTCCGGGCCGTGTACCTCCAATCGCGACAGCTCAGAAATCTTCAACGCCTCACCCAGCAGCGCACCCACGTTGTCCAGGTGCGCCAAAAGCCCCTCGGCGTCCTTGTAGCCCTCGCGGCAATGGGCGGTGTTGCCGTCGAAACTGAAGCCGTAGAAGAGTACCTTGTCCTCACCACTCGTCTGGGTGACGAACTGTTCGCAAAAGCCCTTGAATGCCGCCAGATTCTCGTCCGGAACTGTGAAGTAAGGATGCAGTGTGCAGCAGGTATCCTGGGTCGCCATATCGTCTCCAATGTATGTGCGGTTTGTTCTGTATGTACGTGCTTCGGGTGGGCGCCCAACGCGCCGTCCGGCACCCCGCATCTTCTCAACCTTGACGCCACGGTTCAATTCCACAGGAACCCGGATCAGATCAGACCCGGAAGCTCCACCAGAAAGGTGGCACCCTGGCCCGGTTCACTCTCGACCCAGATGCGCCCCTGGTGGCGTTCCATGATTTTCCGGCTGATGGCCAGACCCAGTCCGGTTCCTTTCGGTTTTCCGCTGCGTTTCTCGGTCACCTGGTGAAAACGCTCGAAGATAAGTGGCTGGTGTTGCGGGTTGATGCCTGGGCCATTGTCGGTCACCCAGATCCGCACCTGATCTCCCTGGCAGCCCAGGCCAACCTGCACCTGGCCAGCATCCTCGTCGCAGAACTTGACCGCGTTCGACAACAAGTTGATGACCACCTGCATCAGCCGATCGTAATCGGCCTCTACCTCGCAGGCCCGATCCGGTAGATCGACTTCCAGGGTGACATGAGCATCCTTGAACAGCTGGCCCGTAGTGGCCAGGGCGTCGTTCATCAGCCCAGTGAGATCCAGGCGCTGCATGTTCCATTCGGCCCGACCCGATTCGATTTTCGCAAAGTCCAGAACCTCGTTGATCAGCCTGGTAAGGCGCTCACTTTCCCGGACGATGATGCTCAGAAACTCGGTGCGCTGAGCCTGGGCCACATCGGGATTGTTCAGCAGAATCTCTGAGAACGCACGAATCGAGGTCAGCGGCGTTCGCAGTTCATGGGTCACGGTGGACACAAAATCATCCTTCAGCAGATCAAGCTCTTTCAACCGTTCGTTGGCGGCCCTGAGATCCCGCCCGGCACGTTGCAGCGCCTGTTGCTTGTCCTCCAGTCGACGGCTGTAATCCAGGATCTGCGAAGTCTCATCGAGTATGGTCATCACCTCCTCGATCCCCAACACCTCCCCCTTGACCACCGATGAGACCATGACCCGGGCCGAGGCGCCGCCAATAGCACCGGCCAGCAGGCGTTCGGCTTCGTTGACCACACTTGGATCCACGCTCACGGCCACTTCGCCCTCGGGCGCGTGATGCTGGTAGAACACCCGCGCCTCAACCGGTCCGATGAACCGCGAAAGCAGGTCGCGCAACTCGTCCAGGCGCGCTGTACCACGCCACAACACGGCGCCGCCGCTACGTTGTGCATGCTTGTAAACATCCACGAACAAGCGGGCCTGCACCTGTTCCAGGGCCGAGGCTCGGCTGAACATGGAAACCAGAACAAGACCCCCTATGTTCACCAGCATGCTCCAAAAAACCGCGTGGGTGATGTGATCGAGTCCGCTGAGACCAAACAGCTCGTAGGGATTGAGCAAAGCGATACCGAAGGGACCTTCGGTCAAAATGCGGCTGTCGACCCAACCGGAGCGCACGAAGCCAGGGAGCAGCAGAGTGTATATCCACACCACGAACCCGCCGGTCAAGCCAGCGATGGCGCCCGTTCGGTTGGCGCGCTTCCAGTAAAGGCCGATGATAATCGCCGGAGCAAACTGAGCGGCAGCAGCGAAGGAGACCAGACCGATGCTCACCAATGCATAACTCTCACCGATGAGCCTGTAGTACATATATCCCAACAACAGCACCAACAGGATGCCGCCTCGACGAATGGCAATCAGAAGCCCGGTGAGGTTGGCCCGGTCATTGAGTCGCAGCGCGCGGATGCGCAACAGAACCGGCATGACCAGATCGTTACAGATCATGGTAGACAGGGCGATGCTGGCCACGATGACCATGCTGGTTGCCGCCGAGAGCCCGCCAATGAACACCAGCAACGCCAATGCCCACGCCTGTTCGACGATGGGTATGGCCAATACGAAGGTGTCGGCCTCCACACTACCATTCGGAAAGCGCAGTAAACCGGCAAAGGCAATGGGCAAAACAAAAAGATTGATGACCAGCAGGTAGAGAGGGAAAAGCCACGCGGCGGTCCGAATATGGTCCTCATTGACGTTCTCCACCACCAGCAATTGAAACTGGCGTGGCAGAAACAGAATGGCGCACATGGACAGGAAGGTGATGGCCAGCCAGGCGGCATACCCGCCCGGAACCGCCTCGAACACAGTGAGTCTTTGGTAACCCGCCGCCATGGCCTGGGAGAACAGATCACCAAAGCCGTCGAACAAACCAAACGTGACGAAGCCCCCCACCAGCAGAAAGGCAAGCAGTTTGGTCAGGGACTCGAACGCCACCGCCAGAACCATGCCTTCATGCCGCTCGGTGGCATCTATATGCCGGGTGCCATAAAGAATGGCGAAAGCGGCCAGCATCAGGGCCACAAACAGCGCCTTGTCGGGTCCCACTTCTGCGTCCGCCAGAGTGTGTGGTTGAACCAGCTCGGGATACTGGCTGAGCACGTCGAAGCTGACCGACACCGCCTTAAGCTGAAGCGAGATGTAGGGCATGATGCCCACCACCGCGATCACCGTTACCAAACCGGCCAGAAAACCGCTCTTGGCATAGCGCGAGGCGATGAAATCAGGAATGGAGGTAATGCGATGAACCCGACTGATGCGGACGATTTTACGCAGCACCTGCCACCAAAGAAGCGCGGCCAAGGTAGGGCCCAGGTAAACATTGAGAAAGCCGACTCCGGTCACGGTGGCCCGACCGACGCTGCCGTAGAAAGTCCAGGCCGTGCAGTAGACGGCTATGGACAGGGTATAGATGTAGGGATTGGCAATCAGGGAACGGCCTGCGTCGGCGCGCTTGTCCCCGTAATAGGCTATGCAAAACAGGAGCAGCAAGTAGGTCAGGGATACCAGCAGGACGATCCCGGTCTTATCCATGGCTCAGTCCACCGGACCCAGCTCA
>JAHEDQ010000305.1 GCA_024641125.1 Candidatus Competibacteraceae bacterium | reverse complement strand
CCCAGATGGGGCGGTTCGAAAACCAGCATCTGATCGCGCTCCGCCAGCGCGGCCTCCAGATCCGACAGGGGCGTTCCGCAGCGGGCGGTGATCACCAACTCGGTGGGTTCATAACTGACAATGCCCCGGTGACCGGACAGTTCCAGGCGTTCACCTTGCGGCTCGCGGCCGAAGAAATGCTTGCTGCCGCCCCCGACCAAGGCCAAGGGTATACCTTGTTCGAAGGCCGCCCTAACCCGCTCGCTGAGCACGTCCGCAAGGTCGCCATCCATTCGTCTGCCCATTCAAAAGCGCTCGAGTTCGGGAAACGGCAACTGGCCGTTGTGCACATGCATGGCACCAAACTCCGCGCATCGCGCCAAGGTGGGTACCGCCTTGCCGGGATTCAGCAGTCGTTGGGGATCGAACGCAGCTTTGACCGCATGGAACTGTTCCAGCTCCAATGGCCGAAACTGGATGCACATCTCATGAATCTTCTCGATACCCACCCCATGCTCGCCGGTGATTGTGCCGCCGACCTGGACACACAGCTCCAGAATACGCGCCCCGAGCTGCTCGGCCTTCTCGAGCTCACCGCTTACGTTGGCATCGAACAGGATCAGGGGGTGCAGATTGCCATCCCCCGCATGGAACACGTTCGCCACCCTCAGTCCAAACTCCTCTGACAGGGCTGCGATCGCCTTGAGCACCCCGGGCAGCTCACGGCGCGGAATGGTGCCGTCGATGCAATAGTAATCCGGCGACAAGCGCCCCACCGCCGGGAATGCGTTCTTGCGCCCGGCCCAGAACATCTGTCGCTCAGACTCGCTCGCGGAAACCCGCACCTCGGTCGCACCGGATGCGATCAAAATATCGTGCACCCGCTGGATCCCGTCCGAAACTTCCTCCTCGGTGCCGTCCAGCTCGCACAACAGTATGGCGGCTGCTTCCACCGGGTATCCGGCGTGCAGGAAATCCTCCGCCGCGCGTATCGCCGGATTGTCCATCATCTCCAACCCCCCCGGTATGATCCCGGCGGCGATGATCTCCCCCACCGCCTCGCCTGCCTTGCCGACATCCGCGTAGCTGGCCATCAACACTCGGGCCACCTGCGGGGTTGGCAGCAGCTTGACCATCACTTCGACAATAACCCCCAACATCCCCTCGGAGCCGGTCATCAGCGCCAACATGTCATAACCGGCCGCATCCAGAGCCTCGGCGCCCAAGCTGACCCGCTCACCCTCCATGGTCACCACCTCCAGAGCCAGAATGTTGTTCGCGGTCAGACCGTACTTGAGGCAGTGGACGCCGCCCGCGTTCTCAGCCACGTTGCCGCCGATGGTACAGGCGATCTGTGAGGATGGATCGGGGGCATAGTAGAGTCCATGGGGATTGGCCGCCTGGGAAATGGCCAGGTTCCGCACCCCGGTCTGGACTCGGGCCAAACGGTTGAGGGGATCGATGTGCAGGATGCGATTGAACTTGGTCAGACTCAGCAGAACCCCCTGGTTCAGAGGCAAAGCGCCACCGGACAGACCCGTGCCGGCACCCCGGGCGACAACCGGTACCCGCATCTGGTGACAGATGCGCATGACATGCTGGACCTGCTCAATAGAATCGGGCAACACCACCGCCAGGGGCACTTGCCGGTAGGCGGCAAGGCCGTCGCATTCATACGGCCGCAGATCCTCCGGGGCGTGCAACACCGCATCGGTCGGCACCCCCTGATGCAGGCGTCCCAGCAGGATGTCAAGATCCACCGATGGATAGTCGCCATCCAGCGCGGGCGCATACTCAAAGCTCATGATCGGGCTCTCCTCCGCGGCGCGCACCCGTGAATCGGGAATCTGACACCTGCACACTCCTGTCGTGGACCATAGCTTATATCAGGCTGCTCATATGTTTGCCCAGTTACGGTCCAGAGGTCTGACCAATTCAATTCATCGCCCCCTGTTTCACGGTTCGAACTCGCATTTCGGGCGCTGAAAAAGGCATTGATAAAATTGTGCGGTGCAATATAATCATGATTTCACGATGCAGAACAGATTCCGCCGAAAGGCCCACGATTTGAGAACAGCACCATGATTGTTACCAGCGCCGTGCGGAACGCTCGTTCAAGTTCCGAAGCAGACCAGGGAGTGATGCCGCAGGACAAATCTGCAAACAAGGGCTCTTCGATCCAGGTCATAGACCGGTTGTCCAACCTGCTGGATGCCATCGCCATGCATGAGGACCCGGTCAGCCTGAAGATCCTGTCGGCCGAGACCGGGCTTCATCCGTCCACCGCGTTCCGCATTCTGGCTTCGCTCACCGAACACGGTTTCGTCGAGCGCAGCCCCACCGGGCAGTATCAGCTTGGGGTTAAACTGCTACAACTCGGCAGTCGGGTGCAAGGGCGGCTGGATATGCGCCGCGAAGCACGGCCAGTATTGGAATGGCTGCGTACGGAACTGGGTGAGACGGTAAACCTCATCGTTCGCGAGGGCGACGAGGTGGTGTATGTGGACCGGGCCACCACCACCAAAATGATGCGGGTCGAGCAAACCATCGGCGGACATGCCCCCCTGCACTGTACCGCAGTGGGCAAACTGTTCCTGGCCGAGGGAGGCGCAGAGGCATGCCTGGATTATGCCGAGCGGACCGGTCTGGTGGCCCACACACCGGACACGATCACGGAGCCCACTGAACTCTGGCGCACGGTCAAAAGTTCGCTGCAGCAGGGTTATGCGCTGGACAATCAGGAGGCCGAACAGGGCGTGGGCTGCATCGGCGTGCCGATTCGGGACAGCAGCGGCCACATCGTTGCCGGCATCTCGGTCTCGGCCCCGATCGAGCGCCGCCAGGTATCGGCATGGTTGCCCCTGATCCGCCAGGCGGCGGCCAAGCTCTCGGCGCGACTCGGCCATCACCCCGAGACCCATCGCCGGCAGGGCTCCTGAATCGCGTCCGCACGGAGCTGCAATCCGTTTCGGTACGGCTCTGCCCCAGACGCTACACTGTCGCGGCATGGGTTGCCGGGCGGACGGGTCTGAAACGTCGGCCCTTTCTTTCGGGCCGAGCGTGACGGAGAGTGATGGGTAAGATAAGACTGGCCCGCAGCGAAGGTGTCCAAGAGCGGATGGAGCCTTTACCTATTCCCCCCAGCCTGGAACTGTTCAGCGGCCGCGTGGCGGATTTTGTCAGTCGCGAATTCGTTCAGCTGCCGGCCAACAGCCCGGTCTCCGACGTGGTGCAGGCCATGCGTGAATCCCGGGTGGAACACGTGGTGCTTACCAGCCAGGCCCACCGGGTGGTGGGTCTTTTGACCGCGGCGCAGGTGGTGCGGGAAGTGACCTTCGTGCGGGAACCGAGCGCCCGAGCTGTCCACATACTGGGCGAACCGGTGCCCACACTGGCTGAACACGAGCCGGCCTACCTTGCGGTAACCCTGCTCGAGCACCGTGGCCACGAAGCTGTTGCGGTAACCGGCGCGGACGGAGCGCCCACCGGCATTGTAACCCGCGCGAGCCTGGGACATCGGCTCCCGGCCGAAGCAGCACCGATTGCGGCGTGCATTGCCCAGCAGTCTACCCCCCCTGATCGACGATCGGCCCGCATCGCCCAGTGGCGGCTTGCCGACTGGTTGATCAACCAATGCCAGCTACCGGCTCCACCGATTCTTTCACTGCTGTCGGCGCTCAATAATCGAATCTACCGCCTGGTGGTGGATGAGTGTCAGCAAACCATGTCCGAGCAGGGCTGGGGCGTACCACCGGTGAACTACGCCGTGCTCGTGATGGGGTCTGGGGGCCGCGGCGAGAGCCTTCTGCTCCCTGACCAGGACAACGGCTTTATCCTGGCAGACTACCCCGAATCCAGGCGCCTGGCAGTGGACAGCTACTTCCATGAGTTGGCGCTGAGAATGACCCGATCGCTGGACGACGCGGGCCTGCCCCT
>JAHEDQ010000009.1 GCA_024641125.1 Candidatus Competibacteraceae bacterium | reverse complement strand
CCAAATGGTCAGCGCCGTGCGGACATGAAGCATTCCACGGTCGGTGGCGGGCGCATGTTCCCACCCGGCAACCTGTGATTGAGGACGCCGGCGACCAATCCGCCGCAGCGACGCCCAAGGGAACGCCCGCCCGCCCGCTTCGCATTGCGATGGTGGCGGGCGAAGCGTCCGGAGACGCCTTGGGCGCAGGCCTGATGCGCGCCCTTCGGAGAGTAGAGGATGACATTGTTTTTGAGGGTGTAGGCGGTCCAGACATGGTTGCGGCGGGCTTCAACAGCTGGTTTGAAATGGACCGGCTGTCCGTCATGGGCGTAGTGGAAGTGTTGGGTCGGCTGTTCGAATTGATGGCCATGCGTCGCGCCCTGTACCAGCGTCTCTCAGCGAAACCGCCGGATCTGTTCGTCGGCATCGACGCGCCGGATTTTAATCTGAAGCTGGAGTACCGGATGCACGCCAGCGGCTTGCCGGTGGTGCACTATGTCAGCCCCCAGGTCTGGGCCTGGCGTCAGCGCCGGGTCCGGGCCATGGCCCGCGGCCTCGACTTGGTGCTCACCCTGTTTCCATTCGAAACCCGGGTATACAAGGAGCACGGTCTGCAAGCGCGCTTCGTCGGCCATCCCATGGCGGACGAGATCAAGCCCGACCTGCCGGCGATGCCTGCTCGCATCGCCCTCGACGTCGACACCAACGGGCCGGTTCTGGCGATGCTGCCTGGTAGCCGCTTCAGCGAAGTGCGTCGCCTAACGGACGACATGCTCAGGGCCGCAGCTCAGTTGGCAAGGCAAACCGAGGGCTTATTGGTGCTGGTGCCCTGTGCGACGGATCGAATCCACCGATTCATTGCTTCGCGGACAATCGATCTGGACTTTGATCTAAGACTGTTTCACGGGCAGGCAAGGTCGGTGCTCACGGCATCGAACGTGGCCCTGGTGGCCTCCGGAACCGCAACCTTGGAAACGGCACTGATCGGCCGACCCATGGTGATCCTGTATCGCATGAACAGCCTCACCTTCAAGCTATTGCAACGTTTGGTCAAAGTGCCCCACGTGGGACTGCCCAATTTGCTCTGTGACGCACGGGTGGTGCCTGAGTATCTTCAGGATCAGATCGATCCGGACCAGGTGAGTCAGGACCTTCTGCGCCTGCTCAACACCGGTCCAGAGCGGGACGCCGTGCTGCAACGGTTCGGCCGGCTTCACCGGGACCTGGCGTGCAACGCCAGCGCAGGGGCGGCGGCAGCGATCATGGAACTGCTTGCGCAGCAATCCAGAGCCGGTCATGGATAGGCGGGTGAGGTCTGGCGTTGCCCGACACAGATCGGCTCACCAACGGACTCCCAGGGCCACAGCGCGCTGCGCCAATCCATGGGCATCCGAACGGGAGCCAGATTTCTTCGGCACGGTTCGTAGGTAACGTTTTGGTGCTGTTCGACCTGGACCAGGATGGGGACCCAAGTCTGCTGCAGACCGGCATCGCCGGCGTCGATGAGGCCGGCCGCGGGCCCCTCGCCGGACCGGTTGCCGCGGCCGCTGTGATTCTCGATCCACAATGTCCCATTGCCGGACTGGCTGACTCCAAAACTCTGGGCGCGCGGCGAAGAGAATCCTTGGCGGACGCCATTCATGGTCAAGCCCGATCGGTGTGCATTGCCTACGCCAGCGTGGAGGAAATCGATCGACTGAACATCCTCCAGGCCAGCTTGTTGGCCATGCGGCGGGCAATTGCGGGGCTGGACTTGACGCCAGCCAGCGTGTTGGTGGACGGAAATTGCTCACCGGGCGGACCGTGCCCAGTGCAAACCGTGGTCAAGGGGGACCGCCGTGTGGCCGCCATCAGCGCGGCTTCGATCCTGGCCAAGGTCAGCCGCGACCGGCTGATGCTGGATCTGCATGCGCGCCATCCCGACTACGGTTTCGACCGACACAAGGGATATCCCACCCAGTTTCACCTGGAGGCGCTGAAGCGCTGGGGGGTGTTGCCGGAACACCGGCGGAGCTTCGCTCCGGTGCGCCGTTTTATATCGACAATTTCCACGCCCTGACCGGTATCCTTAGAGTTGCGCATTCTGAGGCTTGCACCTGGAGACACAACCATGACCGCCGCGCCTTCGTTCGTTCACCTGCACCTGCACAGTGAGTTTTCCCTGGCGGATGGACTGATACGCATCAAACCGTTGATGCACGCCGCCGTCGAGATGCGCATGCCGGCGATCGCCTTGACCGATCTGAACAACCTGTTCGCCATGGTCAAATTTTACAAAGGGGCTTTGGGTGCCGGCATCAAGCCTCTGATTGGCATGGAGATTCAGGTCAACACAGAGGTGCTGGATGAACCGGTGCCGCTGGTCCTTCTGGTCATGAACACGGACGGCTACCGCAACTTGTCGCAACTGTCGACCCGTGCTTATCAGCAGGGACAAAGCCAGGGACGCGTGCAAATCAGCGAACACTGGCTGTGGGCCGCAAGCGATGGTCTGATCGCCTTGTCCGGAGGCGCGCAGGGCGAAGTGGGCCAGTTGCTCCTCGGCGGGAAGCAGGCACAACTGCGGGACCGTCTCGCCCTCTGGAACACCCATTTTCCGGGGCGCTTTTATCTTGAACTCCAGCGTACCGGGCGGCCCGGCGAGGAAGCATATGTGCGCGATGCCGCCGCCCTCGCAGCCGAACATGGCCTGCCACTGGTGGCCACAAACGATGTACGTTTCCTTAAACGAAGCGATTTCGAGGCCCACGAAGCCAGGGTGTGTATCCAGCAGGGCTTTACCCTGGACGATCCTCGTCGTCCGCGGCGCTATAGTCCAGAACAGTATCTGCGCAGCACGCAGGAGATGGCCGACCTGTTCCATGACCTGCCCGAGGCGCTGGCCAATACCGTTGAGATTGCCAAGCGCTGCAATCTGCAACTTACCCTGGATCAGTATTTTTTGCCGGAGTTTCCGATCCCACCCGGCCTGACGCTGAATGAGTACTTCGAGCGGCAGTCCGAAGCAGGTCTGGAGCGCAGGCTTTCCGCTCTGCTCGAAAACGGCGCGGACGATGTCCAGGCAAAGCGCGCCCTGTACACCGAACGACTGCGTTTGGAACTGAACGTCATCAGCCAGATGGGGTTTTCCGGATACTTCCTCATCGTGGCTGATTTTATCCAGTGGGCCAAAGATCGAAAAATTCCGGTGGGCCCGGGCCGGGGTTCGGGGGCCGGGTCATTGGTGGCTTATTCCCTAAAAATAACGGACCTTGATCCAATCGCATATGACTTGTTATTTGAGCGGTTTCTCAACCCGGAACGGGTCTCCATGCCCGACTTTGACATTGATTTCTGCATGGAGGGCCGGGATCGGGTGATTGACTACGTTGCGCAAAAATACGGCCGTGACAAGGTGTCACAGATTTCCACCCACGGCACTATGGCCGCCAAAGCGGTGGTGCGCGATGTGGGCCGCGTCATGAACCATCCGTACGGATTTGTGGATCGAATTGCCAAGCTGATCCCGTTTGAGATCGGCATCACCCTGGACAAGGCACTGGACCAGGAAGCCGACCTGCGGGGCTTGTATGAAAGCGACGATGAAGTCCGGGCCATCATCGACATGGGGCGGTCTCTGGAGGGATTGGCCAGAAACGTAGGGAAACACGCCGGCGGCGTGGTGATCGCGCCCAGTGAACTGACCGAGTTTACCCCTCTGTACTGCGAAGAAGGTTCCGACGCGCCAGTCTCTCAGCTGGACAAAGACGACGTCGAAGCCGTGGGTCTGGTGAAGTTCGATTTCCTCGGTCTGCGCACGCTGACCATCATCGATTGGGCCGTAACCACGATCAACTTGGCCGGCGAGGGCAACGCTGGCGCGATGCTGGATATCACCACCATTCCGCTGACAGATCCGGGCACCTTCGATTTGCTCAAGGCGCAAGAGACTACCGGCGTCTTTCAGTTGGAGTCCCGGGGCATGAAGGATCTGATAAAACGCCTGCAACCCGATTGCTTCGAAGACATCGTGGCTCTGGTTGCCCTGTTCCGCCCTGGGCCGCTTCAGTCCGGCATGGTGGACGATTTCATAAACCGGAAACACGGTCGGGCCAAAGTCGAATTTCCGCACCCAGAGTTGGAACCCATCCTGAGCCCCACCTACGGCATCATTCTGTATCAGGAACAGGTGATGCAAATAGCCCAGGTTCTGGCCGGATACACCCTCGGTGGTGCCGACATGCTGCGACGCGCCATGGGCAAGAAAAAGCCCGAGGAAATGGCAAAGCAGCGATCGGTGTTTACTCAGGGAGCGGTCGGCCGGGGGGTGGATGAAGCCACCGCGACCTACATCTTCGACCTGATGGAGAAGTTTGCCGGCTATGGCTTCAACAAGTCCCATTCGGCGGCCTATGCGCTGGTGTCCTACCAGACTGCATGGTTGAAATGCCACTATCCGGAAGCCTTCATGGCCGCCGTTCTGTCGTCCGATATGGACAATACCGACAAGGTGGTCGTGTTCATCGGCGAATGTCGCAGCATGGGCCTGGAGGTTGTGCCGCCGTCGGTAAACCGGTCGCAGCTGAGGTTCACTGTGGGTGGCGAACGCACGGTTTTGTATGGCCTGGGTGCCGTCAAGGGTGTCGGAGAGGCCGCCATTGAAAATCTGATTCAGGAACGGCAGAGCAACGGTGAGTTTCGCGACCTGTTCGATCTCTGTCGCCGGGTGGATCTGAAAAAACTGAATCGACGCATGTTGGAGTGCTTGATCCGCGCCGGTGCGCTCGATTGCATCGGGCCCAGCCGAGCTGGACTGATGCAGGCGCTGCCCGGGGCCATTCAGATGGCCGAGCAATCTGTACGCAATACCGACGCAGGCCAAAGCGATTTGTTCGGCCTGGACAGTGCCGCCCCGGCACCACGGGACACAGTGCCCTCGCCGGAATGGGACGAAGCGACCCGATTGGCGGAGGAGAAGCGCACCCTGGGCCTCTACCTGACCGGGCATCCAATCAATCGCTTTCTGGATGAACTGGGACACTTCACCAACGGACGTCTGCGCGATGTACAAGCCGATAGCGAGGGGCAACTGCAGGGCTGTGCGGGCGGGCGTGGACGGCGTGAGAAATCGGTGGTGGTGGCCGGATTGGTGGTGGAAACACGGGTCAGAAGCGGTCAACGGGGTAAAATGGCCATCGTTACATTGGACGACTGCAGTGCCAGGATTGATGCAAGGTTGTTCTCAGAAGCCTATGAGAAATACAGGGATCGACTGCAGGAGGATGCATTGCTGGTGTTCGACGGCACACTGGTTTACGACGAGTTCTCCGAGACGGTGCGGCTCAATGTGCAGCGGGTTCTGAGTCTGGACGAGGCGCGGGAACAGTTTTCCCGCCGGGTGCGGCTGATGCTGCAACAGTCTGACTATAGTGACAGTCTTTCGCGCCGCTTGAGCGAAGCGCTCGGCGCCCACGGTGAAGGCAGTTGCCCGGTGGCGATTGACTACACCGGGGCAGGTGCCACGGCTCGCCTGACCCTGGGTGCGGATTGGCGGGTACGACCCACTGATGGATTGCTGCAGCATCTGCGCGACCTGGTGGGCCCCGACCGGGTGCGGGTGGATTATCGTTGAACGGCGCCGACATCGCCAATCCGGTGGGCTTGTGTGCTCAATCGGGGGCGGGTAGGGTAGCGGGCGTTTCCGGGAGCGCGCTTGGGCAGTCTTTGGCATGAACCTGAATTTTCTTGATTTCGAACAGCCCATCGCGGAACTCGAGGCGAAAATCGAGGAGTTGCAGCACCTCTGCACGGTGGAGGAAATCAACATAGGGGATGAAATCGGCACGCTGCAGGCCAAGAGCAAGGCGCTGACCGAATCCATCTTTTCGTCCCTCTCCCCCTGGCAAATTGCCCAACTTGCGCGCCATCCCCAGCGCCCGTTTACGCTTGACTATGTAGAGCGCATTTTCACCGACTTCGAATGTCTGCATGGGGATCGCCGATTCGCGGAAGACCCCGCCCTGGTGGGTGGGCCCGCCCGACTGGAGGGCCGCCCGGTGATGGTCATGGGCCATCAGAAAGGTCGCGACACCAAAGAAAAGCTGTACCGAAATTTCGGCATGCCCAGGCCGGAGGGTTACCGCAAGGCCGAGCGGCTGATGCAAATGGCCGAGCGTTTCCGTTTGCCGATACTGACCTTCATCGACACACCCGGCGCTTATCCTGGCATCGGTGCCGAAGAACGTGGCCAGAGTGAAGCCATCGCGCGGAATCTGTTTGTCCTTGCCAGGCTCAAAGTGCCGGTGATCTGCACGGTCATCGGCGAGGGTGGCTCCGGTGGCGCCTTGGCCATCGGACTCGGCGATCGAACAAACATGCTTCAGTACAGCACCTACTCGGTGATTTCACCCGAAGGGTGTGCCTCGATACTCTGGAAAAGTGCGGACCGGGCCGCCGACGCGGCGGAGGCTATGGGTATCACCTCCAACCGCATCATGGAACTGGGCCTGATCGACGACATCCTGCCCGAGCCCTTGGGCGGAGCCCATCGAGACCCGGATGCCATGGCGGCAACGCTCAAGAACGTGCTGGCGAATGCGCTGAGCCAATTGGACGCGCTGGACACGGAGGAACTGGTTGAGGCGCGTTACAAAAAACTGATGCGATACAGCATGTTCAAGGGAGAATGAGCGGCGAAACAACCCTGGATGTGATCGCCGATGCTGTCCGGTGCTACCCGCAGGCGGGCCGAATTTATGTGGCCCTGAGCGGCGGACTCGATTCCCACTGTCTGCTGCATTGGCTGTCCGGCAGCGATTTTCGGGACCGACTTTCGGCACTGCATGTTCATCATGGTCTTCAATCGCTGGCTGACCACTGGGCCGAGGCATGTGCCGGACTGTGTGCAACCCAGAACATTCCGTTTGAGTTGCTGAAAATTCAACTCTCCCCCGGACCAGGGGAGAGCATCGAGGCTGTCGCCAGGGAAGCGCGTTACCACGCCCTCAGTGAATATCTCGGTCCGGGTGACCTGTTATTGACCGCACACCATCGGGACGACCAGGCCGAATCCGTCTTGCTTCAGTTGTTCAGAGGCTGCGGTATCCCGGGGATCGCGGCCATGGCGCCGGATCGGCCCCTGGGTCGAGGTCGACATCTCAGGCCCATGCTCGGCATCGATCGCGCGACCCTGACCCACTATGCCGAGCGCGCGCGGTTAAGCTGGGTGGACGACCCGATGAATCAGGATCGGCGCCTGTCCCGCGCATACCTGCGCCACGAAGTGATGCCCTCGATCCGGTGCCACTGGCCCGGTATCACCCGTAGCCTGGCCCGATCTGCTCAGCATGCCGCGGAAGCCAAGGACCTGCTGGGCCAACTGGCGCGAGCGGATCTGGAGCTGATGGGGTGGAGGTCTGCCCACCCCGAGACACTCAGCATCGAACACTTGTCCGCTTTGAATGGGCCCCGCCAGCGCAACGCCCTGCGTTTTTGGCTGACCGCATGCGGCGTGAGTGTTCCCAGTCAAAGCCGCCTGCAGCGAATACTTGACGAGGTTGTGCGGGCACGCCCGGGTCGCCAACCGCGGGTGAATTGGTCTGACGTGTCCGTCCGGCGGCATCGCGGCCTGCTGGTTCTGGTGCGGTCGCTGCCCTCGATCAATCCAGACTTTGAGGCCGCTCTTGACCTGGACCAGGTCCTCGACCTGCCGGACGGAAGCCGGGTGTGGCTGGAATCCAAGGCTGACGGTCTGTTGGACGCCGGGTGTCTGGATGAGGCCGGACTGTCGGTGGCCTATCGCAGAGCCGGCGCCCGCCTTCGGCTTCCGATGCGGGCGGGATCAACCTCGGTCAATCGTTTGCTGCAGAGTGCCGGTGTGCCCGTCTGGCTGCGGAGTCGCATTCCGATTCTTTACCAGGGCGAGCGGGTGGTCGCTGTCGGTGAGCGCTGGATAGACAGACGATTTATGTCGCGCCCGGGGCAACCGGCGGTCTCATTTCGATGGCAAAGTGAGTGTCTGTTTGATACGCTCTTGGCCCGCATTCAGAGCGGTCGATCCGACACCGGCCGTACGACCTGAGCGGAGTCAGTTGCTGCTCCCGTATGTTCTTCGGAGCGTCTCGAGATTTCACTCAGAGGCCCACGCCAGCGCCCCGAAGGGGCTGGGCAGTTGGCCTGTGAAACGCCAGATACCGGAGCGAATCGGGAGCCCGTCATGACACGTTTCATTTTTATAACCGGTGGCGTGGTCTCGTCTCTGGGCAAGGGCATCGCATCAGCCTCCCTCGGCGCCATTCTTGAGTCCCGCGGTCTCAAAGTGACCATGATCAAGCTCGATCCCTACATCAATGTCGACCCGGGAACCATGAGTCCGTTCCAGCACGGAGAGGTTTTTGTTACCGATGACGGCGCAGAGACTGACCTGGATCTGGGTCACTACGAGCGTTTTGTCCGGACCTGCATGGGCAAACGTAACAACTTCACCACCGGGCGAGTGTATGAATCGGTCATCGCCAAGGAGCGGCGCGGTGACTACCTTGGGGGCACGGTACAGGTGATTCCCCACATCACCGACGAAATCAAGCGGCGGGTGATTGAGGGCGCCGGTGATGCAGAAGTGGCCATGGTCGAGATCGGTGGCACCGTGGGAGACATCGAGTCCTTGCCCTTTATGGAGGCGATTCGCCAGCTGGGCGTGGAGTTGGGGCCCCAGCGCAGTCTGTTCCTGCACCTGACTTTGGTGCCCTATATCGCGTCCTCCGGCGAACTCAAGACCAAACCCACTCAACACTCCGCCAAAGAACTCCGTTCGATCGGCATACAGCCCGATGTGCTGCTGTGTCGCTGTGATCGTGAGATTCCGCCGGAAGCCCGCAGCAAGATCGCCCTGTTCTGTAACGTGAGTAAACGTGCCGTCATACCCGCGTTGGATGCGGACAGCATCTATCGCATTCCCCTGCTGCTCCACGCCCACGGCCTGGACCAGATCGTGGTCGAGAAGCTGAAACTGGAGGCAGCGGAGGCGGATCTGTCTGAGTGGCAGGCGGTGGTCGACGCTTTGGAATCCCCCGAAGGCGCGGTGGATGTGGCGATGGTGGGCAAGTACGTTGATCTGACCGACGCCTACAAATCGCTCAACGAGGCGCTGACCCACGCCGGGGTGCACACTCGCACCGAGGTGCGGATTCACTACCTGGACTCGGAGCGTATCGAAGCGGAGGGCACACGTCTGCTGGAGGGAATGGATGCCATACTGGTCCCGGGCGGATTCGGCGAACGGGGGATCGAAGGCAAAGTGGCTGCGGTGCGCCACGCCCGGGAGCACGGCATACCGTACCTCGGTATATGCCTGGGCATGCAGGTGGCGGTGATCGAATACGCTCGTCACGTTAGCCGACTGATCGATGCCCACAGCACCGAGTTCCGCCGCGATACACCGCACCCGGTGATTGGACTGGTGACCGAGTGGGTCGAGTCAGACGGCAAGGTCGAGCATCGAACCGAAGGGGTGGATCTGGGCGGCACCATGCGCCTGGGGGGGCAGCAATGCCTGTTGCAAGAAGGATCGCTGGCCGCCCGCATCTACGGATCCGGGCGAATCACCGAACGTCATCGTCATCGTTACGAGTTCAATAACAGTTACCGAGATATTCTTGCCGGCGCGGGGATGGCCCTATCCGGTACCTCACTGGACGGAGGACTGGTTGAGGTCATCGAGCTCCCCGACCATCCCTGGTTCTTCGCCTGTCAGTTCCACCCCGAATTCACCTCCACCCCCCGCGACGGACACCCCCTGTTCTCCAGTTTTGTAAGCGCCGCTCGGGCCCACGCCGAGGGTCGTCTCAGTCAGGTGGCACACGCATGAACTTATGCGGTTTTGAAGTGGGACTCGATCGGCCCCTGTTCCTCATCGCCGGACCCTGTGTGATCGAGAGCGAGCAGCTTGCCCTGGATACGGCCGGGGCGCTCAAAGCGCTGACCGCTGAGTTGGGCATACCCTTCGTCTACAAATCCTCCTTTGACAAGGCCAACCGCTCCTCCCATGCAAGTTTCCGGGGGCCCGGCCTGGAGGAGGGCCTCAGGATACTGTCCGAGGTGCAACGGCAGATCGGCGTACCGGTGCTGACCGACGTGCACGAAGATACGCCCCTGACTGAGGTGCGCGACGTGGTGGACGTGCTGCAGACCCCCGCTTTCCTGTGCCGTCAGACAAACTACATTCAGTCCGTTGCCGCCCAGGGACTGCCGGTTAACATCAAGAAAGGTCAGTTCCTGGCGCCCTGGGACATGAAGCACGTGGTCAACAAGGCCCATGAGACCGGCAATCAACAGATCATGGTCTGCGAGCGCGGCGTTTCCTTCGGTTACAACAACCTGGTATCAGACATGCGGGCCCTGGCGGTCATGCGTGACACCCTCTGTCCGGTGGTGTTTGATGCCACCCATTCCGTGCAATTGCCCGGGGGGCAGGGGACCGCCTCCGGTGGCCAACGTGAGTTCGTTCCGGTGCTGGCCCGGGCCGCGGTGGCCGCCGGCATTGCCGGTGTGTTCATGGAAACGCACCCAGATCCGAGCAAGGCACTGAGCGATGGCCCCAACGCCTGGCCGCTGCCGCGCATGAGAGCGCTTCTGGAGGCACTGCGCGACATCGATCAGGTCACCAAAGCCGCCGGCTTTGCCGAGGCGGATATGGTCTGATCGCGGTCCAGCATATGGATGCACGCCGCGATTCGATTCACCGGGATTCCGGCGCGGATGCCTTGCTGCAATGGCACAGTGGTTTGCCGGCATCCAGATCCCACAGCGGTCCGTCCCGGCGGGTCAACAACGCCCATCCAGGCTCGGCTGCCGCGCCATTCAGGAATTGAAACCCAAACCTTCCCTTTAGGAGTGACCATGTCAACCATCAAGCGTATCGATGCCCGGGAAATTCTCGATTCACGGGGCAATCCCACGGTTCAGGTTGACGTGCGGTTGGATGACGGCACTCTGGGGCGCGCCGCCGTTCCCTCCGGCGCTTCCACCGGAACCCGAGAAGCGGTGGAATTGCGCGACGGGGATCCCAGCCGCTTCCAGGGCAAAGGCGTTCGTAAAGCGGTGAGCAACGTAAAGACCGAACTGGCCGATCTGTTGATCGGCCGCGATCCGGATGATCTGGCCGGCATCGACGCCGCCATGATCGAGCTGGACGGTACCGAGAACAAAGGCCGATTGGGCGCCAATGCCCTGCTGGGGGTGTCTTTGGCGACCGCCCACGCGGCGGCCAATCGCCAAGGGCTGTCCCTGTACCGGCACTTGAACCCCAATGGCCCACATGCCATGCCGGTGCCGATGATGAATATCCTCAACGGCGGCGTCCACGCGGACAACAGCGTCGATTTGCAGGAATTCATGATCATGCCCACCGGCTTTGAAAGCTTCAGCGAAGCGTTGCGGGCCGGCACCGAGATCTTCCATACCCTCAAGACCGTGCTCAAAGATCGTGGCCTGGCGACGGCGGTGGGGGACGAGGGCGGTTTCGCCCCGGACCTGCCGTCCAACGAAGCCGCCGTCGAGGTCGTCTTGGAGGCCATCGAGCGGGCCGGATATACCGCCGGGGGGGATATCCAGCTCGCCCTGGATGTGGCCAGCTCCGAATTCTATAAAGACGGCCGCTATGTACTGGAATCCGAGGGTAAGTCTTTCAGCCCTCTTGAGTTCGCCCAATGGCTGGCGGATCTGGCGAACCGGTATCCCATACGCTCCATCGAGGACGGTATGGACGAGGGCGATTGGGCGGGCTGGGCGGAGTTGACGCGGTTGTGCAGCGATTCGATTCAACTGGTTGGAGACGATTTGTTCGTGACCAACACCTCAATTCTGCAACGGGGCATCGATGAGCACATCGCCAACTCCATACTGATCAAGTTCAATCAGATCGGCACCCTGACCGAGACGCTGCAGGCCATCGCCATGGCCACCAAGGCCGGCTACAGTGCTGTGGTCTCTCACCGTTCCGGTGAAACCGAGGACACCACCATCGCCGATCTTGTCGTGGCCACGACGGCAACTCAGATCAAAACCGGTTCCCTGTGTCGATCGGATCGCGTTGCCAAGTACAACCGACTTCTGGTGATTGAAGAAGAACTGGGTGCCAACGCGGCGTATCCGGGCATGGCGGCGTTTCCGGGTTAGCCCCTGGAGCGTAGGGTCATGCGTTGGATGATCGCCGCACTGCTGCTGCTGCTCGGGGCGCTGCAAATCCCCCTGTGGTTGGGGGAAGGAAGCTACCGGGACGTACGTCTGCTGCGGGAAGCGATCGAGATCCATAAAGCAGAGAATGAAACCCTACGGCTCAGAAACCGGGCGCTCGAGGCGGAAGTCCGGGATCTGCGTGAAGGCCATGCTGCGATTGAGGAACGCGCCCGGACGGAGCTTGGTCTGATACGCGAGGGCGAAACCTTCTTCCAGACCCTTGGGGAGTCGGATGATACGCCGGGTGCGGCCAGTGAATGAGCGACCGGTCCAGCATTGGGCGGTCATTCCCGCCGGCGGGTGCGGGCAGCGGATGGGGGGGGACATCGCCAAACAGCACCTTCCGCTGGCCGGCGATACGGTACTGGGGCACAGTCTCGCGCCGTTCCTGGCGCATTCGGACATAGACGGAGTGGTTCTGGTCCTGCCGGCCAAAGATCCCTGGGCCAAGGTCGAACCGGACGTGAAGCCGATGCTGACGACGGTCGGGGGCAGAGAGCGTTGCCATTCGGTTTTTAATGGCCTCCAGTTGTTACGCGAGCGCTTGCAGTTCGATGACTGGATTCTGGTGCATGACGCGGCGCGACCGTGCTTGCGGTCGGCCGATCTCGATCGGCTGATCTCAACCCTCGCCCGGGACCCGATCGGTGGACTTTTGGCGGTGCCTGTGCGTGATACCCTCAAGCGCGGGGGGATCGACGGCCGTGTCTGCGAGACGGTGCCACGGGCGGGTCTATGGCAGGCGCAGACACCACAAATGTTTCGCTTCGGGGTGCTGTGGAGTGCCCTGGAAACCGTATTGTCGCGGGGGCTGACTGTAACCGACGAAGCCGCTGCAATCGAAGCTCAGGGCGGCAGACCCGTTCTGGTGCCTGGACATCCGTCCAACCTCAAGATCACCCACCCCGAGGATCTCGAACTGGCCAGTTTGCTGTTGGACCGCTCCGTTCCATATGACCGTGCGGGATCAGAGACGTGATTCGGATTGGGCACGGTTATGACGTGCATGCCTTCGGCCCCGGAGATCATGTGGTCCTGGGCGGGGTCAGAATTGCGCACGACCGTGCCCTCGTCGCGCACTCGGATGGGGACGTACTGATTCATGCCCTGTGTGACGCTCTGCTCGGTGCAGCGGGTCTGGGCGATATCGGGCGTCATTTTCCAGACAGCGAGCCGGCTTACGCCGGCATCGACAGCCGGCGCCTGCTGCGGCGTGTGATCGAACAGATTGCTGCGCGGGCGCTGCGCGTTGGCAACGTGGACAGCACCATCATTGCCCAGGCACCGCGCTTGGGACCGCACATCGACGCCATGCGCGCCCATCTTGCTGCAGATCTGGGTGTGGCGCCGGAGCGCGTCAACATCAAGGCCACGACCACGGAGCACCTGGGATTCACCGGTCGCGGTGAGGGCATCGCCGCACACGCAGTGTGTTTGCTCCAGCCCGGTGCGGCCGAATGAATCCCCTGGTTGAACGCCTGCGCCATTGGTCAAGGGCTCACGGGGCACCGCTGGGTGGCGGCGTTATGCGATCTGACCCAAATGACTTCAAAGTCTGGGAGATCAGTGCCGCACAAGCCACCGGCAAGGGTGAGCATCTCCTGCTTCGCATCCGTAAGACCCAGGCAAACACCGAATGGGTCGCAGCGCAACTGGCACGGCTGGCGGGTCTCCCGCGCAGGGCGGTTAGCTTCGCTGGCCAGAAAGACCGACATGCTGTCACCGAGCAATGGTTTTCCCTGCATCTGCCAGGGCTGGACAATCCCCCCTTTCAGGATTGGCGCATCGAGGGGGCAGAAATCCTCGAAGCGGTCCGCCATGAGCGCAAGCTGCGCAGCGGCGCACTATTGGGTAATCGGTTCGAGATTGTGCTGCATGGACTGGAGGCGGAGCCGGCGTCTCTGGCTGCGCGCCTGTCGCGGGTTCGCAACGCCGGCTTCCCCAACTATTTTACCGAGCAGCGGTTCGGCCGCGACGGAGAAAACCTCGACCGAGGACGGCGTCTGCTGGTGGACCGGATGCGAATGCGAAAAGGCAATGCCAGAAGCATGGCCATCTCGGCCGTGCGCAGTTTTCTGTTCAATGAGATCCTCGATGCCCGTATACGGACCGGGACCTGGGACCAGATACTGGCCGGCGAGCAGGTGCAACTCGCAGGCAGTCGCAGCGGATTTCTCGCCGAGGAGGTCGACCTGGAACTTCGAGAACGTGCTCTGCTGGGGGACGTACACCCGTCCGCGCCACTGTGGGGTCGAGGCGGGCTGACCGCCACCCTGTGTGCCAGGGCTGCGGAAGACCGGGTCCTGGTGGGTTATGCTGGTGAGCGGACCGGTCTCGAGCGCATCGGCCTCAAGACGGAGCGGCGGGCGCTGAGGGTCATTCCGAACAATTTGAGCTGGCAGTTCGGCGCCCCTGGAACGCTGGAACTGCGTTTCGAACTGCCGCGCGGCGCCTATGCGACCGCATTGTTGCGCGAACTGGTGGCGTACAGGGATGCGGCAGGCATCAACGCGGCTGCAGGCGCCTGAGCAATACGTAAACCGCTCCGGTACCACCGTCGTTGGGACGCGCCGAACAAAATGCAAGTACCTCTTCTCGTTGCCGAAGCCATAGGTTGAGCTTGTGCTTCAACACCGGCCCACGGTTGCTGGAGCGCAGGCCCTTACCGTGAACGATGCGCACGCAGGTCACTCCTCGGCGCTGGACCTCAGCCAGAAACAGCGTCAGCTGGGTCTTGGCCACCACCACCGTCATGCCGTGCATGTCTAAGCCTTCGGCGACCGAAAACTGTCCCCGGCGCAGCTTCTTCAGCAAGACGGGCTGGGCCCCTGGCTTAAGGTAGCCGAGTTCCTCGCCGGTCTCGAAGTCAGCGGGGTGGAATTCGTCGGACACCAGGTCCCGCAATACCTGTGCTTCATCTCTGATCCGAGAATGGGGTATGGGGCGGGGACGCTGCAGCCGGTGCTCCACCCGGTCATGCTCGAGCCGACGTGAATCACGAACCGCGGTCCTGAACAGCGCGCGATCTTCTGGTGGGATATCATCGCTGGAACTCATGGTCCTGAATCCCTCATGGGACCGGTTGCCCGACCGGCTTCGCCCCGATCCGCGAGTGTACACAACCACCGGCATCAAACGGTATCCGGTCGACCCGTTGCCATGTGCGGGTCCATTTGGCCCCGCCCGAAGCGTTGCAGGCATCCGGCGCCAAGAGTACAGTTTCGGCCTTCCTGGATGACCATGCCATTTGCCCTACGGAGCCTCCGATCTATATCGTGAACGCGCATCTTGGGACTGTAATGCACAGCTTCATCGTTGCAAATACTGGCAACAGAGCAACGATTACCCGCGATCTGCGCCTTGAAGCTGCATATTTCATCCTCCAATCCGCTTCCTCCGGATCAAATCAGGGGCTCCCTAAGCATTATGGACCGACGCCGCTGTGGATCGACACGTGAATCGCACGCATTAATCGAACCCTTGTCTATGCATCCATCTATACACTAACGTCGCGCCCCTCATACATCACAACTGGGGACCAAGGGCGCTCGTTGCAACAGCATGGGCAGCCGACTGGCGCCCGGAACCGGATCCCACACTGAATGAAAATCCTGGTCAGTAACGACGACGGCTACCGCGCCCCGGGAATTATCTGCCTGGCCAATGCACTGAGCGTCGAACACCAGGTTACAGTAGTGGCACCGGACCGGGATCGCAGCGGTGCCAGCAATGCGCTGACGCTGCACATGCCGCTGCGGGTAGAGACTGACGGGACCGACCGTTATAGCGTTGACGGAACGCCCACCGACTGCGTACACCTGGGGCTTACGGGATTGCTGGAAAACGAGCCGGACATGGTTGTTTCCGGAATCAATGCCGGCCCCAACCTGGGCGATGATGTGCTCTATTCAGGAACCGTGGCAGCCGCCATGGAGGGGCGTTTCCTGGGCCGGCCGGCCATCGCCGTATCGCTTGCTGCGTGGCCCCAATCGCACTTTGAGACAGCGGCACGCGTGGCATCTGAGCTGGTCATGCGCCTGCGAGAAGCCCCGGTGCCGGCGGACACCATTCTGAATGTCAACGTGCCGGATCTGCCATGGAACGAACTGAAGGGATTCCGGGCGACGCGACTGGGTCACCGGCATCGATCCGAACCGGTGATTCGCCAGACCGACCCCCGGGGGCGTCCCATCTACTGGGTTGGTATGGTGGGGCAAGAGCAGGATGCAGGGGAGGGCACCGATTTCCATGCGGTTCGGGAAGGTTATGTGTCAGTAACACCGCTAAAGGTGGATCTGACCCGCCACGACATGGTGACGGCCGTGTCCGACTGGTTGGGGATGCGATGATTCCGCAGGATCAGCGCCGACAGGGAATCGGCATGACCTCGCAGCGGACCCGGGAACGCCTGACCCAACGCCTGCGATCGGCCGGGGTAGTGAACGAATCCATTTTGCAGGTCATGCAGACCACGCCCAGGCATTTGTTTGTGGAAGAAGCCTTGGCCAGCCGCGCGTACGAGGACACCGCGCTGCCCATTGGTTTTGGGCAAACCATATCCCAACCGTTGATTGTGGCGAGGATGACCGAGGCGCTGATCACCCCGGATCGCCCGCAACGGGTCCTGGAAGTGGGCACCGGATCGGGTTATCAGGCCGCGGTCCTCGCCCAGCTGGTCAGGCAGGTCTATACGCTGGAACGCATTGCGCGGCTGCGCGAACGCGCCGATGAGCTGTTCAGGGAGCTGGGTCTGACCAACATCTACACGCGGCATGTCAGCGGCGAACAGGGCTGGCAACAAAAAGCCCCGTTCGACGGCATTATCGTCACCGCGGCCCCACGTGAGGTGCCGGCTATGCTGCTGGCGCAGCTGGCGGTGGGTGGACGTCTGGTCGCGCCGATCGGAACCGCTCAGCGTCAGGAGCTGCTGGTCATCGAGCGCGGACGAGACGGGTTTCACGAACGGCGTTTGGGCAAGGTCAGTTTCGTACCCCTGCTGGTTGGTTTGGAGTAGCGTAGATGTTCGACCGTATGTACACGGGCGTGATGACCTGGTCAAAGCACCCGAAGGCGTCATGGCTGCTCAGCGGTCTGAGTTTCGCCGAATCCTCGTTTTTTCCGATCCCACCGGATGTCATGCTGGCGCCCATGTCCCTGGCGCAGCCGGCCAAAGCTTGGCGGTTTGCGGCGTTGACCACGCTGTTTTCCGTCCTGGGCGGCCTGCTTGGCTATTTTATCGGGCTGTTCTTATTCGAAGCGATTGAGCCGCTGCTCCATCGCAGCGGCCACTACGATGGCTACCTGGAAGCGCGCGATTGGTTTGATCGCTGGGGATTTTGGGCCGTGTTCCTGGCCGGATTCTCACCCATACCGTACAAAGTGTTCACCATCACCGCCGGCGCGGCGGCCATGGCACTGCCGCCGTTCCTGCTGGCATCCCTGGTGGGCCGGGGCGCACGGTTCTTTCTGGTTGCCGGCTTGATGCGCTGGGGAGGAGAGCCCATGGAGGCCAGAATTCGACAAAATGTGAACCTACTGGGCTGGCTGACGGTTGCTTTGGCCGCTGTGCTCTATTTGATTTTCAGGCACTGATGATTCATGGCCCCAAAGGCCGGCATGACGTCCCGCTTTCTGCGTTGCATTTTCACAGGCAGGTCTAGACCTTCGCGCTGCCGCCTAGTCCTGGTGGCAATGCTGTCGATCAATGGATGCGGCGGCGGTTCGTCGCTGGCGCCGGTGGAGGATGCCGCCAGTCTGAAGTCCGGCCAAGCAACGGCGGTGGTTACCGCCGGGGACACTCTCTATGCGTTCGCGTGGCGCTATGGCTTTGATTATCGTGAGCTGGCACGCTGGAACGGCCTTGCGCCACCCTACGCGTTGAAAACGGGCCAGAGATTGCGCCTGGGCCCTCCCGCCCAAGGCAAGTCATTGCCCGCGCGGGCGCAGGCGGCGGTCGCCATCGCCGCGCCATCCGCGGCGCGACCCAATGCCGGCGACCCTGCTCCGGTCAAGGCTATGCCACCGCCGGTGGTGGCCAAACCAATTGACCGGACACCAAAGCCCACAGCCAGCAAACCGACCCAAGAAACCACCACACCCGAGCCGGCACCCAGCGCAAAAACCGCCGCCAGTACGCCGCCCGCGCTGGTCACGCCCAAAGCCTGGCAGTGGCCCGCGGAGGGCACGCTGACACGGCGCTTCCAACCCGGCAAACCGGGCGGGAACGGTATCGACATCGCCGCCGCCAACGCGGCCAAGGTGCGAGCAACAGCCGACGGAAAAGTGGTTTACCAGGGCAGTGGACTTCCCGGTTACGGTCGGCTTATTATCGTGAAACACTCAGAATCCCTGCTCAGCGCGTACGGCTATTTAGGAAAAACGTACGTGGCGGAGGGCGATTTCGTTCGCGGCGGACAGGAAATCGCACTAATGGGCAGGGGGAGTGGTTACTCGAAGCCCGTCGTGCACTTCGAAATACGTCATGACGGGCGTCCCAGGGATCCGTTGTCCTACTTGCCAGGGCGAGGCTGATTGATCACTGCTGTCAATGCGTTGATCAGTGTCCACGGGACTTAACGCACCTCTGGCACGTCAATGCGCCAGGATGAAGGAGAGTCCGAATGTCTTCCGGTGGCGACGACAGTGAAAGGTCGGCCGAGACCCGGTCCAGCGACGGAGGTGACGGTCCGGTCGCCACTTTGGAAATGAAGCCCAGCGCCGGCCCGGTTCCCGCTAACGGAATTACCGTTCGGTCGCGTCGTCCGCGCACCCGCGAATTCACCGAGGACGAACTCGATGCTACCCGGATGTATTTGGGCGAAATCGGCTACTCGCCATTACTGACGCCGCAGGAAGAGGTTTACTACGCCCGGCTGGCACAACAAGGGGACGAGGCCGGCCGACGCCGCATGATCGAGAGTAACTTGCGCCTTGTTGTCAAAATTGCCCGTCGCTACATGAACCGCGGACTTGCGCTGTTGGACCTGATCGAGGAAGGCAATCTCGGTCTTATCCACGCGGTGGAGAAATTTGATCCAGAACGTGGTTTTCGCTTCTCTACCTATGCGACTTGGTGGATTCGACAGACCATTGAGCGGGCGATCATGAATCAGACCCGGACCATCCGGTTGCCGATTCACGTAATCAAGGAAATCAACGTCTATCTCCGCGCCGCCCGCAAACTCGCTCAGACTCTGGACCACGAACCCACCGCGGAGGAAATTGCACGGCTTATGGACAAGCCCATCGGCGAGGTCAAGCGTCTGCTGGGCTTGAACGAGCGGGTTACCTCGGTGGATACGCCCATCGGCAAAGACGAGGACCGGTCTTTACTGGACGCCATTCCGGATGACAACCATCCAGACCCTGCGGTGGTCCTTCAGGACGAAGACATGAACACCAAGCTTGGCTGCTGGCTGGGCCAGCTGAGCGACAAGCAACGCGTGGTTGTGGAACGACGGTTCGGCCTCAACGGCCGCGAGCGGGCCACTTTGGAACAGGTCGGAAACGAAATCGGCGTAACCCGGGAGCGGGTCAGACAGATCCAGATAGACGCTTTGAAACGACTGCGCAAAATACTGGAGAAAGAAGGATTCTCCGGGGAAGTTCTATTCGACTGACAACGGTATCGCCGTTTCAGGCTTCAAACGCCGTACTACAGGATTCGTTCAAGATTCAATCAGAAACCCCGCCACCACGTGCCGATATTCCCCGTGTAGTACGTTGTAGGTTCGACAGGCGGCATCCGTGGACATAATCTCGACGCCGACATTGAACTCCACCAGCGGCCGGAGCACTGCCGGCGGTGGGAATTCAAGCCGGTCCCCAATGCCGATGATTACCACCTCCGGCGCCAAATCTACCATGGTTTGTAGGTGCTCTGCTCTGAGCGTAAGTCGATTAATCGGCGGCCAATCGTCGATTACGCCGCGGGCACTGAGAATGAAGCTGCGCGTCAAAGTACGCTCACCCACCCGGATCCCATCTCGCCCGTAACCACGAATCTGAAATTCGTCCGGCCCGAATTCTAGACTGAGTTTCATGCTTCCACGCCCACCGTCGCCTCGATCGCTTCAGTATACAACCCGGCGCGTCAGCGGCGGCGCGTTGACAGCCCGGGGTTTCCCCTTTACCTTCGCCTCGCCCTGATGTCCAGCCACCGGTGTCTGTCCGTGAACGAGGACTTTCCACGCATCCGACGTCTCCCGCCGTATGTCTTCAACATCGTAAACGATCTGAAAGCGGCCGCCCGGGCCAGGGGTGAGGACATCATCGATTTTGGGATGGGCAACCCGGATCGGCCGACCCCGCAACATATCGTGGAAAAACTGATCCAGGCTGCGAAACGTCCGGACACCCATCGCTATTCCATGTCCCGGGGCATTCCACGGCTGCGACGCGCCATCTGCGGCTGGTACAAGCGACGCTACGACGTTGATCTGGATCAGGAGACTGAGGCGATCGTCACCATTGGCTCCAAAGAGGGCCTGGCTCACCTGGCGTTGGCGACGGTGGAACCGGGGGATGCTGTGCTGGTACCCAACCCGGCTTACCCGATACACCCCTACGGTTTTGTCATTGCCGGGGCCGATATCCGCCATGTGCCCATGGTGCCGGGGGGGGATTTTTTCGCCGAATTGTCCAAGGCGATCCGTGACTCCTGGCCAAAGCCCAAGATGCTGGTGCTGAACTTTCCCGCCAATCCGACCGCCCAATGCGTCGACCTGCCGTTCTTCGAGCAGGTGGTGACCATCGCCCGGGAGCACGGAATCTGGCTGGTGCACGACTTAGCCTACGCAGACATCGTGTTTGACGGTTACCGGGCGCCGTCGATACTCCAGGTGCCCGGCGCCAGAGAGATCGCGGTGGAATCGTTTTCCCTTTCCAAGAGCTATAACATGCCGGGCTGGCGGGTCGGATTCATGCTGGGCAATGAGAAATTGATCGCCGCCCTGGCACGAATGAAATCGTATCTCGACTACGGCATGTTCACGCCGATTCAGGTGGCTGCGATCGCCGCACTGGAAGGTCCCCAGGACTGCGTCTCCGAGATTCGTCAGACTTACCTGCAGAGACGCGACGTGCTGTGTAACGGCTTGAATTCAGCCGGGTGGGATATCGTGCCGCCAAGAGCAACCATGTTCGCCTGGGCCAAAATTCCAGAGGTTTACCGTGAAATGGGATCCTTGGAATTCTCCAAGAAACTGCTTCACGAGGCCAAAGTGGCGGTGGCACCGGGCATTGGCTTCGGGGAGTACGGTGACGATCACGTACGCTTCGGACTGATCGAAAACGAACACAGAACCCGGCAGGCTGTGCGTGGCATCCGGCAAATGCTTCGTCGCGACGGGGTCACGGTTTCGATATGACGGACAGCGTGGGAGACCAGGTGTGAATCCTGTCAAGGTGGGCTTGTTGGGCCTGGGCACCGTCGGCCGCGGCACGGTGACTGTTCTACGTCGAAATGCAGCGGAGATCACCCGGCGAGCCGGGCGGGGTATCCAGGTCAGCGCAGTGGCGGTGCGCGACACCGCGCGCGCCCGATCCGCCGGATTCGAACGACTGGAGATCAGCGACGACGCAGAGCGCGTGGTGCGCGATGCCGAAATATCGGTGGTGGTCGAACTGATGGGTGGCCTGGAACCGGCCCGGACCTTGGTACTCAATGCCATTGCCCATGGTAAGCACGTGGTCACCGCCAATAAGGCCCTGATCGCTCTGCACGGCAACGAGATTTTCGCAGCGGCCCAGGCGCAGGGCGTCATGGTGGCGTTCGAGGCAGCCGTCGCCGGCGGTATCCCCATCATCAAGGCGATACGCGAGGGCCTGGCCGCCAATCGGATCGAGTGGCTCGCCGGAATCATAAACGGCACCGGCAACTTCATCATGACCGAGATGCGCGACAAGGGTCGAGATTTCACCGACGTGCTCGAGGAGGCGCAGCGCCTGGGCTATGCCGAGGCCGACCCGACCTACGATGTCGAAGGCATCGACGCGGCGCACAAACTGACCATCTTGGCATCTCTCGCATTCGGCGTGCCGCTGCAGTTCGATCGGGTCTATACCGAGGGCATAAGCCACATCACCCGCGCGGATGTGTTCTATGCCGAGGAACTGGGCTATCGGATCAAGCACCTGGGGATTGCCCGGCGCAGCGCCCGGGGCGTGGAACTGCGGGTCCATCCTACCCTGGTGCCGCAACGCAGGCTGATCGCCAATGTGGAAGGGGTAATGAACGCGGTGTTGATCAAAGCCGATGCACTGGGCCCCACGCTATATTACGGCCCGGGCGCAGGGGCCGAACCCACGGCATCGGCTGTGGTAGCCGACCTGGTGGACGTGGTGCGAACCCTGACCACGGACCCGGGTAACCGGGTGCCCCATCTGGCCTTCCAGTCCGATGCCCTGTCGGATGACCCGGTTTTGCCCATCAGCGCGGTTGAAACCGCCTATTATCTTCGCTTGCAGGCGGTCGATCGACCCGGGGTGCTGGCCGACGTCACCCGAATCCTGGCCGATGCTGACATCAGCATCGAGGCCATAATCCAAAAAGAGCCCACCGCCGGCACTCCCCACGTCCCCATCATCATGCTAACCCACCGGGTGCTGGAATCACAGATGGATAAAGCGCTGGCCCGGATCGAGGCCCTGGACACCACCCAGGGCAAAGTGACCCGAATCCGCCTCGAGATGTTGAACAGCGCATGATGCGGCGGTCACCGGTACGGGACCGCGACCGACAGCCATGATTCAACTCCATTTTCTGCTGCCCGGCCTTCTGGGTCGAACGCGGTGGACCGGAGAGCAGGCGGAGGAATCAGTGCGGGCGCCCGGCCTGGAGCGTTTGCTGTCCCGAGCGGATATGCAACCGGCGCCCGCGTCAAGCGTCGTTCAATTGTGTGCCTGCTTTGGCCTGGTGGACGAGGAAAGCGCACTGCCGGTTGCGGCGCTGACCAGAACCATCGATACAGGGGAACGTCCGGACGGTTACTGGCTGCGCCTGGATCCGGTCCATCTTCGGGCCGGGGCCCGGGAAATCATGATGACAAACCCGGATGACCTGCAGCTTGGGTCTGAAGACAATCAGGCCCTGGGTTTGAGTTGCGCCGCGCACTTGGCAGAATATGGCCTCACTTTGGATTTCACCGCAGTAGGGCGCTGGTATGTCCATCTGCCCGAAACGCCTGAACTGTTCACCCTGGGACCGCAGAACTGTATCGATCGGGACATCGCCAGCGATCTGCCGAGGGGAAGCGCGGGACCACTCTGGCATCGGTACATGACCGAACTGCAGATGCTCCTGGCCGGCCATCCCGTCAATTCGGCCCGCGAACAACGCGGGCTGCCCGTTGTGAACAGCGTTTGGCCGTGGGGCGGCGGCGTGTTGCCGCAGACCGTGCCGGCGCAAGGCATTGCCTATGGCGACGATCTTCTACTGAGCGGGCTCGCTCATTGGGCGGGCTGGGCACATGCGCCATTGCCGCCTGATCTTGGCAACATGCTAAATGGTCAGAAGGCCGCGCGCGCCGTGGTCTTTTTCGGACCCGACGTGCTGCCCGAGCCGCAAGCCGACCCACGCGCTCGGCCAGGCGTCATCGAACGGTTCGAACGAGACTGGTTTGTCCCGCTCGAGCAGGCCTTGAAACGCCGGAAAATCGACACGGTCTGGCTGTATCCCGGGCGCGGCCTGTGCCTGCGTTCCGGCATACGACAGGCGTGGCGCTTGTGGCGCCGGACTCGGCCGCTGCAAAGGTGGCGGGCGGCACCGTGAATCCGACAATCGTCCGACGCCCACCCGGGAACCCGGCTCTGTTACCAACTCATTGGCCCGCTTTGCTCAGGCGGGTCTATGCCGCCCGCGGCATCCAGTCGGCCGCCGAACTGGATCCTGCCTTGTCCGGCCTGCTGAAACCTTCGATGCGGGGGATGACCGAGGCGGTGGCATTACTGGAACACGCCATCCTTAATGACAACCGCATACTGATCGTCGGTGACTTCGACGCCGATGGGGCGACCAGTTGCGCGGTCGCGGTGCGGGGTCTGCGTCGGCTGGGCGCCCGGCGGGTGGACTATCTCGTGCCCAACCGGTTTGAGTACGGCTACGGCTTGACACCGGAAATCGTCGCCGTCGCGGCCGAGGATTCACCGCAACTCCTGATCACCGTCGACAACGGCATAGCCAGTATCGACGGGGTTGCTGCGGCCCGTGCCGAAGGCATGAAGGTCATTGTCACCGATCATCATTTGCCGGGAACAGAACTGCCTGCCGCCGAGGCCATCGTCAATCCGAACCAACCGGACTGCGGATTTCCCAGTAAAAACCTGGCCGGCGTGGGTGTGATGTTCTATCTGCTTCTGGCGCTGCGGGCGGCGCGGCGCGCCCGCGGTATGGCCACGCCGAATCTGGCCGAACTGCTGGATACGGTGGCGCTGGGTACGGTGGCTGACCTGGTGCCCCTGGACCAGAACAACCGGATTCTGGTGGAGCAGGGCCTGAGACGGATTCGCAGCGGCCAATGCAGCGCTGGCATCCGCGCCTTGGCGGCCGTGGCCGGTCGCGATCTTAACCGATTGACCTGCGCCGATATTGGTTTCGCCCTGGCCCCGCGTCTGAATGCGGCCGGTCGGCTGCAGGACATGTCCATCGGCATCGAATGCCTGCTGACGGATGACCCGGGGCACGCTCAGCGACTGGCGACGGTGCTGGATGAATTGAACAGAACCCGGCGGGCGGTGGAAGCGGACATGCGCCAACAGGCCGAGGAGTACGTGGAGAACTTTGCTGACTCCGCCGGTAAAACGCCCTTTGGCATCTGCGTCCACCGGTCGGGGTGGCATCCCGGCGTGGTGGGGATCGTCGCTGCTCGTCTGAAGGAGCGATTCCATCGACCGGCCGTCGTGTTCGCGGGCGATGGCACGGAACTGAAAGGCTCGGCCCGCTCGATTCCGGGGCTGCATATGCGCGACCTGCTGGCGGACATCGCAAGCGGAGCGCCGGACCTGATAACTCGCTTTGGCGGCCATGCCATGGCGGCGGGTCTGACCCTGCCGGCAAGTCATCTGGAACGATTCACTACGCAGTTCGATGAGGCGGTCCGCAAACGACTCTCGGCCGGGGAACTTGAGCGCACGCTTGTCACCGACGGCCCGCTGGCAGCGAGCGAGTTCGATCTGGAAACGGCCGAGCGCCTGCGCATCGCCGGGCCCTGGGGGCAGGCTTTTCCCGAACCCAGCTTCGATAACGAGTTCGAGCTGGTTTCCGCCCGTCCAGTGGGCGAGGGACACCTCAAGCTGCGCCTGAGGCTTCTGGAGGACGGTTCTGTAGTGGATGCGATTGCCTTCAATCACGACGCCCCGGAAAACGAACTCAGTCCGGGAGCCAAGCTGCGCGTAATCTATCGCCTGGAGGTGAATCGGTACCGCGGCATCTCGATGCCGCAGCTGAATGTCGCACATCTCGAGCCGGTAGCGGTCTCAGGAGGCGCGGCTGGCGGCCGGGCCGACACGGGGGATGGGGAATCGGTATAATCCGCCGATTCGGATTCCGGGGAGAGCATTTCAGGTATGCGTTACGTCAGCACCCGGGGTGGTATGACACCCTGTTCCTTCACCGACATACTGATCGGCGGTCTGGCGCCCGACGGGGGTCTGACCGTGCCCGAACGCTATCCCCAGGTCGATTCCGCCACCCTGGAGACATGGCGCGAACTGGATTATGCGGCCCTTGCGTTTCAGGTGTTGCAGCCGTTCATGTCCGACATTCCCGAGTCGGATCTGCGCCCTCTCATCGCCAGAACCTACACCGCCGATGTGTTCGGCAGCACCGACATTGCAGGTTTGAACAAGCTGGAGGACGGCCTCTACCTGTTGGGTCTATCCAACGGGCCGACGCTTGCGTTCAAGGACATGGCGATGCAACTGCTGGGTGGCCTGTTCGAGTATGTGCTGGCCCGGCAGGGCCGGGACTTGAACATACTCGGCGCCACCAGCGGAGACACCGGCTCCAGCGCTGAGTTCGCCATGCTCGGCAAATCCCACGTGCAAGTCTTCATGCTCTCGCCGGAACAGGGCATGAGCGCCTTTCAGCGTGCGCAGATGTTCGGGCTGGACGAGCCAAACATCCACAACATTGCCATCCGCGGCGTGTTCGACGATTGTCAGGACATCGTCAAGGCGGTCAGCGCCGACGGCGCCTTTAAACGGGCTTGCCGGATCGGCACCGTCAACTCCATAAACTGGGCCCGGGTGGCGGCCCAGATCGTCTACTACTTCAAAGCCTATTTTGCGGCAACCCGTCAGGTCGGCGAGGCGGTATCGTTTTCGGTGCCGTCCGGGAACTTCGGCAACATATGCGCTGGCCATATCGCCCGGCAGATGGGACTGCCGATCCGCCACCTGGTGGTGGCCACCAACGAAAACGACGTGCTACATGAGTTTTTTCGCAGCGGTGACTACCGTCCGCGCCCCAGCATCGAGGTGCATCGGACCAGCAGTCCGTCCATGGACATATCCAAAGCCTCGAATTTTGAGCGTTTCGTGTACGATCTGGTCGGGCAGGATGCGGCGCGAGTGCGCGCGCTGTTCGGCCAGGTCGAGTCCGCCGGCAGTTTCAGCCTGGCCGGGACGGCGGCGTTCGATGCAATCCAGCGCTTTGGGTTCGTGTCCGGAAGCAGCCACCACGAGAACCGCCTGCAGACCATACGGGATGCGTATCAACGCTTTGGCCGAATCGTCGACCCACATACCGCGGACGGGCTTCAGGTGGCGCAGACCTACCGGGAGCCCGGAGTGCCGATGATTTGCCTTGAAACAGCTTTGCCGGTGAAGTTCGAGGACACCATCGTAGAGGCTCTAGGGATTCCGCCGCCGCGGCCCGAGCGGTACCGCGGCATCGAAGGGCGCCCGCAAAAGGTGACGGTCATGGATGCGGACGTAGAGCAGATCAAACACTTTATTCGGGCCCGGGTCACCGCATTCGCGACCGAAAATTGACAGAGCACAGCATGGAACTGAATCAGTACATCGTCCGAATCGAAGACCTCAAGGGCCGCAGCGAAGCCCTCAGGGGGTATCTTTGACTATGCGGAAAAGCAAGACAGATTGACCGAAGTAACCCGGGAACTGGAAGCCCCGGACATCTGGAACGACCCGGAGCGGGCTCAGGCGTTGGGCCGGGAGCGTGCTCAGCTTGAGACTGTGGTTCAAACCCTGGAAGACGTGGGCAACAGCCTCGGAGACGCACGAGAACTGTTGGAGTTGGCTGGCGAGGAAGAGGACCGCGAGACGGTCGCCGAGGTGGTGCGTGACCTGGAAGCTTTGGAGCGACGGGTGGCAGATCTGGAATTTCGCCGCATGTTTGCCGGCGAAATGGACCCCAGCCCCGCCTTCGTCGACATCCAGGCCGGTTCCGGTGGCACCGAAGCCCAGGATTGGGCGGAGATGCTGCTCAGGATGTATCTGCGCTGGGGTGAGCGCCGTGGATTCAAGACCGAGTTGCTGGAGGTGTCGCCTGGCGAAGTGGCGGGCATCAAAAGCGCAACCATCCGCTTTGACGGTGAGTATGCCTTTGGCTGGCTGCGAACCGAAACGGGTGTCCATCGTCTGGTGCGCAAATCTCCGTTCGACTCGGGCAATCGCCGCCACACTTCGTTTGCCGCCGTGTTTGTCTCACCCGAAGTGGACGATGAGGTGGAGGTGGACATCAATCCGGCGGATTTGAGAATCGACGTGTATCGCGCAAGCGGTGCCGGTGGCCAGCATGTAAACCGCACCGAATCGGCGGTCCGTATCACCCATTTGCCCAGCGGAATCGTTGTCCAGTGCCAGAATGACCGGTCGCAGCATAAGAATAAGGCCACCGCCATGAAGCAGCTCAAAGCGAAACTGTACGAGTCGGAGATGATGAAACGGCGCGCCGATCAGCAGGCTGTGGAGGACACAAAATCTGACATCGGTTGGGGCAACCAGATCCGCTCCTATGTGCTGGACCAGTCCCGTATCAAAGATCTCCGCACAAACGTCGAGATCGGCAATACCCAGTCGGTCCTGGACGGCGATCTCGACCCGTTTATCGAAGCCAGCCTGAAAAGTGGGCTCTGAATACGTGACGCGGACACGCATTGGACAACCATGACCGAACAACAAGACGAACACAGACTGATCGCACAGCGGCGCGACAAGCTGAGCGCGCTGCGTGCCGAGGGCGAAGCTTTCCCCAATGATTTTCGGCGCAACACCGTCGCGGGCGAACTGCTGGTGGAGTACGAATCCCAGGACCAGAATGCCCTGAACGAGGCGGGGCGTCGGGTGGCCCTGGCGGGGCGCCTCATGTCCAAGCGGGTCATGGGCAAGGCAAGCTTTGCCCACCTCCAGGATATGTCCGGCCGAATTCAGCTGTTCATCCAGCGGGACACCCTGCCCGAAGGCCGTTATCAGGCGTTCAAGGGCTGGGATCTCGGTGACATCATCGGCGCTGAAGGCGTTTTATTCCGCACCCGAACCGGAGAGTTGTCGGTTAAGGTGGATGAGATTCGCCTGCTGGTGAAGTCACTTCGTCCACTGCCGGAAAAATTCCACGGGCTCACCGATACCGAGCAACGCTATCGCCAGCGCCATCTCGATCTGATCATGAATCAGAGCAGCCGCGCCACGTTTCTTATCCGGTCTCAGGTCATTCGCTTCATTCGAACCTATTTCGACGCGCTGGATTTCATGGAAGTCGAAACCCCAATGATGCAGGCGATCCCGGGCGGCGCCACAGCGCGCCCGTTCATGACCCATCACAACGCCTTGGACATGCAACTGTTTCTACGTATCGCCCCGGAGTTGTTTCTCAAACGGCTGGTGGTGGGCGGCTTTGAACGGGTCTATGAAATCAACCGGAATTTTCGAAACGAAGGCCTGTCAACCCGGCACAACCCAGAGTTCACCATGCTGGAGTTTTATCAGGCCTATGCCGATTACCACGACCTGATGAACCTGACCGAAGATTTGCTACGCAGCATGGCGACGAGCATCCTCGGCCAAGCCGAAGTGTCCTATCAGGGCGATCGTTTCGATTTCGCCAAGCCGTTTCGTAGAATGACACTGAAAGAGTCCATACTGGCGTTCAACACGTTCGATGGCGCCCAGGTTGAGGATCTGCCCCAGTGCCGGGCGCTGGCGGAGGAGTTGGGGATTCGCACTCAGGCCACCTGGGGGCTGGGCAAGCTCCAGGTAGAAATTTTCGAGAACACCGTCGAGCACCGCTTGTCGGACCCGACCTTCATCACCGCCTATCCGACGGAGGTCTCCCCGCTGGCCCGCCGCAATGATCGCGATCCGACGGTGACCGATCGATTCGAGCTGTTCGTCGGTGGACGCGAGATCGCCAACGGTTTTTCGGAATTGAATGACTATGAAGATCAAGCGGAGCGCTTCCGCAAACAGGTCGAGGAAAAGGACGCGGGGGATGACGAGGCCATGCATTTCGATCACGACTATCTGCGTGCGCTGGAACACGGTATGCCGCCGACGGCAGGTGAGGGCATCGGCATCGATCGCCTGGTGATGCTGTTCACCGACTCGCCGTCGATTCGGGATGTGCTGCTGTTCCCCCACATGCGCGCCGAGTAGACACCCCAAACATGATCCGCGCAAACGTCTGTGTCGAATGACAATTCAGGGTGCGTTGCGTCTGTTTTAGGCGTATCCTGCGGGACACATTTGTATCCTCACTGATCAGTTTCTCAATCAAGCCGATGCGCCAGTATCGGTGCGGGCACGTCTGGATGGCACCGGGCGGAGGCAACAGATTTGCTGACGGAGTCGCGAGCACAGGCAGATCCAAAGGGCGAACAGTACACCGCCCGGGCTGACCGGCCGGACGGGATCGGTGAGCCTGCACCCGGCGGCGTGTTTCTGAGCCTGAAGTGGAAAGCGCTGCTGCTAACCAGCCTGGTGCTCCTCATGGGCGCGGGCGCCTACACCGCGATCGCATACATCAATCTTAGCGACCAGTTCCAGATTCAGCGCACTGATGCGCGTGCGCAGGGCAGCCGCCAGATTTCCACCGCATTGTCCAATTCATTGCGGCGACTCGAGGAAGTGGGCGCAATGCTGCCGCTGACCTCGGGATTGCAACAGGCCTTGTACGAGGCCGACGCTCTGGTACTTGCTCAACGGTTCGATGCGAGCTGGCCCGTGTTCCAACTGGACATGGACATCGATCGGGTAAGCTTCTACGACAGCTCCGGAGTCGCCCTCGCCCAATGGGACACGCCCGGCCAACCCGGACCCAGGGCCGGTCTGGCCGAGACCTGGGTTGCCGAGGTGTTGGCCAAGGAAGTACCGGTCATCGGGCTGGATTGCCATCGTGTCTGCGCACTGTTCGCCGCGGCGCCTATGCTGGTTCACGGCAACAGCGCCGGCGTGGTCGTACTGGGACGATCCATCGCCGAACTGGTGCTCGAATTCAAACGCATCACCGGAGACAACATTGCGTTTTTGGTTCCGGCGGGGAATGCTCCAGCCACGGACCGGATTCACATTGAGCCCTGGAATGCTCGCATCGTCGCCCTGACCAATCGCAACCACAGCCTGCCCGTATTGCAGGCGCTTGCGGAGGCACGCGATTTGGGCGATCGAGACCTGACCCCCATAGAAATAGAGGGCCGCTTTTACGACGTCAGTGAGCTTTCAGTGCAACCCCTCAGCAGCGGTCCGGTAGTCGGTTCGGTGGACCCACAGGTGCGAGTGCTGGGTATCTCAGATGTGACCGACGCTCTACAGGCGATTCGTCAAGGCACCCGTCAAAGCCTGCTGATCGGTTTAGTGGGATGGGGTTTGTCGGAGATTCTGCTCGCCGTTCTGATCTGGGGCCCATTGTCCAGGCTGAGACGCACAGCGGATAAGCTTCCGCTGCTGGCCACAGGCGCATTCTCCCGCGTTCGCGACGAGATTGCGATCCATGCGCGGCGCCGAGGATTGCGGGATGAGGTGGACGTACTGGATGACACGGCGGTCGAGGTGTCGCACCAGCTTGAGGCGCTGGAGGGCACCGTGGCCGACCGGAATCGTGCGTTGTCGCGCCGCATGGATGAGTTATCGGCGGAGCGGGATTTCGTCCAGAGCCTTCTGGACACCGCACAGGTCATCATCCTGACTCAGGATCGTCTCGGCCAGGTGCTTTCGGTCAATCGATATGGCGAAACCATGACGGGGTACATGGGCGCCAGCATGGAGGGCCGACAGTTCTCGGGGCTGCTGTCGACAGACAGCGTGCTGCCCGACCTGCCCGACCATCTCAAAGAGCTGGCTCTGGGACACCGTAAAAGCCTCAGGCACGAGTCGATGCTCCGCTGCCGGGACGGCAGCATGCGTACCGTGACCTGGTATCACTCGCCTCTTGCCAGCACCACCGATACTGAAGCACGTGTATTGTCGGTCGGTCTTGACATTACCGAACGCAAAGAGGCGGAACATCGCCTGTCCTGGCTGAGCCTACACGATCCCCTGACTGGATTGCCGAACCGGAACGCGTTGCAGCAGACGCTGGTCGAGATGGCCGGCAAAAGCCAGAGACATCACTGGAATGGCGCCCTTTTGGCGCTGGATCTGGATCACTTCAAATTCGTCAACGACACCCGCGGCCACCACGCTGGCGATGCGCTGCTCAAAATGGTGGCGGATCGCCTGCGCGCCGAGATGGTGAGCGCCGTGACCGTGGCCCGCCTGGGTGGCGATCAATTCGCCCTGCTGCTGGAGGGCGTGCGCAGCGAAGACGTGGCAAGCATCGCCGACCAGGTCCTCGCCATCGTCGCAGGCATCGAAAGCCCGGGCCAGGGACGTCAGATGATCACAGCCAGTCTGGGCATTTCGCTGCTGCCGGATCACGGCACCGATGCTGGCGACCTCCTGACCAAAGCGGATCTGGCCCTTTACGAAGCAAAGGAAGCCGGTCAGGCCCAGTGGCGGCTGTACCGTGAGACAGATGGTGCGCTGGAGCGGATCAAGCACAATGTCTACTGGAAAGCCAAGGTGGAAGAGGGCCTTTCGGAAGATTACTTCGTACTCTATCTGCAACCCATATACGACATAGCCCGGGGAGCCGTATCGCATTACGAGGTGCTGCTGCGGATCAGGGACGCAAGTGGTGCGGTGATGGCGCCCGCCCCGTTCATCGATGCCGCGGAGCGAAACGGACTCATCCATCAGGTGGACCGGCGGGTGGTGAGCAAAGCTTTGGAGCTGCTGGCGGATGTGGCCGCAATGGGCTACGACGTTCATTTTTCCGTGAATCTGTCCGCCCATGCCTTGAGCGATGAGGGATTGCTCGGCCATCTGGAGTCTGAACTGCGCCGCACCGACGTCAACCCCACGCACGTCATCCTGGAGATTACCGAAACCGCGGCGGTAGCGGATTTCGCTGCCGCCAGACGGTTGATGACGGACATCAAGTCGTTGGGATGTCATTTCGCACTGGACGACTTCGGCGTGGGGTTTTCTTCCTTCTACTATCTCAAGCAACTGCCGATCGATTTCGTCAAAATTGACGGTTCGTTCATAACCCAGCTGGCGCGCAGTGTGGATGATCAGATTCTGGTACGCGCCCTGAGCCAGGTTGCCGCAGGGTTTGGCAAACGAACGATAGCCGAATACGTCGAAAATGCTGAAACCCTGACATTGCTGCGCGAGTTCGGAATCGACTATGCCCAGGGTCACTACGTGGGCCGACCAAAACCGGCCAGCGATCTGTTCGCCATGCTTGCTCAGTCCGCAGGCAGTTCGTAGGGCAGAGTCTCCAGGGCCAGCGCTGGCCCGTCGGCTTCTGCCAGATGCAGGGCTGTTCCATCGGCCGATGTCTGCAGCACCGCAAGCCCCCGGTAACCACCGACCGCGTCCGGAAAAGCCGCGACCAGACGTCCCACCTGTGCCGGTTCGTTGAGATCGTCCACCTGCAGTATCGCCTGGCCGGGCTCTGGCCGCGGGCCCGCTGCCAAGCTGAGACCGTACATACGGCGTTTAACCTTGCCCAGATAGTGACTTCTGGCCACCACTTCTTGGCCGGTGTAACACCCCTTGGTAAAGCTGATCCCTTCTACGAGGTCTAGGTTTGCCATCTGCGGCACAAAAGCCTCCACAGTAGCCTCGTGCACTTCCGGCACCCCGGCCAGGGCATCCAGCAGACCCCACACGTCAGGCCCGACCGCGGTCAGGTCACCGAGCCGACGCCACAACTCGGACGCCGTCGCCGGCTCGGCAATCAGTTCGAAGCGAGGTTTGGTACCCGGCAACCGAATCACCGTCACCGCGCCGTCGCAGCTGTCGGAGACCGAATCCGGCACCTGGTCCACAATTCCCCTCAACAATCCTGCCGTACCCTCGCCCGACAGGCCGATGACCACCAGCTTATCGCTTGCGTCCTGCAACAGCACGTCTGCCCGCATCACGTACATCCGAAGTCGTGACTGCACAGCCGCCAGCCGCGACAACGGCATTTGCAGAAGAAAAGCACTGCCACGACGAATTACCCGCATCACAGCGAGCATGCGCCCCTTGGGATTACAGTAGGCGCTCAGTTGGGAGCGGCCGGGACTAACCTGTCGGATGTCGTTGGTCAACTGTCCTTGGAGGAACTCGGCGGCATCCTGTCCGGTCACTTGTAACAGGCCATAGTGAGACAGGTCCGCGATCAGGTCTTCGTCAGCAGCCGCCGCTTCGGCTCCGGCATCCCCGAAAGAGACGACCTGGTCGCCCTGAAACACCGCGCCAGACCGTTCGAGTTGTTCGCGCCACTCGGAGTTCATAGATTCGCCGCCGTCGTTTCTTGACCGGTCGCTATGGTAGAGGATCCCAGACTTGGCCTCCAGCCAGAGCGGCTCGGGCGAATTGCAAAAAACCGCTCCGGGCGGCAATATATGGGCGCAATTTTGCGCTGCATCAATTGGCCCTGGCCAGTCAGGCCCGAAGCGCCGTCAGCAAGCCACCGAAGGCACAGCAGGGGTGTGAGTTGGAACACAAAGTCAAACAGAGCAATCCAGTCCGAGAGACCGTGCACCCGTCGGCCGATCCCAACCACAAAAAACCGGATCGGCTGCCCACCGAAGTGGGTGGACGCGGCGGCCTGGATCCAACGCGATACGGTGACTGGGAGAAGAACGGGCGTTGTATCGACTTCTGACGCTACGGGCTGGGGGCCCAGAACCGGAAGTCAGCAACTAGTCCAGCCGCCACATATTGGACACTCAAGGGCGTGGGCGCGGTGCCAGCCACGTTTGCCTGCGCCTGTATCCCGCGACCATCAAGCCCATCGGGTCGGCAGTGGCCGATTGAATGGATGGGTTTGCAGAGACGAGGAAGTACAGATGCCGACCGACAATCGTCCACTCTCACCGCATCTACAGGTCTACCGACCGCAGCTGACGGCGGTTTTGTCCATCACCCATCGACTGACCGGCGTTGCGCTGGCGGTGGGTACACTGGTGCTGGTTTACTGGCTTGTGGCAGCCGCTGACGGAGCCGACAGCTATCGGGCCGCTCAGGCGGTGCTGGACAGCTGGCTGGTGAAGCTTTTGCTGTTCGGCTGGACCTTCGCCTTGTACTACCACCTGGCCAACGGCCTGAGGCACTTGTACTGGGATACCGGCAACGGATTCGATCTGGAGACCGTTTATCTGTCTGGGAAGATCGTCGTCGGGATGGCGGCCATCTTGACCGTGTTGACCTGGATCATCGCCTGAGCGCATCGAGGAAATCATGAGCATACGTACTCCGCTTGCCCAAGCAAAAGGGCTGGGATCGGCCAAGGAGGGCGTCGCCCACTGGTGGGCTCAACGTCTCACCGCGGTGGCACTGGTGCCGTTGGTGATCTGGTTTGTGATTTCGCTGATCGGGCTGGTGGGCCAGGACCACGCCGCCCTGGTCAGCTGGCTTCAGTCACCGATACAGACCGCCCTGATGGTGCTGCTTCTGGTCGCGACCTTCTACCACGCACAGCTCGGGCTGCAGGTGGTGATTGAAGACTACGTGCACAGTGAGGGGACTAAGGTGGCCTCCCTGCTGGGGATGAAGTTCGTCACTTTCCTGCTCGGTGCCATAGCCGTCGTGTCCGTGCTGCGTATCGCATTTGGAGGCGCCTGACGTCATGTCCAACCAGTACAGCATTACCGACCACAATTACGACGTGGTTGTCGTGGGCGCCGGCGGTGCCGGACTTAGAGCCACCTTCGGCATGGCTGAGAAGGGTTTGAAAACGGCCTGCGTCACCAAGGTATTCCCGACACGCTCGCACACGGTTGCGGCCCAGGGTGGCGTGTCGGCCGCCTTGGGCAACATGGGTCCGGATGACTGGCGGTGGCATATGTACGACACAGTCAAGGGATCGGACTGGCTCGGCGACCAGGATGCCATCGAGTACATGTGCCGCGAGGCAATCCCCGCCATTATTGAGTTGGAGCACTACGGGCTGCCATTTTCGCGAACTGAGGACGGGAAGATTTACCAGCGTCCATTTGGCGGAATGACCACCAACTTCGGGGAGGGTAAAGCCCAGCGGACCTGCGCCGCAGCCGATCGAACCGGACACGCAATGCTGCACACCCTTTACCAGCAGGCGCTGCGGCACGATGCGGAGTTTTTCGTCGAGTACTTCGCCATCGACCTGCTGATGGATGGTGAGGCATGCCGCGGTGTCATCGCCTTATCCATGGTGGATGGCACGCTGCATCGGTTCAACGCAAATATGACGGTGCTGGCCACCGGCGGCTATGGGCGGGCCTACTTCTCCTGCACATCGGCCCACACCTGCACTGGCGACGGCGGCGGCATGGCCGCCCGTGCCGGGATACCGCTTCAGGACATGGAGTTCGTCCAGTTCCACCCCACGGGCATCTATGGGGCGGGATGTCTGATCACCGAAGGTGTGCGCGGAGAGGGGGGCTACCTGACCAACTCCGAGGGCGAGCGTTTCATGGAACGGTACGCACCCAACGCCAAAGATCTGGCCTCGCGGGACGTGGTGTCACGGTCAATGACCGTGGAGATTAGGGAGGGCCGGGGCGTGGGCGAAGAACGCGACCACATTCACCTGCACCTCGAACACCTCGGGCCGGAGGTAATCAATGAGCGCCTCCCGGGGATCGCCGAGAGCGCCAAAATCTTTGCCGGCGTGGATGTCACCCGGGAACCCATCCCGGTGCTGCCGACCGTGCACTACAACATGGGAGGCATACCCACCAACTACCACGGTGAGGTGGTCACTTTGAAGGACGGCGACCCGGATCATGTGGTGCCCGGCTTGATGGCAATCGGTGAGGCGGCCTGCGTGTCCGTGCACGGCGCCAATCGCCTGGGCTCGAACTCTTTGCTCGATCTGGTGGTGTTCGGCCGTGCCGCGGCCAACCGCTGCGCCGAAACCCTGACACCGGGCGCCCAACCCAAACCCGCGCCGCAAGAGGCAACCGATACCGCGCTGGGGCGGTTGGAACGGGTGCGAACCGCAAATGGTGACACATCGACCGCAGACTTGCGCCTGCGCATGCAGCGGATCATGCAGAACAACGCCGCGGTGTTTCGCACCGGCGAAACGCTGGACGAGGGTGTCCGTCTGATTCAGGACTGCTACGCGGCTTTTGAAGATATCAAGATGCTGGACCGAGGACTGATCTGGAACTCCGACCTGATTGAATCCCTGGAACTGGACAACCTTCGGGTGTGCGCGGTAGCCACCTTGGAATCGGCGGCAAATCGAGCTGAGAGCAGGGGCGCCCAGGCGCGGGAGGACTATCCGGACCGTAACGACGATGAGTGGATGAAACACACGCTGGCCTGGGTCGGCGATGACGGCAAAGTCCACATCGACTACCGCCCGGTCCATTCGTACACGCTGACGGATGAGGTGGAGTACATCCCACCCAAGGCCCGTGTCTACTGAGCACCGAGGGAGAGGATTTTCATGGCACAGTTCAAGCTTCCAGCCAACTCAGTCATCGGCAAGGGCAAGCATCTAAGAGCGCCCGAAGGCGCTCGCAACACCAAGGCATTCCACGTCTATCGTTGGAACCCGGACGATGGGCAGACCCCGGTGGTCGACACCTTTGAGGTGGACCTGGATCGCTGCGGCCCCATGGTTCTGGACGGCCTGCTCAAAATCAAAAACGAAATGGACTCTACGCTGACTTTGCGCCGCTCGTGCCGTGAAGGCATCTGCGGCTCCTGCGCCATGAACATCGATGGCACGAACACCCTGGCCTGCACCAAGGCGATCGATGAAATCCAGGGCGATATCAAGGTGTATCCGCTGCCGCACATGCCTGTCATAAAGGATCTTGTGCCAGACCTGACACACTTCTATGCGCAGTACGCTTCCATCAAACCCTGGCTTCAAACCACGACTCAACCACCGAACCGAGAGCGGCTGCAGTCCAAGGACGACCGGGCAAAGCTCGATGGGCTGTATGAGTGCATACTCTGCGCCTGCTGCTCGACGAGTTGTCCCAGCTACTGGTGGAACGGGGATCGCTACCTGGGGCCGGCCATCCTTTTACAGGCCTACCGTTGGCTGGTGGACAGCCGGGACGAGTTCACCGGGGAACGGCTAGACAATCTGGAGGATCCCTTTCGTCTGTATCGCTGTCACACCATACTCAACTGCACCAAAACCTGCCCCAAAGGTTTGAATCCGGGCAAGTCAATTGCAGAGATAAAGAAGATGATGGTGGCGCGGCGCTAGCGGAGCGCTCGATCAGACGAAGAATGGGACGCCGGCGAAACCGGGTGCCGTGCGGTCCTTAGCGGGAGTGTGCATGTCACACAAATCGATGCTTATCTGGCGCTGTCGACGCGGTATGAAGGAACTGGATATTCTGCTGCGGAGTTATCTGGACAGCCGCTACGACAGCGCGCCGGTATCGGAGCAGCGTCTGTTTGAGCGACTGCTCACCCTGCAGGATCCGGATCTATACAACTATTTTACCGGTCGAGATCACGCGGAGGACACGGATGTCCAGGCCCTGGTCGAACGAATCAGACAGCGCACTTTCGATTGAACTTCGGCCATCCCGGGCGCTGCGGGTATACCTGCTGGTGCTGATGATCCTGGCCACGTTCGCCATTCTCAGCTATCCCCTGTCACCAGTGCTGCGCTTGCTGCTGATCGTGCTGGTCGCGCTGATTCTCTGGCGCCAGTGCGGCTCACAACTGGGACTCGGCGGATATGCGCGGATTGAAAAGCTGCACTGGACGTCAGATGGCCGCTGGATGTTGGAACAGGGTGGAGAGCGGCAGCTGGCAACCCTGACCTACGCGTACGCCCACACCGGCGTGGTGCTGTTGCGATTTCGACTGCCCGGGTCCAGACGACGGGACCTGGTTTTGCCCTGGGACAGCCTGGATGCGGAAGCCGCACGCTGCCTCAGAGTTCGCCTAAGAACCCGTGGTCTGAGGCGCTAAGGCGGCGCTGATTTATTCTGGACCAAGCAGATTGGCGGGGTAAAACTGCAGATTCAAGGCGCAGATCGCGGGTACTAGTGTAGTGTCTTCCAAATAACTTGACGGTTGAGGTTAGGCATCGTGGTTACTGACAAGGCGCGGTGAGGAGGAATAGCCAGCGCTATTGCGACGATCCGCAACGCCGTCAGGGACCGCGAGGGCCAGCGCAGGTGTTAAGTTATTTGGGAGACACTACACTAGGTGCTCTACTACCAAGAATTGCACCGACAAAGCAGTGCATTTCAGTCCCAATATGCACGTTTACGAACTGATCGAAGGCTCCCTGAGTGTCACCAGATACCGGCGGGCAAATCGGAGCGGGCGAACTTGGCCGGAACCAGCACGGTATTTGACGGTGGTCGCTCCGCGTTGGGCACTGGATAGTCCAGGGTGTAGTGCAATCCCCGGCTTTCTTTTCGTATCAGGGCGCAACGGATGATCAGTTCGGCCACCAGGGAAAGGTTGCGGAGTTCGATCAGATTGCTGCTGACTCGAAAGTTGCCATAGTAATCGTGAATTTCGTGGCGCAAGTTCTCGGCGCGTCGGGACGCTCGCTCCAGCCGCTTGGTGGTGCGCACGATACCAACATAATCCCACATAAATCGTCGCAGCTCCTCCCAGTTGTGGCTCACAACCACCTCTTCGTCGGAATCCGTAACCTGACTCTCATCCCAGGCCGGCAACTGAGTCGCCATATCCGGGCTGTGACTCTGCGCGATATCACGGGCCGCGCTGGCGCCGTAAACTAGGCATTCCAGCAGCGAGTTGCTGGCCATGCGGTTGGCACCGTGAAGTCCGGTGAATGCCGCCTCGCCAACACAATAAAGGTTGGGCAGATCGGTCCGGCCCCGATGATCGGTCATGACGCCACCGCAGGTATAGTGCGCCGCCGGAACTACCGGCAGTCGGTCGTTTGCCATATCCAGGCCCAATTCCAGACAACGGGCATAGATGGTCGGAAAGTGCTCGCGGATGAACTCTTCCGGCATGTGCGTCGTGTCGAGATACACACAGGGCAAGCCGAGCCGCTTCATTTCATGATCGATCGCCCGGGCGACGATGTCTCGGGGCGCCAACTCCAGTCGTTGGTCGAACCGGTGCATGAACCGATGACCGTCCGGCAGTACCAGATGGCCACCCTCGCCCCTAACCGCTTCGGATATCAGAAAGTTTCGCGCTTCCGCATGGTGCAGACAGGTCGGATGGAACTGAGTGAACTCCATGTTGACGGCCCGGCACCCGGCTCGCCAGGCCATGGCAATGCCGTCACCGGTGGATGCGTCGGGGTTGGTCGAGTACAGATATGCCTTGCCGGCACCGCCGGTCGCGATCACAATCCAGCGCGCCTGCACGACTTTTACCCGCTGGCGCTCGGTATCGTAGATGTAGGCGCCGAGGCAGCGATTCGGGCGGAGCCCGACCCGACGCCCGGTGATCAGATCCACCGCTACGGCGTACTCGAGCACTTTCAGGTTCGGTTCGGCCCGAACCCGCTCCTCAAGCTTGCTATGGATTGCGCGGCCGGTGGCATCTGCCGCATGGACGACACGACGGTGACTATGCCCCCCCTCCCGGGTCAAGTGAAAATCGACGCTTCCGTCAGCTCTGGCCTCCTGAGTAAAGGCCACGCCCAGCCCGGCCAACCAGTCGATTGCTTCGCGAGCGTGTTCGACCGTGAAGCGAACCGCCGCCGGATCGCACAACCCGGCCCCCGCATCCAGCGTGTCCTGGACATGCGATTCCAGGGAGTCCCGGGCATCCAATACCGCCGACACGCCACCCTGAGCCCAGTAGGTACTGCCTGCCGAAGCCCGTTTTTTGGACAGAATGAGCGCTTGCAGTCCCTTGGGTAGTCGCAAAGCAAGGCTTAAGCCGGCGGCACCGCTACCGATGATCAATACATCGGTGCGTAGGTAGTCTTCGCTTGGTTGAGCATGATTCATAGGATGAGTTATGGTCGCGGACGGCCGCGCGTAAGCGCATTTGAGACGAATATAGCTGTCTGCCCGTCCCAGCGCGAAACTATTTGCGGGGCCGGTGGTCAACCACACAGGCAATGTGGCATTGCCTAGAAACGATAAAGGGGTTTGCCCGAATGGGCGATGTGGGAACTGATGCAGAACTGGTTGAGCGGGTCAAGCAGGGTGAAAAAAAGGCGTTCGATGTTCTGGTCCAGAAGTACCAGTTCAAGATCATCAAATTGGTCTCCCGTTACGTGCACGACCCATCCGAGTCGATGGATGTGGCTCAGGAAGCCTTCATCAAGGCCTATCGCGCCTTGCCGGGTTTTCGCGGTGACAGCGCGTTTTATACATGGCTGTACAGAATTGCTATCAACACGGCCAAGAACCACCTGGTGGCCATGGGCCGGCGGCCACCCAGCAGCGACATCGACTCTCAAGACGCCGAGCAGTATGCAGGGGACTCCCTACTAAAGGAGATTGCGACCCCGGAGCGTTTGCTGTTGAAGGACGAGATCGAACAAGTGGTGTTCAAGGCGATTGAGGATTTGCCTGAGGACCTGCGGACGGCAATAACGCTCCGCGAACTGGAAGGGCTGAGTTACGAAGAAATCGCGCAATCGATGGGATGTCCGATCGGCACGGTACGCTCACGGATTTTCCGGGCACGCGAAGCAATCGACACAAAACTCCGTCCGCTTTTGAGTTGACGCCTTACGGCGACAGGTGAAAGAGAATGACCGAGCACTCAGACGAACAACTATCGGCTTTGGTTGACGGCGAGCTGGAGGCCAACCAGCATCATCTGCTGATTCGGCGCCTTGAGCGGGATCAGACTCTGCAGGGCAGGTGGTCCCGGTACTTTCTCATGGGCGAGGCCATCCGTCGGGACCTGAGTGGTGACCTAACGGTGAATCTTGCGCAGCGCGTCCACGCGTCCATAGAAAACGAACCGCCGCTGACGCCAGAGGTACGCGGGCAGAGCGTGAGCAAGGCATGGCCTCGGTCGGCTACGGGGCTTGCAGTGGCCGCTTCGGTCGCAGCGATCGCTCTGGCGGTATTTAAGCTGACCGGCGAACCCGGGGTAACCCAATTGCCCGTGGCTCAGCTCGATTCACTCCCCGGACAAGACAGTCCGGCGGTTGTGTTCGAACGTGCAGCCGTTCAGAACCCAGTCGAAACTGCTCAACTGGCCGATCCCGCTCTGTCGACACTGAATCAGTCACCCCGCAATCCAGACCCAATCGGCCGCGGCCTCGGTTCCGAAGGATCTATCTATAACGTGCTGTCCACAGCCAGATGGGTCTCGCAGGACAGCTCGCGCTAGTGGAATGTCGTGCACACGAGCAGCCCGATTTAATGTTCAAGTATCGAGCTGAGTCGGTGGGCGCCGGAGTGAGGACTCTGCGCCGGTGGTCATTCAAAACCTGTACTGCCGGCGCGCCCAAACACCGCCTTTTTGAAATCTACCGCCAGGAAGCTGTATTTTGACCAGATCCTTGAGCACCCTACTGCTTGGCATGCAGTTTCTTCTGGCTGCAGTGTCCGTGCATGCATCGGAGTACACTGCCGAGGATTGGTTGAGCCGGATGATTATGGCGGCGCGAGACCAGAGCTATCGGGGAGATTTCGTTTACAGTAACGGTTCGGCCCTGGAGAGCATGCGAATCGTTCATACGATCCACGGCCATGACGAACTTCAACGTGTCTACACCTTGAACGGAACACCCCGGGAAGTGGTGCGGCACGGCGATCGCCTGGAAGTGCACCAAGCCGACGGACGGAGATCCCATTTCATCCAACCGAGCCACACAGCGCCATTCCCGATGCTGAGCGCGCGCGAGATAGCTGATCTGGAGCCCCACTACGATCTCAAGCTGCTCGACTCGAACCGTGTGGCCGATCGCATGTGCCAGGAAGTCGCGCTGATACCACGGGACGATATGCGTTACGGCCATCGCCTTTGGCTGGACAAGGAAACCGGCCTGCTGCTGAGAGCTCAGCTGCTCGGTACCAGCGGTGACGTTCTGGAGGAATTGCTGTTCACCGAGATCAAAATGGAAGAGGGCGACACGGCATGGTCGCCGGCTGATCAACAGGGGAAGGTGTCGATCAAAACGCAGGCCCGCGTCAACGTCCCGGGAAACCAGCAGACCTGGCACCTTGAGTCGTTCCCTCCGGGTTTCAAACGTGTGGCCTACCTGAGGCATCGAGCCGAGGACTCCGACGAACCCGCGGAGCAACTGATACTCTCCGATGGTGTGGCTACCGTTTCGGTTTATATCGGCCCCGACAGCGGCGCTCATGGGAAGGTTGAGGGCCTGAGCCGTATGGGCGCCACCCACACCTACGGAGTTCGCACCGCCCAGGGCCATCATGTCATGGTTGTTGGAGAGATACCGGCGGAGACCGCGGAGTGGATCGCAAACGCGGTACGTCCGACGGAGCAGGTCAATGATTGAGGAATCGGCTAAGGTCCTGTCAGTCGCCGGCGATACCGTGTGGGTCGAGACCCAGCGCCACAGGTCGTGTGACGGCTGCGCTGCACGCCTTGGTTGTGGATCTGCTGCCCTGAGTAAAGTGCTCGGCACCCGGCGCACGCGACTCCCAGTTATCTCACAGGTTGAAGTGCAGCCGGGGGATCGAGTGGTCCTTGGATTGCAGGAGCAGGCCCTGATTCGGGGCTCAATTGCGGTTTATCTCACCCCTTTGATGTCGATGATCGCGGGGGCTATGGTCGCGGAAGCAATTTTCGGAGCCGACTCCGGGGACGCGCCCGCCCTGGCCGGTGGCCTGATCGGAATAATTTTGGGAATGATGTGGTTGAACATGTTCGGTAGAAAGGTCCAGGCCGACGCCCGTTATCAGGCTGTGTTGCTTCGCCGCACAGTGCCGGTGGCGGATTTGGGCCCCCTAGAGAAGTCAAAGACTTCGGGAGACCTGTAATGAATTTCATGGCTCGAAGCGGGGCACTGGCCTCGATTCTGGCGGGTTGTCTGGTGGTCGGGGCGGCGCAGGCCGCGCTTCCTGAGTTCACTGAACTGGTTAAGCAAAACAGCCCGGCGGTGGTCAACATAAGCACAACCCAGAAGATCTCTCGCGGACCGAGCATGGAGTTGCCGGATATTCCGGAAGGACATCCGTTCGGCGAACTGTTTAAGCGCTTTTTTGACGAGGAGGGCAGGCCCCCCGAGGAACGCGACTCCGAATCGCTCGGCTCAGGATTTATCATCAGCGAAGATGGTTATGTTTTGTCCAATCATCACGTGGTGGACGGCGCTGACGAAGTACTGGTTCGACTCAGCGACCGGCGGGTGCTGAAGGCCGAGGTGGTGGGGTCCGACCCGCAAAGCGATATTGCGTTGCTCAAAGTGGATGCCAAAGACCTGCCCATTGTCCGCATCGGCAGTTCGAAATCGCTGCAGGTGGGGGAGTGGGTGCTGGCCATTGGCTCCCCGTTTGGATTTGAGCAAAGTGCAACCGCGGGGATTGTCAGTGCCAAGGGTCGAAGCCTGCCTCGGGAAAACTATGTCCCGTTCATCCAGACCGACGTAGCCATCAATCCGGGAAATTCGGGTGGCCCTCTGTTTGATATGGAAGGCCGAGTGATCGGAATCAACTCGCAGATCTACAGCAGAACCGGCGGTTACATGGGTTTGTCTTTTGCCATTCCCATTGAGATGGCGATGAACGTTGCCGAGCAGCTGAAAACGGTCGGCCGCGTGAGCCGGGGATGGTTGGGGGTACTGATTCAGGAAATCGATCGGGATCTGGCCGAGTCCTTCGGAATGGATAAACCGCACGGCGCTTTGGTGGCGAAAATATTTCCAGGCAGTCCCGCAGGTGCCGCCGGTGTTCAGGTTGGTGACGTCATAGTCCAGTTCGCGGGGCAACCGGTGAGCACCTCGTCCAGCCTCCCGCCCATTGTGGGCAGCACACAGGTGGGTGAAAGCGTACAGGTCGGCGTTTTGCGCGATGGCAAGCGTATGAATCTGAAAGTAACGGTGGGCGAGTTGCCGGATGACGCTCTGGCCAGCGCGGCGCCGGTGGAAGAAACCGAGTCTTCGGCTCTTGGGCTGACCGTGGAAGACCTGGACGACGAGGTCCGTACCACCCTGGACATCGATCACGGCGTTTGGGTAAGCCAAGTCGAGGATGACACGCCAGCGGACCAGGCGGGGGTTCGCCAAGGCGACGTAATCACGATGCTGGGCGGAAAACAGGTCAAGGATGTGGCCGGCTTCAACACGCTGATTGAAGAACTGCCCACCGGCAAGTCAGTACCGCTGCTGGTACAACGAGGACAGGGTCCGGTGTTTTTGGCGCTCAAAGTCGCCGAATAGTTGTCATCTGTCGGCAAAACCCCGCGATCCGGTGCCAGGATCGCGGGGTTTTGTTTTATGATGCTGCGTCCCCCTAGGACAGTAACCGGGCCACCCCCACAAGCGAGCGTACATGGAGCGCATCCGAAACTTCTCGATCATCGCCCACATCGATCACGGCAAATCGACCCTGGCTGATCGTTTTATCCAGACCTGCGGGGGGCTCGCTGAGCGTGAGATGGCCGAACAGGTGCTGGACTCCATGGACCTTGAGCGGGAGCGCGGTATCACCATCAAGGCCCAAAGTGTCTCTCTGGAATACCGCGCCCGGGACGGCCTAACTTATCAGCTGAATTTCATCGATACTCCCGGGCACGTGGATTTCTCCTATGAAGTATCACGTTCGCTCGCGGCCTGCGAAGGCGCTTTGCTGGTGGTGGATGCGGCCCAGGGGGTGGAGGCACAAAGTGTGGCCAATTGCTACACCGCTATCGAGCAAGGACTTGAGGTTGTGCCCGTTCTGAACAAAATCGATCTTCCGTCGGCCGAACCGGAGCGCGTCTGCCGCGAGATCGAGGAAATCATCGGAATCGACGCAAGCGATGCACTGCGCGTCAGCGCGAAGACCGGTGAGGGTGTGGATGCGGTTCTGGAAGCGGTAATCCGGCAGATTCCCCCTCCCCAGGGCGCGCCGGACGGTGCCCCCAAGGCCCTCATCATAGATTCCTGGTTTGACAGTTATGTCGGCGTCATTTCCCTGGTTCGCATCGTCGATGGTGCGCTCCACCCGCGCCAGAAAATCAAGATCATGTCAACGGGCCGGACCTTCTCTATCGAAAAGGTCGGGGTGTTCACCCCGAAACGCCAACAGCGTGCGGCCCTGTCAGCCGGCGAGGTTGGATTTGTGATCGCGGGCATCAAGGAGATCGACGGCGCCCCGGTTGGCGACACCATAACCTCAGCGGATCATCCAGCCAGCGAGGCACTGCCCGGCTTTCAGCGGGTCCAGCCCCGGGTGTTTGCGGGTTTGTTTCCGATCAGTTCCGACGACTACGAGGATCTACGCGACGCGCTGCAAAAGCTGCGCCTCAACGATGCCTCCTTGTTCTATGAGCCGGAGACATCTCAAGCCCTTGGTTTCGGCTTCCGCTGCGGTTTTCTCGGCATGCTCCACATGGAGATCGTCCAGGAAAGACTGGAGCGAGAGTATAACCTCGAATTGATCAACACCGCGCCGACCGTCATCCACGAGGTGCTGACCACGGACGACCAGGTGGTCATGGTCGACAATCCAGCCAACCTGCCGCCATCCAATGAG
>JAHEDQ010000120.1 GCA_024641125.1 Candidatus Competibacteraceae bacterium | reverse complement strand
AGCCCGGAAATCTCACCGCGGGGCTGGAAAAAGGCCTCTACCTGGTGCATAAAGCAAGTGCAAACAAGACTTTATGTAACCACCAGGATAGAGGCCTATGACGACAGAGTGTAAACCCGAGCAGCTCGAATTTCACGCCCTTGGCCGCCGCGAAGTGGTGGGCCGTTTTGACGGTGGGCGGATCACTTCGGACGGTGGCGGTGTGCTGCTGCGCGAGGTGGATCTGCGCCTCGGGCTGATGCGCCGACTGGCCGGTTGCTTTATCGATCACCGCGATCCGGAACTGATCGAGCACAGCGTGCAGTCGCTGGTGGCCCAGCGCATCTACGCGCTGGCACTCGGCTACGAGGACCTCAACGATCACGATGTGCTGCGCGCCGACAGCCTGCTGGCGCTGCTGGTGGGCAAGACCGACGTGACCGGCGAGCGGCGGGCCCGCGAACGCGACCAGGGTTGTCCGCTGGCGGGCTCCAGCACCCTCAACCGGCTGGAGCTGAGCGAGCCGGAGCATGCCGCCTCGAGCCGCTACAAGCGCATTGCCGCCGACCCTGAAGCGCTGGACCGGTTGCTGGTCGAGCTGTTCCTCGAGTCGTATGCGAAACCACCGCGCGAGATCTGGCTCGACCTCGATGCCACGGACGATCCGCTGCACGGCCACCAGGAGGGGCGGTTCTTCCACGGCTACTACGGTTCTTACTGCTATTTGCCGCTGTACATCTTCGCGGGCGAGCACCTGCTGTGCGCCCGGCTACGGCCGTCGGACCGGGACGCCTCGGCGGGCAGCGTGGAGGAGCTGAGCCGCATCGTCGCGCAGATCCGCGCGCGCTGGCCGAAGACGCGCATCATCATCCGCGGCGATTCAGGCTTCTGCCGCGAGGCGATCATGGGCTGGTGCGAACAAAACCGCGTGGGTTATGTGCTGGGGCTGGCGCGCAATGCACGGCTGGTACGGGCACTGGGCGCGGCCCTGCACGAGGCGAAGGTCGAATACCAGGCCACGGGCGAGGCGGCACGCCGCTTCGAGGAATTCCCCTACCGCACGCGCAAGTCGTGGAGTCGCGCGCGGCGGGTGATCGGCAAGGCCGAGCACCTGGCCAAGGGGCCCAATCCGCGGTTCGTCGTCACCAATCTGCCGCCGAGCCGTGGCAAGGCCCGGCACCTCTACGAGAAGCTGTACTGCGCCCGCGGCGACATGGAGAACAGGATAAAGGAGCAGCAGTTGGGTCTTTTCGCTGACCGCACCTCGGCGGCAACATTGCGGGCGAACCAGCTGCGGTTGTACTTCGCCTCCTTTGCCTATGTGTTGATGCACGGGCTGCGCCGCCTCGGGCTGGTGGGCACGGAACTGGCCCGCGCACAGGCGACCACCATCCGGCTGAAGCTGCTGAAGATCGGCACGCGGCTGCGCATCACGGTGCGCAAGGTGTGGCTGTCGTTTTCCGAGACCTATCCGTATGCCAGCGTCTTTGCGCGGATCCTGGCCAACCTGCGCGGCCAGCCGCCGTGGGTCCCGTCGGGATAGATACCTCACCCGTTCGCTAACCCGTCATTCGACCGAATCAGCGACAGGCTGAGGGCAACCTTTGCCTGACACGCAGTTCAGCATCGAGAAAATCAGTACGAGAAGGCCGAATCCGCCGCCATGAAGGCAAGAATCAGCGTTTGCCGGTCACCCACCGCTGCACACCGCGCGCGTCGGTGGGTCCAGCGGCGTCAAAGGGGCCCTGATCTACCCAATCCGCCGCAGCGGTGACGGAAGCAGGCTAGGGCATGTCCCTCCGAGTTGGCCTGAGGAAAATGGGGCCAACGCTGGGTGTCCGCATAATGTTAACAGCACACTAGTGTGCTGTGTGCGCTCACGCAGAGTGGGCACCGCGTGCCGTGCCTGTTCCCAATCGATGCCGAAACCTACTTTTTCGGCCGATACTCCGCTGCTGGCCACAGGTGATTTATCTCATCGGCCTGCTGTTGCGCGCTGAACCGCTCCCAGCCGATGCCGTTGACGTCCTTTTCCTCACTGAACGCAGGTGCTGAATCATCCTCCCAACCCAGATGCCGGAGTTCCCCTGGCGCACAGCTTGAATCTTGGCGGATCGAGAAATTGAGTGAATCCGTTCTCCACAGCGCATACTCGTTTGGCATTTGGGAACACGGCTCGACGCCCAATCGGGCACTGTAGTCTTTTATGGATTCTTCGATTCTGTTGGTCGAAATGGCGATGTGCAGTTTCTTCATGCCTGAATGTCCTGAGTGTTCGTTCGTCGGCATCATGCATGAAGTCGATCCAGTTGAGTCTGCGGATCCGGATACGTCAGTTGCGGTTCAGCCAGATCGACCAGAGGTCAAGCCAAAACCGGGGGGATGGACAAAATCGGCTGGCTACATCATCGCCCCGGTGGGATGCGCCAAGCGCGCATTCCTCTATCGACCGCTTGGGCCACTGGCGACGAACCAGAGACCGGATAATCGAGCTATAGAGCTGTCAATTGAGATAGACTGAGCCGCATCAACTTACGCCTCAACGAGCTTACTGCGCTTCGGGAGATTCTTAGATGACCCCCTTTGCTATTGCCGGCATCCAGATGTACATCTCGGCTTCCCAGGAGAACATTTCCGCCATGTCGCGGCGTTTGGACATCCTGATGGCGCGATTTCCCTGGGTTCAGATGGTCGTGTTCAGTGAACTGGCCGCGTTTGGTCCACTGCCTGGGCACGCGCAGGCCATGCCTGGACCATCGGAAGATACATTCCGGGAGATGGCGGCAAGACACCGTATCTGGCTGCTTCCGGGGTCCATGTTCGAGGCATCGGGCGATCTGATTTACAACACCGCATCGGTCATTGATCCAACCGGCACTGTCGTGGGCCGCTATCGTAAGATGTTTCCGTTCCAGCCGTATGAGAACCAAGTGGAACCCGGCACCGAATTCCTGGTGTTCGATGTGCCGGATGTGGGCCGCTTCGGCGTCTCCATCTGTTATGACATGTGGTTCCCGGAAACCTCGCGGACACTGGTCTCCATGGGTGCCGAGGTGATTCTCCATCCCACCATGACCGATACCATCGATCGCGATGTTGAGCTCTCGATAGCGAGGGCCGCCGCCGTTACCAATCAATGCTATTTCTTTGACATCAATGGTGTTGGTGAAGGCGGTGTCGGCTCATCCATCGTCGTGGGGCCTGCGGGTTACATCATCCATCAGGCAGGTGGGGGCGAGGAGATGATCCCGGTGGAGATCAATCTGGACAGAGTGCGTCGCGAGCGTGAGGTCGGAATCCGAGGTCTGGGTCAGCCGCTCAAGAGTTTCCGTGACCGGCCGGTGGATTTCCCCATTTATCACCGGGTGCCGGAGTCCGAGGCCTATCTGCAGAGCCTGGGTCCGCTGATCAAGCCGCATCGGGGTTCTCGCGCCGGCCTGACGGATGAAGTTGCCGAGCCGGCTGTAAAGCCGGTCCCGGTCGCGAACGCCGCAGGCTTTGGTGAGTACGGGAAATGATTCATAGCAGCTGCTAATGGAGAATTTCCAGAGAACCGGGCACTTGAGCGAACTTGACCGAGCGCACGCCTTCCACGAAGCCGGACAGAGGGAAATGCCACGTGTCACGTGGCCACAGATACTCCATTTCGAGTGACTGCGGTCGGTAAACCGCGGTGTAAAGCGTTCCAAATCCGCGGCGGTAAGCAGTGGAATAAAGTGGCGGCCGTAGGAATGCCCGAATCAGGCGGAACGAGTCGTTGGCGTATCTTGAGAGATAGCGTCCAAGCGCTCGCTCGCGCTCCAGAGTGGCGCTTGCCCGAGCATGCTGGTCCCATTCGATTCCCTGCTGGTGATTGGTCGTCATTGCCAGCCCGGTAACCCGTGGTTCCCGGTCAGGGGCGATGAACACGGTCTTGTAGTCACCCTGGCGATCGAGAACGGTCACGTTGTAAGACATATGGCTGGGGATACGGCACAGCAGCTCGACCGCCTCCCCAGTGGTGGTGCAGAACTCAAGAATGTACCGGAGCAGCAGCGGCACACCGAAGCCCTCGCCGACCTCGCGGCGGCCGCCGAAGCTCAGGGAAACGGTCAGTCCGTCCTCGTTCAATCCGTCCACCAAACCCCAGAGACAATCGCTGGTGCCAACCACCCAGCGCCCGTTCCACGCGGTGTGGAGGACAGTGCCTTCGAACAGGCGCGGACTGTAGTCGTAATTGCGCACCAGTATCTGTGGCGACCCCGTCCAGACCGCCTGGGAGCATCCGCGCATGTAGGCGGGTGGGCGGTAAAGCGTCAGAAAGCGTGCCGCGATATCACCGCCGCCAGCCAGTTCGACCAGACGATCGTAGGTGGGTAGCAGCTCCGGCATGTGCTGACGCAACGCCATTCGTGCGCTCAAGTAGAGGGGGCGCGCGGCGGCACCCTCGCTCAAATACCAGCGCCGGTAAGCCTGCCAATGAAAGTGGAACAGCGACTGCCATTTGTTACCCGGAACGGCCTCGGAGATCGCTGCGATGGTTCTTTCCATGGTCTTTCACTTGGCTCGACGGCTTGAGGATGTCCATTGTGTTCTCCACCGTGGCTACATGATCTTGAAGTTCCCTGCCTCCGGTGCCGCCGATGGGCTTGGCAAAGGCTTGCCGATGTACTGCGCCACGATGCCGTCGATCCAGGCGCGTGCCCTGTCGTTGAGGACGAAATCGCTGGTCATCGAGCGACCGCGCAAAATCAGAATCCCAAGATCGGCCCCTTCGTAGCGATAGTCGTCAGCCCCGGTGATGCGCAGGAAGAACGCCTCTTTTTCGCTGCTGACCGCCCGCCGGTGGTAGTCGAATCGGCTGTACTCCACTGAGCCGTCGTCGTTCATTTTCCAGATGCCGGTCGGGGGTGCATCGGTCACGATATCGATCTCATCGCGGGTGTGTTTGATCACCAGCTGACACCAGCTGTCGATGTACTCCGGGTCGGACCACCGGGCGTTCAAATCCTCCACGTCAAACTCGAACTCGGTGCCCGAAAACTCCAGCAGATGAAACAGGAACAGGGGTGCATCGGCATGTGCAAAGGCCGCATGATTGGTCATGGAACTGGCGCCGGTGACCCTTGGGTTCAGCTCGCCCAGATAGATCTCGTCGGTGTCTGTATCGATCAGATAGTCGAGGTCGAAATAGCCCCGGTAACCTTCCTTACGCAATTGTTCGCCGAACTGAAAGGTATAGTCGCGCGCCTTGTCGCGAATTTCCTGTGAGAAGGCGCCGGGGAAGATCTCGTTGCCGCACCAGCCACCGCGGTAGGGTGTAAGCTCTCTGGCGCCGACCACCTCGGTGAGCAGCGGGCCCACGATGGTGCCTCGGCTGGTGGTGCAGGCCTCGAGGGTTGATCCGCGGCAGTTCAGCCGTTTCATGATCTTCACCTCTGGGTCCGGGGTGATCTCATCCGCGTGCTTGTTCCAGTCGTCCTCGCTGGAGATAAAGAATGTTGTGTGACCGGAATCTCCGAAGGCGGTCTGGATGACCACATCGTTGCTCAGCCCATGCGCTTCGCAGATTTGCACCAGGTGCGGATAGCTTTCAACCCTGGAAAGGGCGTTCGGGGCACTGGGCACGCCGGCCTTGTTGCCGATGCGTACGGTCTCCATCTTGTTGTCACATCTTGATCGCAGACTCGCCGGCGGGAACCAGACCTCGATACCCAGTTCGCGGCAGAGCTCCTCGGTACGCTCGTTAAACATCAGGAACACGGCGACCGGATCGGGACCGAAGCTCGTTATGTAGTCTATGACCTCTTTGTGCTCCAGCAGGTAGTTATTGATGTCTTCGATGCTCTCGAACTCGGGGTGCGCTATCTCGGAGGGCACAAACACGTTCGGATGGGCGCCGTCGTAGCAGTCGACGTAAGAGATGTAGTGAAAATTCTTGACCCACTCATCGAGGCCGAGCAGGTTGAAGTTGGTGGCGCTGATGAAAAAAATCGGGCGCTCGTTGCGATGGAAAAATCGCCGTATATCGGAAATACCATTCAGTTTCCTTTTCATGTCAACCTGCTCCTGTTGCTGGTGGTGGCTCGACGGGCGGTGTGCCTATGGAAAATCTGCTCAATTGCTGCTATCACGCGGGCGTCTTTGTGCGCTCCCGCACCAGGGAGCCTCTGATCTACTCGTGATCGATCATCTCGGGACTGAAATGCACCGCTTCGTCGTTGCGGAACTTGGCAATAGAGCAACTATTACCCGCGATCTGCGTTTTGAATCTGCACATATCACCCTCCAATCTGCGTCGTCCAGAACAAATCAGAGGCTCCCAAGGGTGTGAAGACCCCACGCCACTGAGGTTTCGCCCTTGCTGACCGAAACGCGATGCGTATCAATTGATCAGACATTCCTAAAGAAGCCGATGACACTGGCGCCGCTGCACGCGCAAGGTTGCAGACCTGGCTAACTTGACTGTGCTTTTGGCTTTGTCTTGGCCTTTTTGTTTGTCCCAGTAGAAGCGGCGGCCTTGCTTTTCGCTGCTGGTGCTTTTGCCTTTGCTTTCGCGGGCGGGTAATCCTGTTGCGGGTCTACCTCAAAGATCTCGGTAATCTCGCTGACCGACTCAGCATTTTCGACTTCCCGCAAAGCCTGCTCGGTGAAGACCGAGAGCCCCAGCAGAGGGCGATAGCCGTGGATCTCTGTTACATCCAGCGCCAGCATGAAATCCAGAATGTCCTTGTTTATCACTTGGCCAGGCACCAGTACCGGGAAGCCGGGCGGGTAGGGGATCACAAACGTCGTCGAAACCACGATTCGGTCTGCGTTCATATGCCGCTGCATTTCCCCGTTGTCGATCCTCAGGTGTTCGCAAAGACTGTCGTTCTGCCCCATGAAGTACGCCGTGCGAATATCGCCCTCTGGTGTGTCGCCCGAAATGGAACAGTGGAATGACGGGTGAAACTCACTGAAGTCGGGCAGCGGTGGCAGATCGTTCGTGAGCGACTTGATTTGGCGGTTTAGAAGCCGGTTTTCCGCTGCGCTGTTCTCCTCCCGCTGCCGGTCGAGTTCACGGGCGATACTCATAAGCGCTTCTATAAGATAAGCGATCGAGCTTCGCGACGTGCCGATGTTGGTCATGAACAGCACGGTGTTGCGGGACGTTTTGTTTATTTGAATACCGTGCCTGTCCATCAAGTATTCGTTCTTGAATGTGTCACCATCAATGCCGGTGCGACCCAGGAACAGGGTCACCCGCGACGGATCGATGACGAATTCGTCGCGTTCATAGATCCAGGCATCCTCCATATGGCACCAGCCCAGCTTGGGATCGTAGTAGGTTTCGATACCCGATGGACGGAACTCCTCGGGGACCAGTTCCTTGGTGGTGAGGATGCTGAAGTGTTTCTTCAGCAGCGGCTGATTCTTAATCTGTTCTCGCAAGGTCAGTGCGAGCTCCACCTGCTTGTTGACCATCTCATAGCCTTCGAGCTCGACCTGGCGGCGGCCGATATCGAGAGAGGCCAGGATCTGATAATTCGGCGAGGTGGACGTGTGGGTCATGTACGCTTCGTGGAACGAGGCCTCCGTCTTCTGACGAAAATCCTGATCATGGACATGAATCATGGATCCCTGTCGCAAAGCGGTGAGCGTCTTGTGAGTAGACTGGGTCGCATAGACACGTACTCGGGTGACGTCCGGATCCGGCAACAGGCGAATCCCGATCCACGCCTCCGGGTCGTTCGGATCGAGATGTTCGGTCGCTTTGCGAAAGGCCTGGTATTGCTCGCGGTACTCGTCGGTGCGGTATCGGTCGCGCAGCTTTTGCGCCGCGTACATCGCCGTCCTGCTGCGGTAAACGGGGTTGAAGGCGGCAAAGGCGAACCAGGCCTCGTCCCAAAGGAATACAAGGTCGGGTTTGATGGCCAGGCACTCCTCCATGACGCGCTGCACATCGTAGACGATGCCGTCGAAGGTGCAGTTTGTGAGCAACAGGATCTTCACCTTGTGGAGCCGGCCATCTTTTCTGTACTTCAAAAGCAGACGCTTCATTTCCCGGAGTGGAACGCCGCCATACATGGAATAGTCATGCAGCGGGTAGGCATCCAGATAGGCGACTTCGGCGCCGGACAACACCATCCCGTAGTGATGTGACTTATGGCAGTCGCGATCGACCAGAGCGATGTCGCCAGGATTGACCAGTGCCTGTACGACGATCTTGTTGGCGGTCGAAGTGCCGTTGGTGACGAAGAACGTCGTGCGCGCACCGAATGCGCGTGCCGCGAGTTGCTGAGCCTTTTTCAGCGGGCCGGAGGGTTGCAGCAAGGAATCCAGTCCGCCGGAGGTTGCCGACGTCTCTGCCATGAATATGTTCAGGCCATAGAATTCCAGCATGTCCCGGATCCAGTGGGAACATATCAGAGACTTGGCACGCGAAATCGGCATCGCATGAAACACGCCCATGGGTTGGCGGCTGTACTTGCGCAGTGCCGAGAAAAATGGGGTCTCGAAGCGCTTGGAGACCCCACGTACGATGTTCAGATGGCGTTCCACATAGTCGTTTTCGCGATAAAAAATCCGACGGAAGGCGCCGGTGTCACGCGCTGCGTAGGCTTCGACCGCCATATTGGATACGAGGTAAAGATCGAGCTCCGGGCGCAAACCGTTGATGATGGTGCCCAGAATCATGCTCAGGTCGGTGGAGGTCATGTTCTCGAGATCGATCGACTCCATGTTCGCAATGTAGCGGTCGAACAGCTTTAGATCGCGCTTTGAGTGATAGCGGAATCCGGATCTGAGGATGCAGGCCTGTATGTTGGGATTGATCAATACAGCTGCCACTGCATCCTGAAAGCTCGGCACCACGATCACGTCGTAGGTAAACTGATCCTCCGGCCGCTGGACACTGCGGAACGAACTGCGAATGACCGCTTCTTCCTTTGGCGTGAGCTCATCGACCACCATCAATTCAAAGTAGGGCGGCGTCTGGCTCATCGTAGTATCGAGATGAAGCTCCAGTCCCTCTTGCTCCTGCTCTTTCTCTTCGCCCTCGATCTGGCCGCGGGACAAATTGATTGGCCGGTTGCGGTACACGTCGCTCGAGAGTGCTCGCGAGATCCGGCTTACGGCGCGATTGAGCAGGTTGTATTCCTTTTCGTCGAGAAGGCGCCACAGCAGGCGGAAGTCGTCTTTTGAGGGGAATGCCGTGTAGTCCTCGATTTGTTCCAGCGTGTGCATCGCCGACCTTGCCTCGTTGGCCAGGTCGCTGGTTTCACCACTCACCGCCTGCCGTTCACCCAATCGAGTGGTTAGGCGATGCAGCCGTGTCCAGGTGTCAGAGCGCAGATACGAGATCTTGTGGTAAAAGGCGAGGGCGGCGTACTCCACGTCGCTGGTGGCTGCGATCGCTGGGTCGGACATGGCGCTATACCTCGCTTGTGACCGTTTTTTGTCGATTGTTCAAAATCAATGCTTTGCTGCCGTAGACGTCATCGGTCGGCGCTGTGGCGGACAGACGAGCGGGTGACTTCGACGGGCGATCATGCAGGCGCATTTTCCGGAGTCGCACAATTTCGAGCGCACGCGCTGCGCCGCTATTTCGGACGGTATGAGGGAGTCTTGTCAGAATGTCGGTGGCGTACATGCGCTGACGATTTCGCACTCCACATTGCCCAGATTGCGGAAACGATGGGGAATTGTACTGTTGAAATAGTAGGCGTCACCTTCACTGAGTACCGCTACCTCGTCGCCCACCGTTATCTCGATTTCCCCGGCAAGGACAATCCCCCCTTCTTCCCCATCGTGACTCAGCATCGTTTTGCCCGTGTCGCCGTTGGGGAGATAGCGTTCGCGTAGGATCTGCAGCTTTCGCCCGGGGATGTTGGCGCCAACCTGCCGAAACACGATCTCGCCCGATTCAAATTCCGGAAGCTCTGCGGCGCTGAAAAAGCGTTCTGGCTGCCCCGGTTCATGGTCACCAAAAAACTCACCCAACGATTTGGAGACCGTGTCCAACAGCCGTTTCAGAATGGCTACAGTGGGGCTGATCTTGTTCTGCTCTATCAGCGAGATGGTCCCGTTATTCACTCCGGAAAGGCGTGCTAGCTGTCGCTGCGACAACCCCTTTTTCTCTCTTGCTGCCTTTAATCTAGACCCGAGGTCCAACTTTTTCTCCTTCCAGATCATCCAGATCAGTGAAGACGTACACGGTCGAAACGCCCGATGAATGGAGTGTAGTGTTTAAGAAATTAAAAGCCAGAGTCAAATGAGGGTGCTCGCCGGGCTCCGTTTCGCGACGAACTTCGGCGGCGCATTAGCACTTGTTGATGTTGCACTGCGATCTTATGCGCCCAAATAGGCAAAAAATACTCCGGCGATGCCCTTGAGCTTTAAATCGATGCTCCGGAGTGTGAGGAGTGGTCCGAGGATGCATCTTGTTTAACATTTTAACCACTGCTAGTCTTTCTGCTGAATTCTGCTTTGCGGTTACTAGGGGAATATCGGCAAACGCCGGACAACCGGACTGCTACCCCATCACTACGTCGTCTCGGACTTTTTCTTCGCCCATGAGGAGTCCAAAGGCCGTGCACAACCGCGTCGACCGATGTCTGGTTCGAACGCATCATGGCCAATCGGCAGAGGCTGACTCTGGCTCTGCCCTTCCTTAACCGATGGCATCCATTTCTGATTCAGAGAGTACAACCCAAGTGAGAAGCAAACAGGCGTTACAGCAGCAAAACGGTTTCAGCGAGGCCATGAGTTCGAATTCAGGTCTCCTTGCGCGGCGTACCGATGCCGTCGCTCGCGGCGTGGCAAACATGCACAATATTTATGCGCAGCGTGCCGAGAATGCTGAGGTATGGGACGTCGAAGGAAATCGGTACATCGACTTCGCCGGCGGTATCGGTGTGCTGAATACCGGGCACCGACATCCCAGGCTGGTGGCGGCGATACTGGAGCAGATGCAGCGTTATACCCACACCTGCTTTCAGGTGTTGCCCTACGAACCCTACGTTGAGCTGGCCGAGCGACTGAATGCGCTTGCCCCGAGCACCGGTCCCAACAAGACCCTGCTCCTGACCACCGGCGCGGAGGCGGTAGAGAATGCGGTAAAGATTGCCCGCGCCTACACGGGTCGATCGGCCCTGATTGCGTTCAACGGTGGCTACCATGGCCGCACCATCATGACTTTGGGGTTGACTGGAAAGGTCCTGCCCTACAAGGCGGGCTTCGGCCCCTTTCCTACCGAGATTTATCACGCACCGTTTCCGATGGATGTGCACGGAATAAGCCCCGATCAGTCGCTTGCCGCACTGGAGAATATCTTCAGATGCGATGTGGAGCCTTCGCGGGTTGCCGCGATCATCATCGAACCGGTGCAGGGCGAGGGCGGGTTTTACGTCGCCCCGTTTGATTTTCTGCGGAAGTTGCGGGCGCTTTGTGACGAGCACGGCATCCTTCTGATTGCCGATGAAGTCCAGGCCGGCGCGGGGAGAACCGGAAAGTTCTTCGCCATCGAGCACAGTGGCGTCTGTCCGGATCTGATCACCGTGGCCAAGAGCATCGCCGGTGGTATCCCAATTTCGGCGGTGGTGGGTCGGGCCGAAGTGATGGACAGTGTTGGGCCCGGTGGCTTGGGTGGCACCTATGCCGGCAGTCCGCTGGGGTGTGTCGCGGCGCTGGCGGTACTGGACGTGTTCGAGGAGGAGGGGATCCTCGGGCGCAGCGTGCAGCTCGGCGAGCATATGCTGAAGCGTCTGTCTGCCATGGCGGATCGTTGGCGCTGCATTGGTGACGTACGCGGGCTCGGTTCCATGGTGGCAATGGAACTGTTCAGCGAAGGAGAGCCGCGCCTGCCGCATCCGGATTTGGCCAAGCAGTTGGTTGCGGCGGCGGCGCAACGCGGCCTGATCCTTCTTTCCTGCGGAATCTACGGCAACACCATCCGGGTGCTGGTGCCGCTGACAGCCTCGGACGAGATCGTTGATGAAGGGCTGGATATTATCGAATCCTGCCTAGGCGAGCTGGTCGAATAATGTTCTATATTTGACTGTGAAAACCCAAAGTGAGGAGAGTTGAGAAATGCGTAATCGACTAATCTTGGCCGCGACAGTGCTGCTGCTGACGAGTTTGACGGGCACTGCTTACGCTGCCGACAAGTTTGTCACTATCGGCACTGGCGGGCAGACCGGCGTTTACTATGTCGTCGGTCAGTCCATCTGTAAACTGGTCAATCGTGACAGCAGCAAGACGGGGCTCAAATGCACTGCGCCCTCCACCGGTGGCTCTGTAGCGAACCTCAATTCCATCCGGTCGGGCGATCAGAACATGGGCGTGGCCCAGTCCGATCAGCAGTTCAACGCCCTCAACGGCCTGGGTGCCTTTGCGGACCAGGGTCCGTGGGATGATCTGCGGGCGGTGTTTGGTGTGCATCCTGAGCTGTTTACCGTGGTCGCACGTAAGGATGCTGGCATCAACTCCTTCGACGACCTGAAGGGCAAGCGCGTCAATATTGGCAACCCGGGCTCCGGCCAACGCGCCACCATGGATGTGATCATGGCGGCCAAGGGGTGGGACAACAGCACTTTCAAACTGGCCTCCGAGCTGAAGTCTGCAGAGCAGGCGCAGGCACTGTGTGACAACAAGATCGACGCCATGGTGTTTGTGGTCGGACACCCGAGTGGTTCCATTCAGGAGGCGACCAGCTCCTGCGAGGCGGTGATCGTCCCGGTCACCGGTGGGGAGATCACTGCGCTGGTCGAAGAGAAGCCCTACTATGCCATGGGCAAGGTGCCTGGCGGCATGTACAGCGGCACCGATGCTGACGTCGACACCTTCGGCGTGGTCGCCACCTTCGTCTCTTCCACCGCGTCGGACGAAGACACTATTTACGCGGTGGTCAAGGCGGTGTTCGACAACTTTGACCGCTTCAAGGCATTGCACCCGGCCTTTGCCAATCTCGAGAAGGAGAAGATGGTCACCGACGGCCTGTCGGCACCCCTGCATGAAGGCGCGCTCAAGTACTTCAAGGAAAACAGCCTGGTGCAGTAATCGCCATGAAGTGCGGGCTGCGGTCAAATGCGGCCCGCACCTCTGGAACTGTGTACACAGTAATACGCAGGAGGACGGGTCATGAACATGGCGCGCTTGGTCTTATCCGGGATTCTGTTGTTTGGCTGCACAATGTCCTCCTGGGGCGCCGCGGAAGTCACCATCGGCACCGGCAGTTCGGCGGGAATTTACTATCAGGCCGGGCGTGCCATCTGCCGTCTCGTCAACACTGAGACGGATAATCACGGCATCATATGCGCGCCCAAGACGTCGAACGGTTCCATCAGCAACCTGGAGCAGATTCGCGACGGGACCCTGGAACTGGGTCTGGCCCAGTCGGACGCGCAGTACTATGCCTATGAAGGCACAGGACCATTCAGCGCGGTTGGTCCCGACGGGAATCTGCGTTCGTTATTCGCAATACACGATGAGCCGTTTACGCTTGTGGCGCGTGCCGACTCCGGCGTCGGCGCATTCGATGATCTGCGCGGAAAACGCGTCAACCTCGGCAATCCGGGCTCGGGTCAACGAGCCACTATGGCAGTGCTCATGGCCGCCAAGGGCTGGGACAAAAGTGTCTTCTCCCTCGCCAACGAGTTGCCGGCGTCGCAGCAGGCAATGGCGCTCTGCCAGAACCGGATCCAGGCCATGGTCTATACCGTGGGTCATCCGAATCCCTCGGTCGCCCACGCCGCCTCGGCATGTAGTTCCAGGATCGTCGAGGTCACCGGGCCGGAAATAGACCGGCTGGTCAGTGACAATCCGTTTTATGCCTATGCGCAGGTACCCGGTGGCATGTACGCGGGCAACCCGGATCCGGTGTCCACCTTCGGCGTCAAGGCTACCCTGGTCGCGTCGAGCACGCTGGATGACGACACGGTCTACCAGATCGTCAAAGCCGTGTTCGAAAACCTCGAGAGGTTGGGGGAAATGCACCCGGCTTTTGCTCACCTGGATCCGGCAAAGATGATCAACGAGGGTCTGACTGCACCCCTGCACGAGGGTGCTCGGCGCTACTACATCGAGCGTGGCTGGATTACACCATAGTCCGAGAGAGCCGAAATCCCGGCTCTGCTGTCAGTGCATCCGATGTTCGAACGAGAAGATCAAATTCAGGAGCAAGCGCCATGACCAACGGTGTTTCGCAAGACAATTCCCAGGGCGACGAGAAGCATAAGGATGATGCGCTGCAGGATCTGGTGGCGCAGTCCGACACCGGTGCCCGCACGCCGCCCGGTATTGCCGGCAAGATCATACTGACCACCGCGGCTGTATGGTCGCTGTTTCAGCTCTGGATCGCATCGCCATTGCCGTTCATGCTGGAGTTCGGTGTATTCAACGATACCGAGACGCGATCGATTCATCTGGCGTTTGCCATATTTCTGGCCTACCTGGCTTATCCGCCACGCAAGAATTCGCCGCATGACTA
>JAHEDQ010000304.1 GCA_024641125.1 Candidatus Competibacteraceae bacterium | reverse complement strand
TCGGCGGTGGAAAAGGCCAGGGCGAACATCTCACTCTCGAGCGCGCAGGCATTGTCCAGATCCAGATCCTGACCGCGCTGCACCGCTTCCTTGACCAGCCCCACCGCCACCGGGCCCCGAGTGGCGATTAGCCTCGCCATTTCCAACGCTTTGTCCAACAGCTCGGCGGGTGCGTAAACATGGTTGGCCAAACCGATCTCCTTGGCCTCCGCCGCCTTGACTGTGCGACCGGTTACGAGCATTTCCATCGCCCTGCTCCGGCCGATGAGTCGAGTAAGGCGTTGGGTGCCTCCGAAACCCGGCGGCACACCCAAATTGACCTCGGGTTGGCCAAACACCGCCCGGTCACTGGCCAGTACAATATCGCAGGCCATGGCGATTTCGCAGCCACCGCCTAGGGCAAAACCGTTGACCGCGGCGATCAGCGGAACCCTGAGGCGCTCCATATGCCTCAGGGTTGCAAGGGCCCTGGTGGAGAAGGCCTTTGCCTCCAGCGCCGTCATGTCGAGCATTCTCGAGATATCCGCACCCGCCACGAAGGCCTTGTCACCGGCCCCGGTAAGGATCACGGCGCGGGCGGAACGATCGTCGTCTACTGTTTCGATGGCCACCCCGATGTCGCCTATTGTTTCAGGGTTGAGGGCATTCAGAACCGCCGGGCGGTTTATGGTGAGCAGATAGATGCCCGGCTCGGGTTGTTCCAGCAGAATGTTGTCAAATTTCATGGTCACTCAGTGTGCAAATTCGGTGGTGGTGGGAATCACGGTCGCGCCCCAGATCCGGCGCAGCTTAGATCCTTGGGGGAAATGGTCGATCCAAGCCGTCGCCCGGGCATCTTGCTGGCAGTCAATACTCATAAAACCCTCGTCCCGATTTGCGTCCCAGATAGCCCGCATCGACCATTTGCCGCAACAGTGGGCAAGGCCGATACTTGGAGTCTCCAAACCCCCGGTGTAAGACTTCCATTACCGCTAGACAGGTGTCCAGCCCGATCAGATCCGCCAGCGCCAGCGGACCCATCGGATGGTTCATACCCAGCTTCATTACCGTGTCTATGCCGTCCGCGTCAGCCAATCCCTCGAATCGTGCGTAGATCGCCTCATTGATCATGGGCATGAGAATCCGATTCGCCACGAATCCGGGGCCGTCCTTGACCTCCACCGGCACCTTACCCAGCGTTCGGCACAGGGCTTCGACCTGTTGGTAGGTTTCATCCCGGGTCTGTAAGGCGCGGATCACCTCCACCAGCGACATCAGGGGCACCGGATTCATAAAGTGCATTCCGATCACCTGCTCGGGGCGCTTGGTGGCGGCGGCAATCCGGGTGATTGAAATCGACGAGGTGTTGGTGGCCAGAATGGCTCGGGGCGGGCAGACGCGATCGAGATCCCGCAAAATCTGATCCTTTAAGATTTCGCTCTCGGTGGCGGCCTCCACAGCCAGCTGCACGTTCGACAATGCGTCCAGGGACTCTGCGGTGCTGATTCTGGCCAGGGTCGATCCCGTCTCGGCGGCAGACATTTTCTGTTTTTGCTCAAGACGCGCCAGACTGCTTCTGATGGTATCCATGCCCCGGTTGAGAGCCTCTGCCGAGACGTCACACAGAATCACCTGGAAGCCGGCCGCTGCAAATACCTGGGCAATGCCGTTACCCATCTGCCCCGCCCCGACCACACCGACTTGTTCGATGTTCATCACCGATGCTCCTGACGCCCGTTGTGGAGCGCCGACAGTATCCCTGGTTCTGACAAACTTCAATCGGCCCGGGCACGCCCGCGAAGATTGATGCGTCGTCGACCCATAGGTCGATTGCATCTCAGCAAGGCGAGAAGCGCCCAGGCGTCAGGCGGGCGGGCACGAAAGTGCGGATTTCGCAAAACGCAAAGCGGACTCACAGTTCCCGCCAGATGACCGTTGAACCAACACCAATCAAAGGCTCCGGACGCGTTGGAAGGTGTATACGCCGTCCTCCCGTCGGCTTCGGCGCAAATCCCCGCGCTGGTGCAAATGGTTCAGATGGGCGATGGCCTCGCCCATGGCAAAGCGCACCGTGTGCGGGTCGAGTTCACGGCGAAACATGAAGGGCAACACGTCACCCGCACTTCGAGGCTCGTTACAAAAGCCCAGCAGTTCCGTCAACCTGGCACTGTGATGGGCTGCCAGTTGATCGATGCGTTCGTGCAGTCCGTCGAACACCCAGCCATGGGACGGCAGCACGCGCAGGTCCCAGGGCAATGACTTGAGCCTGTTCAGGGAGTCCAGATAAAGACCCAGCGGGTCGCCTTCTGGCTCGGTCGCCCAGACGCCCACGTTGGTCGAGATTCGCGGCAAGACCTGGTCGCCGGAGATCAACAGCCTCAGTCCGGCAGAATAAAGGCACGCATGTTCCGGCGCATGTCCATAGCCTACCCGGACGATCCACTCGTGCCCACCGATGTTCAGGCAATCGCCATCGCGGATCCGTTGAAACCAGTCGGGCAAAGTCGGGACCCCGCTGCGATAGCCGCCGGCCCGGGTGGAAATGCTGTGCAACCAGTCTTCGGACAACCCATGGCATTGAAAATGCCGAAGCTGGGCCGCAGTGAGAGCGGTCGTCGAGCTCCACGCCAGATGGGCAGTCAGAAACTCCGACTCGGTCATCCAGACCGGGGCCTCGAACCGTTCGGACAACCACGCCGCCAAGCCAATGTGATCGGGATGGTAATGAGTGACCACAATGCGATGCACCGGTCGACCACCCAGCAACGTCGAACTGAGCGCCCGCCAAATCGCTTGAACGGGTGGAATCCCGAACCCGGTATCCACCAGCGTCCATCCATCGCCGTCCTCCAGGGCCCAGACATTGATATGGTCCAGGGCAAACGGGAGCGGGAGACGGATCCACCACACACCCGGCCGTACCATCCGGGCTTCTCCAACGCCTGGCGGCGGGTCTAGTGGGTATGACAGCGTGTTCCCCTGGTGGGTGCGGCGCTTTGATGGGGATAGCGACACTGGACGGTCTCCGAACATCCGCTTTTACGGGTTTGCCGAGGACAGGCTGCGTTCTTCAGGCGATGGCCGCTGCTCACTCCCGCGCCCGGACCGCAGCCGCTATACTCCGTTGACGTCTACGTAATCAAGAATGTCCGTACAGGGCTAAGATGCGCAAAACCAATTTCACCATCAGCGAGTTGGCCAAGGAGTTCGAGCTCACGACCCGTGCCATTCGATTCTACGAGGACCAACGATTATTGGCGCCGACCCGGGCAGGAAGCAAGCGCGTGTACAGCCGCCGTGATCGCACCCGCCTTCGGCTGATACTGCGCGGCAAACGGCTCGGATTCACCCTGCACGAAATCCGCGAGCTGTTCGAATTGTACGAGAGTGCCGCCGGCGAAAAGGCGCAACTCAAGCGGTTTCTGGCCATCATGGCGGAGAAACGGGAGCAGTTGGAGCGGCAGCGCCGAGACATCGTTCTTGCTCTCGGTGAGATTACCGCCTCGGAGCGCCATTGCATGGACATACTCAGCGTCAACCCGGATTGGCAGGATGTTTTGGATGAGCTTTCGCCGCATTCTTCGGTCACGCCAGTTCCCCGTCCGGTTTCGAGTTCAAATGATAGATCGGGCTCTTGTTGACGTTTACGTAAACGTCATTTAATTTCCGGCGGCGCAGTGGAGATGTGCCGAGTCACAGTAGGTCAACAGCCCGTTTCAACGGTTGTTGCGGAGAGACTGATACACCCGTGCGGTACACTTCTCGGGGAAGGTCTGATCAATTGATACGACCTTGCTGAAGGTGGCGCGCCCGCATCGGCGTCGATGGCAGTTCGCCCCGCCGTATTTCACACTTTAACGGTGAGTCCACATGATGCAGTTGCCCGCACTCGATTTCGGACTCGGTGACACCATCGGCATGCTCCGGGATGCAGTTCAGAGCTTTGCCCAGGCCGAAA
>JAHEDQ010000119.1 GCA_024641125.1 Candidatus Competibacteraceae bacterium | reverse complement strand
GATCGTGCGGACAACTACTTGAAACACGATGGCAACTCGGACCGGACCGAGGGAAATTGGCACTGCTTCAAAATAGCAGCTAACAATCTGTATCTATTATAGAAATTGGCGGAGAGGGAGGGATTCGAACCCTCGATACGGTGTTAGCGTATACACACTTTCCAGGCGTGCGCCTTAAGCCACTCGGCCACCTCTCCGATCCCTCAAGCGTCCGACGAGGGCGCCCGATAGTAGGGCAACCCCCTTCGGTTTTCAAGACGGAACGGCGCGTCCTGGCCCCGTTGCCCGCCCGGCCTCGGCTCGCTAGCCGACCTCGCGCATGGTGAGGCGGACGCGACCCTGGCGGTCGATTTCCAGCACCTTCACCTTGACCGTATCGCCCACGTTCACCACGTCGGTGACTTTCTCTACCCGATTGTCGGCCAACTGGGAGATGTGGACCATGCCGTCCTTGCCGGGCAATAGATTGACGAAGGCGCCGAAGTCCATGATGCGGACCACTTTGCCTTCGTAGATCGTGCCGACGGCGACGTCGGCCGTAATCTGCTCGATGCGCTTGAGCGCGGCCTCACCCGCTGCCTTGTCCACCGCGGCAATCTTGATGGTGCCGTCGTCTTCAATGTCGATGCTGGCACCGGTCTCTTCGGTAATGGCGCGGATGGTGACACCGCCCTTGCCGATGACATCACGAATCTTGTCGGGATGAATACGGATAGTGGTGATCCGGGGTGCGAAGCTGGAGATGTCGTCGCGAGCGCCTTCGATCACCTTGTTCATCTCGCCCAGGATGTGCAGACGCCCTTCCCGGGCCTGGCTCAGAGCCTTGGACATGATCTCCCGGGTAATGCCTTCGATCTTGATGTCCATCTGCAGGGCAGTGACACCTTCGGCGCTACCGGCCACCTTGAAGTCCATATCACCCAGGTGATCCTCGTCACCCATGATGTCGCTCAGCACTTCGAAACGGTCCACGTCCTTGATCAGGCCCATGGCGATACCAGCCACGGGCGTCTTGATCGGCACACCAGCATCCATCAAGGCCAGGCTCGACCCGCAAACGCTGGCCATGGAGCTGGAGCCGTTGGATTCGGTGATTTCCGACACCACGCGCAGGGTGTAGGGAAAATCTTCGGGGCTGGGCATGACGGCTTGAATGCCCCGCTTGGCGAGCCGGCCGTGACCGATTTCCCGGCGCTTCGGCGATCCAACAAAACCCGTTTCACCAACACAGTAGGGCGGGAAGTTATAGTGGAACATGAAGCTGTCCCGATAATCCCCCTCGATCGCGTCGATGATTTGCGAGTCCCGCGCGGTGCCCAAGGTGGTTACCACCATGGCCTGGGTCTCACCCCGGGTGAACAGCGCCGAGCCATGGGTGCGCGGCAATACGCCGACGCGGATGGTGATCGGACGCACGGTGGCGGTGTCACGACCGTCGATACGTGGCTGACCGTCAAGTATGCGACCGCGGACGATCTCCTTCTCCAGGGCTTCGGCGGCCGCCTGCACTTCCGCGCTGGACCAACCGCTCTCGCCCTCGGCAATGGACAGTTCCGCCACCAGCTCGGCCCGAACCGCCTGCAGACGCGCGGTGCGCTCCTGCTTGGCGACGATGCCGTAGGCTTCGGTGATCCTGGTGCGACCGGCTGCGGCGACAGCCTCGGCCAGAGATGCGTCTTTCTCCTGGATCTCAAGATCCCAAGCCTCGACGCCGACCTCTTCGGCCAGTTCCTTGATCGCCTTGATCGCCACCTGCATCTGCTCATGCCCGAACATGACGGCCTCGAGCATGACGTCTTCCGGCAGCTCGTGGGCTTCGGATTCCACCATCAACACGGCGGATTGGGTGCCGGCCACGACCAGATCGAGCTGCGACTCCTCCAGTTCGCTGGTGGTGGGGTTGAGCAGATACTCGCCGTTGTGATAACCCACGCGCACGCCGGCGATGGGTCCGGCGAAGGGCATGCCGGACAGGGTCAACGCCGCCGATGCGCCCAGCAGGGCGGGAATATCGGAGTCCACCTCGGGATTCACCGACATGACGGTGGCGATCACCTGGACCTCGTTCCGGAAGCCCTTGGGAAACAGAGGCCGGATCGGGCGGTCGATCAGCCGCGAGGTGAGGGTCTCTTTCTCGCTTGGGCGGCCTTCCCGGCGGAAGAAACCGCCCGGAATCTTACCCGCCGCGTAGACCCGCTGCTGGTAATTCACGGTCAGGGGAAAGAAGTCCTGGCCAGGCCGGGCGTCCTTCCGGCCGACTGCGGTGACCAGCACCACGGTGTCGTCCATGCTGACCATGACCGCCCCACCCGCCTGGCGAGCAACCTCACCGGTTTCCATCGTTACGTTGTGATTGCCGTAACGGAATGTCTTTTTTACATGACTCACGTATCAATCCTGATTGTTGGTGAGCAGGCCATGCCTGCCCGACATTTAGCGGCGCAGGCCCAAGCTGCCGATGAGCGTTTTGTAGCGCTCATGATCCTTGCTCTTGAGATAGTCCAGCAGCTTACGGCGCTTGTTCACCATCTTCAGCAGACCCTGCCGGGAATGGTGATCCTGTTTGTGCTGACCGAAATGGTTCTGCAAATCGTTGATCCGGTGGGTCAGCAGGGCAACCTGGACTTCCGGTGATCCGGTGTCGCTGCCGCCTCGACCGTACTGCTCTACAATCCTCGACTTGTCGTCGGTGCTCAGTGCCATATGAGGTGCTCCTAAAAACTTGGTTCATCCAAACTGTGTTCATGTCTACCGGACAGAGCCCCCCGCCGGTCAACTTCTCAAACCGGTCCTCAGACCTGCATCAAACGTCTCGGCGCGACACGACCATCGTCGATGATCTCGCCGATGCCGAAAAACGACGTGTCTCCCTGGTACAGCCTGACCAGGCCGCCCGTGGGCGAGCGCGGCACCAGAACCGGCTGCCCGTGGCGCAGGTAGTGCGCCATCTCACTGTTTACATGGATCTCGGGCCACTCCAGCAGCGCCGTATCCAGCGGCAGCAGAGCGCTATCCAACGCCGCCTGACCCGCCTCCGCCAGTGTCTCCAGTTCCGGCAAGGTCACCATCTGCGCGGCGCCATAGGGCTCAACCTGGGTCCGGCGCAGCGCACTGACATGGGCGCCGCAGCCCAAGACTTCGCCGATGTCCTCGCACAGGCTGCGGACATAGGTCCCCTTGGAGCAGGCCACCTCGAGTTGCAGTTCGTCGCCGTCCAGCGCCACCATCTCCAGCGCCCGGATGGTCACGGTGCGTGCCGCGCGCTTCACCTCGACACCTTTCCGGGCCAGCTCATAGAGACGTTGTCCCTGATGATGCAGCGCCGAGTACATGGGTGGTACCTGCTGAATCTCCCCGCGAAGACGCTGCAGCACCGCTTCGATCTGATCCGGCGTTAAATCCGGAACCGGCCGCCGCTGCAGCACTTCGCCTTCGGCGTCCGCCGTGGTGGTGGTGACACCCAGACGGCAGGCAAAGCGATAGCGTTTGTCGGCATTGAGCAGAAAGGCGGACAGCTTGGTGGCCTCGCCCAGACACAGCGGCAGCATGCCCGAGGCGAGCGGATCCAGACTGCCCGTATGACCAGCCTTTTGCGCGTCATATAATCGTTTGACGGTCTGCAGTGCCTGATTCGAGGTGAGTCCCAGCGGCTTGTCCAGCAGGACTACACCGTGTACGGCCCGACCCCGTCGATGTCGACGACTCATATCGCCCCTGTGTGTTGCGTTGACAGCCTGTTTATCCGCCCAGGGTGGCAGATACAGCCTTGAAGGTCCGAGCAGTCTAGCGCCTATCGATCGCCTTCGCCATCCTCGTCGTGATGACGTGACTCATCGGTGGCGACCGCATCTTCTATCAGGGCCGAAAGCTGGGCCCCGTGTTCGATGGAACGATCGTACAAAAAACGCAGCCGGGGCACGGAGCGGATACGCATGCCGCGCCCTAACTCGTGGCGCAGGAACCCAGCCGCGTCATTCAGAGCCTCCACCACCGCGCGGCGCTCATCTTCGTCGCCGCCAATGTAGGTCACGTGGACCTTGGCGTAGCTGAGATCCCGGGACACGTCCACGGCGGTGATCGAAACCAGCGACATGCGCCGATCGTCCAAACCGTCCAGCAGCACCCCCGCCAGTTCCCGGCGGAGCTGCTCTGCCACCCGCTCCGTTCTGGAAAATTCCTTGGGCATCGTCCCTACAGTGTCCGCTGGACCTGAATCCGTTCGTACACTTCGATCTGGTCACCGACCTTCACGTCGTTGTAGTTCTTCACCCCGATGCCACACTCCAGACCGTTGCGTACTTCGTTGACGTCGTCCTTGAAGCGGCGCAACGATTCCAGCTCGCCTTCATAGATGACCACGTTGTCCCGCAGCACCCGGATGGGGTTGTTCCGCTTGACCATGCCCTCCACCACCATGCAGCCCGCGACGGCACCGATCTTGGGCGCACGAAACACGTCGCGGACCTCGGCCAAACCGACGATCTGCTCTTTGAACTCGGGCGCGAGCAGCCCCTGCAGAGCGTGCTTGACCTCGTCGATGGCCTCGTAGATCACGCTGTAATAGCGCAGATCCAGGCCTTCTTCGTTGATCAGTTTGCGCGCTGAGGCATCGGCCCGGACGTTGAAACCGATGACCACGGCATCCGAAGCCACCGCCAGATTGGCGTCGGATTCGGTAATTCCACCCACACCCGAAGCGATGATGGTGACCTTGACCTCTTCGGTCGAAAGCTTTTGCAGCGCATCGCCAAGGGCCTCGACAGAACCCTGAACGTCGGCCTTGAGTACCACGTTGAGGCTGCTGGCCTCACCCTCCGACATCTGGTCGAACAGACTGTCCAGTTTTGCTTTTTGCTGGCGGGCAAGCTTGACTTCGCGAGACTTGCCCTGCCGAACCAAGGCGACTTCGCGCGCCTTGCGTTCGTCTGCCACAACCACCGCCTCGTCGCCGGCCTGGGCGGTTCCGGACAGACCCAGAACCTCTACCGGGATCGACGGCCCGGCCTCTTCCACTTCGCGGCCGGTTTCATCCAGCATGGCGCGAACACGGCCAAAATGCAGCCCCGCCAGCAGAATGTCGCCCTTGCGCAGCAAACCGCGCTGAACCAGAACAGTGGCCACCGGGCCCCGGCCCTTGTCCAGCCTAGACTCCAACACCACACCCTTGGCCGGGCCATCGCCCACTGTCTTCAGTTCAAGCAGATCCGCCTGCAGCAAAATGGAATCCAGCAGCGCGTCGATGCCCTCGCCGGTCTTGGCCGACACGTGCTGGAACATGGTGTCGCCACCCCAGGCCTCGGGGATGACGTCCCGTTGCGCCAGTTCGTTCTTCACCCGGTCGGGATCGGCATCTTCCTTGTCGATCTTGTTGACCGCGATGATCAGCGGCACGCCGGCCGCCTTGGCATGCTGCACCGCCTCTTCGGTCTGGGGCATCACCCCGTCGTCAGCCGCCACCACCAGCACCACGATATCGGTCGCCTTGGCGCCGCGGGCACGCATGGCGGTGAAGGCCGCATGGCCCGGCGTGTCCAGGAAAGTGACCATGCCCTTGTCGGTTTGGACGTGGTAGGCGCCGATGTGCTGGGTGATGCCGCCCGCCTCACCCGCCGCCACCTTGGTGCGTCTTATGTAATCCAGCAGCGAGGTTTTACCGTGGTCGACGTGGCCCATGATGGTGACCACGGCCGCGCGATCCACCTCTTCACCGACCGTCTCCGCGTTGACCGCCACTTCGTCCTCAACGGCGCTGTCCTTGGCCAGTTGGTATTTGTGCCCCATTTCCTCCACCACGACGGCGGCGGTTTCCTGATCGATCACCTGGTTGATCGTCACCATGGTGCCCATCTTCATCAGAGCCTTGATCACCTCGGTGGCCTTGACCGACATCTTCTGAGCCAGGTCAGCCACGCTCACCGTTTCCGGCAAGACCACGTCCCGGATAACGGGCGCGGTCGGTTTGGTAAACTGATGACGGGATGGAACCGGCGCCGTTTTGGCCGCCTTGCGGCCGCCGCGTTTGGCGCGGCTGGCTTTGGTTCGAGCACGCCGCTCCTCTTCCTTACGCTGCAGCTCGGCGCGTTTGGCTTCGGCTTCCAACTCGCGTTTTGCAGCCTCCTCCTCGCGACGGCGCTCCGCCTCTTCCTCGGTCTTCCGACGGGCCTGCTCCAGGCGTCCCTGCGCGTCCTCGGCATCGGCTACCACGTCCACCGGAGCACTGGCTTCCTCTCGGGCCGGCGCCTGTTCCGCCGCGGCAGCCTCCTCCAGGGCGGCAGCCGCAGCGGCGGCTTCCTCCTCCCGGGCCAGACGTTCGGCCTCGAGTCGCGCCTGCACGGCAGCCTCTTCCTCGGCCACCCGATGGGCCGCTTCCTGAGCCGCCTCGAAGTCGGCGCGCACCGCATCGCGCTGCTTGGTCTCCTGTTCGGTAATCACGCTGCGTTTGACGTAGGTTCGCTTGCGACGCACCTCAACGTTGACCGTCTTGACCCGCCCCTGGGCGCCGGCCAGTTTCAGTTCGGAATGGCTCTTGCGCCGCAGGGTGATGCGCTGAGGTTCTGACACCCCCAGGGTTTCCTTACGCCCGTGACTTTTGCGCAGATGGGCAAGCAGCTGCAGCTTTTCATCCTCGGTGATCTTGTCATCAGGCGCCGTAGCCACCAGCCCCGCCTCTTGCAGCTGGGTCAACAACCGGTCCACGGGAATACCCACGGTAAGCGCGAATTGTTCTACCGTCACTTCCGACATCACTCGTAACCCCTGGGCTTAATCACTGCTGATCGTCTGCTTCGGCAAACCACGGTGCGCGGGCAGTCATAATCAACTGCCCGGCTCGCTCGCGATCGATACCGGCCATATCCGTCAAATCATCCGCCGCAAGCTCGGCAAGATCCTCCATGGTGCTCACGCCCTTGGCGGCAAGCCGAAACGCGAGGTCCTCGTCCATGCCCTCCATGGTGAGCAAGTCCTGGGCGGGCTCGGCGGAATCGATCTGTTCTTCCTCTGCGATGGCCTGGGTGAGCAACGCATCCCGCGCCCGGCTGCGGAGTTCTTCGATGATCTCTTCATCAAACCCTTCGATGTCGAGCATTTCCTGGGTCGGCACGTAAGCGACTTCCTCCAGCGTGGAAAAACCCTCATCCACCAACACCTCGGCCAGCTCCACATCGACGCCAAGCAGTTCCATCAGTGTCTTGCAGGTGCCTTCGATTTCCTGCTCGGTCTTCTCAAGCGCCTGATCCTCGGTCATCACATTGAGCTCCCAGCCGGTGAGCTCGCCGGCCAGTCGGATGTTCTGACCGCCTCGGCCTATGGCCATGGCCAGCTTTTCCTCGTCCACCGCCATGTCCATGCTGTGGCTGTCCTCGTCTACGACGATGGACAGCACCTCGGCCGGCGCCATGGCGTTGATGACAAACTGGGCCGCGTTGTCGTCCCAGAGCACGATGTCCACCCGCTCGCCGGCCAACTCGTTGGATACGCTCTGTACCCGCGAGCCACGCATGCCGACGCAGGCGCCGACCGGATCGATTCTCGGCTCGTTGCTCTTGACCGCGATCTTGGCCCGTACGCCGGGATCCCGGGCAGCGCCCATGATCGTTATCAAGCCCTGGCCGATTTCCGGCACCTCGAGGGTAAACAACTCGATCAACAGCTCGGGCATGACCCGGCTGACAAACACCTGTGGCCCACGCGGCTCGGAACGCACGTCATAAATGTATCCGCGGATTCGATCGCCGACACGGACCGACTCACGCATGATCATGTGCTCGCGGGGAATCAGCGCTTCAGCGTTGCCGCCCAGGTCAAGCACGATGCTGCCGCGCTCGGCGCGCTTGACCACGCCGTTGATCATCTCGCCCTTGCGCGATTCAAACGCCTCCACCACCTGCAACCGCTCGGCCTCGCGCACTTTCTGCACAATGACCTGCTTAGCGGTCTGGGCGGCAATGCGGCCGAACTCGGCATTCTCCGCCGGTTCCTCCACATATCCGCCAACATCGATGTCCGGCAGTATCTGTCGGGCCGTGCCGGCCAGCATGTGTACGGCCGGGTCGAACTCTTCCGCGTCATCTTCCACCACCTGCCATCGGCGGAAGGTGGAGTACTCACCGGTCTGGCGGTCGATCGCCACCCGCATGTCTGTCTCCGTGCGATACCGCTTCTTGGCCGCCGAGGCCAGGGCGGCCTCGATGGCCTCGTAAATCACGTCCTGGGCCACGCCTTTCTCGTTCGAGACTGCGTCGACAACCATCAGAATTTCTTTGCTCATCGCATCATGCCCCCAGGGCTTGCACTCGCTTGACCGCCCGTAGCCCCTAAAGCTCCACCACCAGGCGGGCGCTTTCGATCTGGTCAAACGGCACTCGATACTCGATGCCGTCGGTTTCCAGCACCACGGCATCGCCGTCCAAGCGCCTGATTTCGCCCGTAAACTTTCGCCCTGCCCGTTCCGGCAACGGCACCATCAGCCTCACTTTCGCCTTGTGGCCCACGAAGCGCTGGTAGTGCGCCGCTTCGAACAACGGCCGATCCAACCCGGGCGAAGACACTTCCAACGTATACTGGCCCGGTATGGGGTCTTCCACGTCCAGAAGGCCGCTTACCTGATGGCTCACCCGCGCGCAATCGTCCACGGTGATGCCCGCATCCGCATCGATGTATACGCGCAGAACCGAATGGCGCCCGTTTGGATGGTATTCCACCCCGATCAATTCGTAGCCCATCCCCTCCAACACCGGGGCCAGAAGCGCATGCACTTTCAGATCGTTTCGCGCCACATCAACACCGCATAACGAAAAATGGGCCCTGACGGCCCACTTCCACCTCCGACAACATAGCCGCCCGCCTCACCTCCGCCCACGAAAAAGGCCCTGTCATAGGGCCTTATCGGTCAGGTCCTGGCGGGGCCGGATGGTCGCTGCCGATCCGAGGGCCCTCGCACTTGAGGCGGCGAAAACTACACCTTATATTGTGTCGCGTCAAGATTCGCCCGACCGCAGATTACGTTGCCATTCAACGCATCTACGGCCTGGACCTCAAAACGGCGTCCGGCGTGCCACCCTGGCTGCCAGCAACCAATCAACCGCCATTCCCGGCCGACCAAAACCCGAATCCCGCGAAGATTTACCGCAGGCCGTACGCACAGCGCAGGGATGGTTTCTTCCGGAACGGCTAGGACTGGACGCAACCTCGAACTTTGGGGCAACCTCATAGTCTCAGCGCTCGGGGCGGCCCAGTCGACAACGCGGCGGCCAGTAGAAATAATGTTGGTCGATCAACCGGATTGGATAGCTATGCCACAGTCCCTCGTTCGATATTCCAAAGTCATCGAAATCGTCGGCGACATCGTTCGGGTGGACGTACCCGAGGCGGTGTCGGAAGGGGGTGAACCCACGGCCCGCTTTGGCGATCTCGCCATTGTCGAGAACGTGGACGGCGATCGCTCCATGGCCCAGATCATCAGCGTCGATCGGACCAAGGTTTCGCTGCAGGTGTTCAGCGGCACCAAGGGCCTTTCCACCGGGGCGACGGTGCGCTTTCTGGGACACCCGATGATGGCGACTTACTCGGACAATGTGCTGGGCCGGGTATTTCGGGGCTCGGGTGAACCCATGGACGGGGGACCGGATTTGGGCCAGGACCCGAAGGTGGTTATCGGCGGTCCGTCGGTGAACCCGATGCGCCGCAATCTGGCCTCCAAGATGATTCGCACCGATGTGCCCATGATCGACGTGTTCAATTGCCTTGTGGAGAGTCAGAAAATCCCGATCTTTTCGGTTGCGGGTGAACCGTTCAATCCGTTCCTGGCCCGCATCGGTATCCAGGCCGATGCAGATGTTGTGGTGTTTGGGGGTCTGGGCCTTATCTTCGACGACTTTCACTACTTTCAGGCGGCATTCGAGGACGCCGGTGTATTCGCGCGAACCGTTATGTTCGTCAACCAGGCCTCCGACCCCATCGTGGAGCGACTGCTGGTGCCGGATATGGCCCTGGCGGTGGCGGAACGCTTTGCGGTGGACGAAGGCAAACGGGTGCTCGTGCTGCTTACCGACATGACGGCCTATGCCGACGCCATGAAAGAGGTGGGCATCGCCATGGAGCACGTCCCCTCGAATCGGGGTTACATGGGTGACCTGTATTCGCAGCTGGCGCGGCGCTATGAAAAAGCGTGCGACTATGCCAGCGGCGGTTCGGTAACCATTTTGACCGTCACCACCATGCCGGGCGACGACGTGACCCATCCGGTACCGGACAACACCGGCTACATCACAGAGGGCCAGTTCTATCTGCACGATGGGGTGCTGGATCCGTTCGGGTCTTTGTCGCGGCTCAAACAACACGTGATCGGCAAGGTGACCCGCGAGGATCACGGTCAGATCATGAACACCATGATCCGTTTCTACTCCGGCGCCCGGGACGCCGATCAAAAACGCGCCATGGCGTTTGAACTGTCACCGTTCGATCAGAAACTGATCCGCTTCGGCAACCTGTTCCGCAAACGGTTCATGGACATCAACGTGGCAATGCCGCTGGAGAAAGCCCTGGATCTGTGCTGGGAAACCCTGGCGGAGTGCTTTGAACCCGGTGAACTGCTGATGAAACAGACTCTGATCGACAAGTACTTCCCGCATCGCGACAGCGATAAGGTAGTCGACGACAGCGAACAGGTCGTCTGAAATGGCGCGACTGTCCCTCAGCAAGTCCTCCCTGAGCCGGGAGCAGCGTCAACTCAAGGCGTTCAAGCGATTCTTGCCCTCGCTGGACCTCAAACGGCGGCAACTCATCGGGGAACGGGCGAAGGCCCGACGCCGCAGGGAAGAAACCCTGCGCGAGGCGGAGCAGCGAACCCGGGTAATAGGCGAACACTTACCAATGCTGGCAAATCGGGAGATCGACCTTTCCAATCTGGTGAGCATCAGCGAGATTCATCTCGGCGAGGAAAACATCGTTGGTACCCGATTGCCGGTGCTCGACCGGCTGGAAGTGTCGGTGGCGGCCTACGCACGAATGGGCAGGCCCCACTGGGTGGATGCGGTGGTTGAGGCGATGCGTTCGATCCTGGAACTGCGCATTCGGGCCCAGGTGGAAACGCAAAGGGTCGAGCTGCTGGAAGCGGCCGTGCGGGTGGTCACCCAACGAGTCAATCTGTTCGACAAAGTGCTCATTCCCAAGGCGCAAAAAAACATCAAGCGGATCCAGATCTATCTTTCCGACGTCGAACGATCGGCGGTGGTGACCTCTAAGATCGCGAAAACGAAACGCGCCCGAGCGGAGGAAACGGCATGAGCATCATGCCGCTGAAGCGCGCCACCCTGATCGCAACGCAGGCAGACAAGTCGAGGCTGTTGCGGGATTTGCAGGAGTTGGGCTGCATGCATCTGGAGTCCCTGCGTCCAACCGGCCCGGCGCCGGAGGAAGCGGCGCCGGAGCACGCCGAGGACGCCCGCCGGGCCTTGCGATGGCTGCAGGAGGCGCCCCGGCAGCGGCGCCAGATCCTGATCGAACCCGAGTTTGACGTGGCGGACTTTGTGGCCCGGGTGCTGGCCAATAAGCAGGCCGTTCGCGACACCGGTGATGACCTGGACACCGTGCGCGACCATCTGCGCGCGCTGGCGCCCTGGGGCGATTTTCAGCTGCCGGAAGAGGGCTGGCTGAACGGTCAGCTGCTCTGGTTTTATGAGGTGCCGCTGCGCGAACTGGACAAAATCCCACGCGAGCGATTTGCCTGGGAGGTGGTGCATCGCGACCATCGGTTCGCCTACGTGGTGGTGATCGCCGAGGAAGAGCCGCCCCACGACGCCATGCCGGTGCCGAGAACCCACACCGGCGCCGAGTCACGCAGTTCCCTGGCCCGGCGTCAGGAGTCGCTGGAGGTGGAACTGGAAGGGCTGGCCGCACAACGCGAATCCCTGACCCACCGGCGGACCCTGTTGCAGCGGAATATGGACCGAGCCGAGGATCAGGCCGCCATGCGCCACGCCTCGGAGACGACCCTGGAAACCGAGGACGGGCTGTGTCTGCTGCAGGGCTGGGTGCCGGCCGCCGCGGCCCCGGCATTGCAGAATTACGCGAACGCCGGCTCCATGGCCCTGACACTGGCCGACCCGACACCGCGGGATACGCCACCGACCCTGTTGAAAAATCCCCCGAAACTGAGTGGCGGTCAGGACCTGTTGGGGTTTTACGAAACCCCCGCGTATCGGACCTGGGACCCGTCAACCATCATCTTTTTCTCGTTCACCACCTTCTTCGCCATGATTCTCTCCGACGCCGGCTACGGGCTCACCCTGGGCTGCATTCTGGCTTTTTTCTGGAAGCGGATGGGCGAATCCGAATCCGGTCTGCGCATGCGTGTGCTGATGAGCTACCTGGTGGGCGCCACCATCGTCTACGGCATGATGGTGGGCAGTTACTTCGGGGTGTCGCCAGCGCAGGGCAGTCTGCCGGGCGCGTTCAAGATCCTGGACATCAACGACTACGACAGCATGATGCGCATCTCCATCCTGATCGGCGCCATGCACATTGTCCTGGCCAACGCGATGATGGCCTATCACGCCCCCTATCCGTCGGCGCGGGGCAAACCACTGGGCTGGTGCGCGGCGGTGATCGGCGGCGTGCTTCTGTGGTTTGGCGCCACCGGCATCGGCCCCCCGGCAACCATGGAAACTCTGGGTACGATTCTGATCGCGGGCGGCTTGGTGGCAGTGGTGTGGTTCGGCGATCCACAGCCGACAGGGGGGAGAGACAACCTGCTCAAGCGGCTCGGCAAGGGACTGATCTCACTTACAGACGTGACCAAGCTGTTCGGCGATGTGTTGAGCTATATGCGCCTGTTCGCTCTGGGTCTGGCCAGCGCCTCGCTGGCGCTGACATTCAATGAATTGGCCGGCCAGGTGCGCGCAGCGGTGCCGGGTTTGGGTGTGTTACTGGCCCTGCTGATATTGGTCTTGGGCCATGTGCTGAATCTGGGCCTGTCCATCATGAGCGGGGTGGTTCACGGACTGCGCCTCAATGTGCTGGAGTTTCTGAACTGGAGCGTCTCCGATGAGGGCTATCCATTCAAACCGTTTGCGAGAAAGGAGATGCGCTGATGAATGAGTTCATTATTGCCCTGGGTTGGGTCGGGGTGTTCGCACCCATGGCACTGGGCGCTGTCGGCAGCAGCATGGGCTGCGCGGTTGCCGGACAGGCCGCCATTGGGGCCTGTCTGGAGACCGATGGCGGTTACGGAAAATACATCGGCGTCGCGGCCATGCCGTCCTCGCAGGTGATCTACGGGATCGTGGTCATGTTCGCGCTCAACCGTGAGATGACGGTGACGGTGGCGCCTGGTGTGTTCGGCATCGGCCTGTTGGCCGGCATCGCCCTGATGGTCAGCGGTTCATTCCAGGGTCGAGCAGTCGCGTCCGCCATCCACGCCACCACCGCAAAGCCCGAAATCTTCGGACTCTCCCTGGCGCCGGCGGCCATCGTCGAGGGCTTTTCCGTTTTTGCCTTCATTTTCGCGTTGGTGGTTGCCGGCGGCATTCCAAGCGGCTGAGATCAAACCTACACAAAGGGCGGCGAGCATGAGCGCGAAACAGGATCACGGCAATGAAGGGCTGGTCGCCTCGGGCGTACAGGCCCTGATAGACCGGCTCAGAGAACAGGGCATCGAGGCGGGACGGCAGAACGCGGAAAAAACCGTGGCCGACGCGGAAAGCCGGGCGCAATGGGTGGTGAAGCAGGCCCAGGAAGAGGCCACACGGATGCGCGAGCAGGCCCAGTCGGAAGCCGACCGGACCCGAGCCGCGGGCCAGGAGGCGCTGCAAATCGCGGTGCGGGATGCATTGCTGGCGGTCAAGAGCGATCTGACCAAGCACTTTGCGCACGAGGTGAAACGTCTGATTTCGGATCAGATGAAAAGCGAAGAAATGCTGCAGCAAATGATTCTGGAAGTCGCCGGTCGATCGCGGGAGGCGATCGGAGACACCGAACCCGCGACCGTCATCCTCCCCCGGGATGTGGTGGGGCTCGACGACTTGCGCCGCAAACCGGAGGAAATGCAGGAAGGCACCCTGGCCCATTTCGTCCTGGCGACCGCGACTGATTTGGTGCGCGAGGGGATCACCTTCGGCGTCTCCGAGGATGAACAGACCGGCATCCGGGTGCACCTCGAGGGTTCCGAACTCACCCTCGATCTGACCGACGAAGCGGTGGCCAATCTACTGTTGCAACACCTGTCGCCGCGCTTTCGCGCCCTGCTGGAAGGCATCGTCAAGTGAGCAAGCGGTTATGAGTGGTGCAAACCAGTACGCTACGCTGATGACCAGCCTGCCCTATCACCCGTCCTTGTTCGCGGCTAAGCAAACACCCCTTTCCCGAATCCGTCTGCGCCAGCGGCTGCAGCTGATGCTGACGCCGGAAGACGCCCAGCAACTGGAACTGGCCGCCAATGTCCTCGAGTGGCACCGGCAACCGGCG
>JAHEDQ010000118.1 GCA_024641125.1 Candidatus Competibacteraceae bacterium | reverse complement strand
CGGTGCAGTGCTTGGCGTGGCGGTACGGGCCGACATTACCGTTTCGTTTATTGGCTTGAAACCCGGGCTGTTCACCGGGCGCGGCCCGGCATTTGCCGGTCAGGTGTTTTTCAGCGCCCTGCAGGTGCCGGATGCCGTGTACAGGTCGGCGGAGCCGGTTGCCCGCCTTTACCGGGGCGATGACCGGCTGGATTGGCTGGCCCCTCGGGATCGGGATGGACACAAGGGACGTTACGGGCATGTGCTGGTGGTTGGCGGCAATATTGGCTTCGGTGGGGCGGCGCGCATGGCTGCAGAGGCCGCTGCCCGGTCCGGCGCCGGCCTGGTCAGTGCGGCGCTGCATCCCGCCCATGCCGTCGCTCAGGCGGCCACCTGCCCCGAGGTCATGTTCCGGGGCGTGAGCTCGGCCTCCGAGCTTGACGATCTGGCCAGACGCGCCACCGTGCTCGCCCTGGGGCCGGGCTTGGGGGTGGATGACTGGGCTCGGACGGTATACCGGGCGGCCCTGGCACTGCACCGGCCCCTGGTGCTGGACGCGGACGGTCTCAATCTGCTCGCTCAGGAACCCGACCGGCGTGAAGACTGGATCCTGACGCCCCACCCGGGTGAGGCCGGCCGTTTACTCGGATGCGAGACTGGGGAGATCGAGTCTGATCGCTTGGCTGCCGCTGCGCGGATCCAACGGCGATACGGCGGCGTTTGCCTGCTCAAAGGGGCCGGCACGGTGGTCGCCGATGCCGATGATGTGCCCTGGATCTGTACCGGCGGCAATCCGGGTATGGCAAGCGGTGGCATGGGCGACGTGCTCACCGGCGTGGTCTCCGGTCTTCTGGCCCAGGGTCTGCCCGCGGCGGTCGCCGCCCGGCTCGGGGTCCATGTTCATGCCTCGGCGGCCGACGCGGCGGCGGAGTGCGGCGAACGCGGTCTGCTGGCCCGGGACCTGATGGCCTGTATCAGACGGTTGGTCAATCCGTGAACGCCACCTGGCGGACACATCTGGCCAACGAGGCGGCCACCAAACGCCTGGCCGCGGGATTGGCCAGCGCCTGCATGGGCTTGGCGTCGATCCGGCCCCTGATGATTTTCCTTGAGGGTGACCTGGGTGCCGGCAAGACCACCCTGGTACGCGCCTTGGTGAAAAGCCGCGGCTATCGGGGCCGGGTCAAGAGCCCGACCTACACCCTGATCGAGTCATACACCTTGGGCGGAACCCAGGTGCACCATCTGGATCTGTACCGCGTGGCGGACGCCGAGGAATTGGCCTATCTGGGTATTCGGGAGCTGGTGTCCGAACCGGGTCTTTGCTTGGTCGAATGGCCACAACGGGGTGTGGGGTTATTGCCAGCGCCGGATCTTCGCGTCCTGCTGACCTATGTCCCGGGCGGGCGCGAAGCGGACGTTGCCGCCTTTACCCCGGCCGGATGCGCGGTGCTCGATGCACTCGGTCAGCCGACCGGACCGGATTGATCCCGACCTGTTGTCTATCCGGCCTGGGCCCAGGGCGGCCCCCAGCCGCTGGATCAACCGCCTCGAGCATTCCCCGCGGGACGACCGCAGTTCGGGTTCCGGGCTAGGTTACGCTCGGGGAATAACTGTCGTCGGGTATGGACATTTCAAAAAATATGACTAGATTTAGCGGTCTAGCTTTGATATTTAATTCCAGATAAAAGAAGTTGGAGGCCTTGCCAAGGCCTGAATATAACCATGTGCGGACGCCTTGACCCACGCCGGATTGTTCTGCTCCTAGCCTTGTTGTGTTTGGCGGATGGTGTGTGTGCGGGGACTGCGCGTCTGGACGCGGTGCGGGTGAAGCATCTCGACGATCGAACCCGCGTGGTGCTCGATCTCAGCGACCGGGTGGCGTACACGGTCTTTGCCCTGACTGACCCGGAACGTCTGGTGGTTGATCTGGAGGCGGTCAAGCCGGCCCTCGGCCAGCGCCATGGCGATGTGGCCAAGCCCCATTTGGCCCGCTACCGTATCGGCATCCGGCCCCGCCACGGTCTTCGTGTGGTGCTGGATTTGTCCTCTGCGGTTCGAGTCGAGCATTTTCCTCTGGCGCCTTCCGGTGAAAGAAGCGAGCGCATCGTGGTGGATCTCTATTCCGGGGTTCAGCGGACCACGGTCCAAGCCAGCGCGGCCGGTGCGACAACATCATTCCAAGCACCTGAGCCGCCGGACGAATTCGTGGTGGCGATAGACGCGGGACACGGGGGCCGCGATCCTGGCGCGGTCGGACCCCGGGGCACCCGCGAAAAAGAGGTGACCCTCATCATCGCGCGCCTGCTGCGCGACCTGGTGAACGCCGAGCCCGGAATGCGGGCGGTGCTGACCCGCAGCGGCGACCGGTATCTCAAGCTTCGGCAGCGGATCGAGGCGGCGCGCGCGCAAGACGCGGATCTGTTCCTGTCCATCCATGCGGACAGTTTTCGCAACAACAAGGCCCGTGGCTCTTCGGTCTACGTGGTCTCCAAGCGCGGCGCCTCCAGTGAAGCGGCAAGGTGGCTGGCACATCGGGAGAATGAGGCCGATCTGGCCGGGGGCGCCAGCCTGGACGGGGTCGCCAAGGAGATTCAAAGCGTGGTGCTGAACATGCTTCAGGATCACACCGTGGGCGACAGCATGCGGGTGGCCGATGCTGTCCTAAAGAACCTGAAGAAGATCGGCAAGGTGCATAAACCGAACGTGGAGCGGGCCGGATTCGTGGTTTTGAAGTCGCCGGACATCCCTTCCCTGTTGATCGAGGTGGGTTTTCTTTCCAACCCTGATGAAGAGCGCAAACTGCGTGACGCCAAGCATCAGAAGCGCCTGGCCGAATCGATCATGAGGGGCGTGCGTGAGTATGCCCGGTCCTACGTGCCGGCGAATCAAACCACCGCGTCGGCGCGGACCCACGTGGTGCGCCGCGGCGAAACCCTGGGCGCCATCGCGCAGCAGTATCGGATCAGCCTTGCTGCGCTCCGAACGGCCAATGACATGAACGGCGACCTGCTCTACGTCGGCGCCAAGCTCACCATTCCCCAGGGCGGCTAGGGAGCCTCTAACTGACTCTGCACGAAGCAAACTGGAGGGGGCAATATGCAGATTCAAGGCGCAGATTGCGGGCAATGGTTGTTTTATTGCCAAGATTTGCAACGATGAAGCCTTAGCTTTCAGTCCCACGATGCACGTTCACGAACAGATCCGCGGCTCCTGAGTGCCCCGCACTGTGGCTGTACCCTGCCGGATGCCATCATTACGCCTGTGAATCCGACCTTCCCCGCTCTTGAATCTTCCGCACGGTGCATGTGACAGTCACGGCTATACCGTAGTGTCCGTCCCTCAAACCAGCCCGATTGCGAGACACACAACGTTCTCAGGCCCGACCCGGATCATGCGTATGGAACGACTGGAAATCCGTTTGCTGCCGGACGGTTTGATCAATCAGATTGCCGCAGGCGAGGTCGTGGAACGTCCCGCTTCCGTGGTCAAGGAACTGGTAGAAAACGCCTTGGATGCGGGCGCTCGGCGCATCGAGGTCGATGTGGAGCAGGGCGGCGCAAGACTGATCCGCATTCGGGACGACGGCCACGGCATTGCCGGTACGGCGCTGGCGCTGGCGCTGTCGCGCCATGCCACCAGCAAAATACGCAGCCTGGACGATTTGGAAGGCGTGAGGTCCCTGGGTTTTCGCGGTGAAGCTTTGCCCAGCATTGCGTCGGTTTCGCGTCTGACCCTGATTTCCCGGACGTCGGACGACGAGCGGGCCTGGCGGCTGGAAACCGAGCGCCAGCAACAGCCGGGGCCCGCTGCCCACCCTCCGGGCACCACGGTCGAGGTGCACGACCTGTTCTATAACGTTCCGGCCCGACGTAAGTTTTTGAAGACCGAGCGCACTGAGTTTGGGCATATCGAGGACGTGCTCCGGCGCATTGCCCTGAGCCGGTTCGAGCTGGCGTTGGTGCTGCGCCACAATCGCAAGACGGTACTCAATCTCATGCCTGCACGCAGTCGGGCGGAGCAGGAACGACGCATCGCCGATGTGTGCGGGGCGGCCTTTGTCGAACAGGCCGTTTATCTGGAGCACGAGGCGGCGGAGCTGCGACTCTGGGGCTGGATTGCCCAGCCCACTTTCTCCCGCAGTCAGGCTGACATGCAGTTCTTTTTTGTCAACGGTCGCATGGTGCGCGATCGCCTCGCGACCCATGCGGTAAAGCAGGGCTACCGCGACGTGCTTTACCATGGCCGTCATCCTGCTTACGTGCTGTCTCTGGATCTGAATCCGGCGCTGGTGGACGTGAACGCCCATCCGGCCAAGCATGAGGTGCGGTTTCGCAACGCCCGTCTGGTGCATGATTTTCTGTACCGCACCATACACGAGGGTCTGGCCGGAATCCGGCCCGGCGATGAAAACGGGTCGTCCGAGAACATGCCACAGCGGGTGGCCGTTTTATCGGGGGTGGCCCAATCCGCGGGGCCCCCGTTGGCTTCGCCGATGCGGCATCAGACTGCGATGCCCCTCAGCGTCCGTGAGCAGGTGGATGCCTACAGCCGCTTGTACCGAACCGCGCCCAACGTGGCGTTTCCCCCGACGGCCGATGAGATTGACGACCAAACCACGGACGAACAGGCTCCCGAATCGCACCCTCTGGGCTTTGCCCTGGCTCAGTTGCATGGCGTGTACATACTGGCCCAGAACGAGAGCGGGCTGGTGCTGGTTGACATGCATGCCGCCCATGAGCGCATCACCTACGAGGGGCTCAAGGGGGCGCAGGACGAATCCGGCATCCGATCGCAGACGCTACTGGTGCCCCTGTCGATGGCGGTCAGCGCCAGAGAGGCGCGGCTGGTGGAAGCCCAGGAGGGCGTCTTGGCGGAACTCGGGCTTGAACTGGGCCGGTTGGGACCGGAGCAGATCGCGGTTCGACGGGTACCGTCTCTTCTGATCGAAGCCGACGTGGAACAACTTGTACGCGACGTGCTGTCGGATCTGGCGCTCCACGGATCCAGTGACCGGGTCCGCGCGGCCATGGACGAGGTGCTGTCCACCATGGCCTGTCACGGCTCGGTTCGGGCCAACCGCAGGCTGACCTTGGCCGAGATGAACAGTCTGCTGCGCCAGATGGAGCGGACCGAGCGTTCCGGACAGTGCAACCACGGCCGACCGACCTGGACGCAGTTGCCCATGGATGAGTTGGACAAGCTGTTCATGCGTGGGCGTTGAGGCGTGGGTCCGGCCGCGTTCGCAGTCCCATCGACTGAGCCGGATCCGACCAGGCCCCCCGTGGTGTTTTTGATGGGTCCCACCGCCTCCGGCAAGACCGACCTGGCAGTCGAGCTGGTCAGACGATTTCCGTTCGAGATTGTCAGCGTTGACTCGGTCATGGTGTATCGTGAACTTGAGGTGGGCAGCGCCAAGCCCGACTGTGCCGTCCTGTCCGAGGCGCCCCACCGACTGATCGATATTGTCGATCCGCCCGATGTCTATTCTGCCGCCCGCTTCCGCCAGGACGCTTTGCTGGCAATCGACGCCATTCGGAGTGCAGGAGCGATTCCGCTGCTGGTGGGTGGGACCATGTTCTATTTTCAGGCGTTGGAGCAGGGCTTGTCCGATCTTCCGGCGGCGGACCCGGCACTGCGGGAACAGATCGCGCGCCGGGCGCAACAGTTGGGCTGGCCGGCTCTGCATGCGGAGCTGGCCGCGGTCGATCCAGAGTCGGCTGCCCGGATTCATCCCCATGACCCCCAACGCCTGCAGCGTGCCCTGGAAATCCATCGCTTGACCGGCAAGACCCGCAGCCAGCTTTGGGCCCGCGCCAAGCCGGCCGCCACCATGGCCGCCACCAAACTGGTGTTGTGCCCGTCGGCGCGGTCAGAACTCCATTGCCGCATCGAGCGTCGATTCGACAGCATGCTGGAAAAGGGGTTGGTCGAGGAGGTTGCGGGGCTGCGGTCCCGATGGCCGCTGAGCCCGAGTTCCCCCGCCATGCGCGCGCTGGGCTACCGACAGGTCTGGCAGCATCTGGATGGGGAGTTCGACGCCCCGGAGTTGCGGCGTCGTGGCGTTGTGGCCACCCGGAGATTCGCAAAGCGTCAGCTCACCTGGCTGAGGGCTCAGAGCGACGCCCAATGGTTCCCGCAACAGGGCGTGGCACTGTTGGATCGGGTGGTGCGGCATTTGGCCGATCGGGGCGTTCTGTCAGTGCACTAGCACAGGCGTGATGAAGCGATGCCTATCCTGCCATCGGCAAAAAGCCGGCGGCTGCGATGCCACGAAGCCGCGTTTCATCCATTCTGAGCCCGGTGGGCAGCCGGGTCCCGCCGCTGCAAAAGCGCCGGATCATTCGGGTTGCTGCGAATGTCGACGCCGCCGCGATACCCTGTGCTAGAATCGCGCAACCAGTGACCCCGTCAGGCAAGCCACGCTCTTTCGCTACCCGCCACAAAAACATAAGGAGTCCCTTTCATGGCAAAAGGCCAGTCCCTGCAGGAGCCTTTCCTGAATATTCTGCGCAAGGAGCGCATCCCTGTGTCCATTTATCTCGTCAACGGGATCAAGCTGCAGGGGCAGATCGAGTCATTCGACCAGTTCGTCGTGCTGCTCAAAAATAGCGTAAGTCAAATGATCTATAAGCACGCCATCTCAACTGTCGTCCCCTCGCGCAATGTGCGTATTGCCCTTGCCGACGAAACCACCCCGGATGCGTAAGTGGGCTGGCTGACGCTCCGCGAGCGTTTCGGCCTTGTTTGAACGGCCGGGATCCGGCGAACGGGCGGTTCTGGTCCACATCGGCTTGGGCGGCTCCGCCGCAGAGTCGGACTGGGAAGAGTTTCGTGAGCTGGTGCTGTCCGCCGGCGGTGAGCCGGTGGCGGAGGTTGGCGGCCAACGCCCGCGACCCGAAGCCCGCCTGTTCGTGGGTTCCGGTAAGTCCGACGAGATTCATCGGGTGGTGCAGGACAATCAGGCCGAGCTGGTGATTTTTAACCACGCCCTGTCGCCCAGCCAGGAGCGAAATCTGGAGCGCTTGCTCCAATGCAGGGTGCTGGATCGGTCGGGTCTGATACTGGACATATTCGCCCAGCGTGCCCGCTCCAGAGAAGGGCAGCTGCAGGTGGAGCTGGCGCAACTCCGTCACCTGTCCACCCGCCTGGTGAGGGGGTGGACACACCTGGAGCGACAAAAGGGCGGCATAGGCCTGCGCGGACCGGGTGAAACACAGCTCGAGACCGACCGTCGGCTGCTGGCCGATCGCATACGACAAATCAACCGACGATTGCAGCGGGTGGATCGGCACCGCGAACGGGGCCGTCAGGCGCGGCGCAAACGCCAGGTTCCGACCGTGTCTCTGGTCGGATACACCAACGCCGGCAAATCCTCTCTGTTCAACCGCCTGACCGGGGCCAGCGTGTATGCTGCCGATCAGCTTTTCGCCACCCTCGACCCCACCATCCGCCGCCTGGAGCGTCCCGGTTCGGGTGCAGTTGTGATTGCCGACACGGTTGGTTTTATCAGCGACCTGCCGCACGAGCTGGTGGCCGCCTTTCGCTCCACCCTGCAGGAGTCGGTGGAGGCGGATCTGATCCTGCACGTTGTGGACGCGGCCAGCCCCCACCGACGCGACCACATGCGCGAGGTGGAGGCGGTGCTGAAATCCATTGGCGCTGAACTCGTTCCCCGTCTGGAAGTGTTCAACAAGGCCGATCTGCTTCCGGATGGCGCGCACCCCGAGCCAACGCGCGACGACAGTGGCAGGATGCTTCGGGTCTGGACCTCGGCTGTCACCGGCGCCGGCTTGGACGCGCTGCAGGATGGCATCTGGGAGCAGTGCTGTCCGGCCCGTTATCACGGTTGGTTGAATCTGCCAAACGGGTCGGCCCGGTTGCGTTCCCGGTTGTTTACGCTGGGTGCGGTGGTGTCCGAGGCACCCCGGGAGGACGGCGGCTGGACTCTGGAAATTGACTTAGATCCGGCAACTTTGAAACAACTCTCCCGTCGGGAGGGTCTAGACCTGAGTTGGTTGCAACACGGCGAGTCCGATTCGGACTCCGTTTGCGATCGCCGAGTGTCCTGAGGCCGAGGCGATCGCTTGCCCCAGCTGATTGAGGGCTCTAGAATCCGCCCTCCAGCTTTTGGCACCCACCCCCTTTACGGTATGCCGTTTAAGGCTGCTGGTTGAACCTTGGAGAGAACATGGCCTGGAACGAACCGGGAAACAACGAACGCGACCCCTGGGGTGGCGGAAACCGGAATCAGGGTCCCCCGGACCTGGATGAAGTGATCAGGAAGCTGACCGACAAGTTCGGTGGCCTGTTCGGCGGCACCCGCCGGAGCGGGGACGGCGGTTCCAACGGATCCGGTGGGCGTCCGGCCGGTGGTTCAGGCGGCGGTGCGGCGAGCCGCATGGGGCTCGGTCTGCTGGTGGCCCTGGTGGTGGGCGGTTGGCTGCTCTCCGGCTTCTACATCGTTGACGAGGGTCGGCGAGGCGTCGTGTTGCGCTTCGGCGCCTACACCGCAACCACCACCCCCGGCATAAACTGGCATTTCCCCTATCCCATCGAGACCGTGGAAGTGGTGGATACGGAACGGCGGCGTTTCGTTGAAATCGGCTACCGCACCGGATCAGCCGGGCGTGCCGGCGCCCGCTCGGTAGATCGTGAGGCACTGATGCTGACCCAGGACGAAAACATCGTTGCCGTGGGATTGTCGGTGCAGTACCAGATTTCGAGCCCGAGGGACTACCTGTTCAACGTGGTCGATCCCGACATGACCCTCAAACAGGTCGTGGAGAGCGCGACCCGTGAGGTGATCGGAAAATCCAAAATGGACTTTGTGCTAACCGAAGGCCGAAGCGAGATCGTGGCGCGCATCCTTGAGACCAGCCAGACGACGCTGGACAAGTATCAGGCCGGTCTTCAATTGGTAAATGTCAACCTGCAGGATGCCCAGCCGCCGGACGAAGTGCAGGCGGCATTCGCCGACGCGATCAAGGCGCGGGAAGACGAACAACGCTTCAAGAACGAGGCCGAAGCCTATGCCAACGAAATCGTGCCAAGGGCGCGTGGCGCCGCGGCGCGGCAGTTGGAGGAGGGTGAAGCCTACAAACAGCAGGTCATTGCCGAATCAGAGGGTGAGGCGCAGCGCTTCGAAAACCTGCTTGTGGAGTATCTGAAGGCCCCTGGAGTCACCCGCGAGCGTCTCTATCTGGAGACCATGGAACAGGTGCTCGGCAGCAGCCGCAAAGTGTTGCTGGACGTGCAGAAGGGAGACAACATGCTTTACCTGCCTCTTGACCAGTTGACCGGAAGTGGCTCCGGAACGGGAACCGGCCAGACGCCGTCCAGCGCCAGCCCGCAAGCGGCGGCGGCCGCGGGCGCCGCCCGGCAGCAAATGCGGGAATCCGAACGTGAACGCAGCTCTGGTCGCAGCCGGGAGATTCGATGATGGGACGTTCACCCGGAATATTCATAGTCGCCCTGGCGGTGCTGGGCATCCTGCTCTCCATGTCTGTGTTCACCGTCACAGAGACCGAAAAGGCGATCAAGTTCCAGTTGGGTAAGATCCAACGTGACGACTACGAACCCGGCCTGCATTTCAAGTGGCCTTTCGTGCAGAACGCACGCAAGTTCGACGCGCGTCTGCAGACCCTGGATGCCGAGCCTGAGCGGTTTCTGACGGTGGAGAAGAAGAACGTCATCGTGGATTCGTTCGTAAAATGGCGGGTAGCCGATGTGGGCCGCTTTTACACGGCGGTGGCCGGCGATATCGGCCAGGCCAATCTGCGTCTTGATCAGATCGTCAAGGACGGTCTGCGCAGCGAGGTCAGCCGTCGCAGCTTGCAGGAAGCGGTATCCGGGGAGCGCGGCCAGATCATGGATGTGATCAGCACCGCTGCCAATGAAGGTGCTCGGGATCTGGGCATCGAAGTGTTGGATGTTCGAGTCAAACGCATCGATCTGCCGGCCGAGGTGAGCAATTCGGTGTTCGACCGCATGCGTGCCGAACGCGAGCGTGTCGCCCGTGATTTCCGGTCGCGGGGCCTGGAAGCCGCGGAGCGCATCCGGGCCGATGCCGACCGCCAAAGCACTGTGCTGCTGGCCGAGGCTTACCGGGACTCCGAAAAGCTTCGGGGCGAGGGCGATGCCACCGCGGCGGAAATCTACGCCACGGCCTACCAGCGAAACCCAGAGTTCTACTCATTCCATCGAAGTCTGGAGGCTTACCGGGCTACGTTCAACGGCCAGGGCGATGTGCTGGTGTTGGAACCGGAATCTGATTTTTTCAGATTCTTTAAAGAGCGATAGGGGATCACGGGTCCGGGCCGGGTGGCGCCCGGATCCGAATCCGCTCTATGAAATGGGCGATTGAGCAACCGGATAGAGTGAATGTGGCATGATTTGCTGGTCGCACTGGCGCTGGTGCTGGTGGTGGAAGGCGTACTGCCTTTCATAAGTCCCGCGAGTATGCGCAAGGCGTGGATGCAGATGGCCGATCTGGACGATCGGACCCTGCGGATAATCGGCTTGGGTTGCATGGGCTTCGGCGTGGTTTTGTTGCAGATATTGCGTTGATCCAGACCGCGGGAGCGGGAAAGGGCCTGTGCGATCCATGACCATTGAAGACCGGTGGTTGCTCCCCGACGGTATCGAGGAGGTTCTGCCCCCCACAGCGGAAGCCCTGGAGCAGGTGCGGCGGCAGTTGCTCGAGCTCTACGGGTGCTGGGGCTATGAGTTGGTGGTACCCCCATTCATCGAGTTTCTCGACTCGCTGCTGATCGGCAGCGGGCACGATGACCTGGACCTTCAGACCTTCAAACTCACCGATCAGCTGAGCGGCCGGCTGATGGGTATTCGGGCCGACATGACACCTCAGGTTGCGCGCATCGATGCCCATCAGCTTCGGCGCGACGGGCCTGTGCGGCTGTGTTACGCCGGCACCGTCTTGAGAACCCGGAACGACGGCTTTGCCGGGTCGCGCAGCCCGATGCAGGTGGGCGTCGAACTGTATGGTCATCGGGGCTTCGAGAGTGACCTGGAGGTGCTCAGCTTGATGCTGGAAACCCTGGGTCAGGTGGGGCTGGGCCGGATTCATCTCGATCTTGGCCATGTGGCCATATTTCGATATCTGGCCGCCTTCGCAGGTTTGAATCGGGAACGTGAGATGACCCTGTTTGAGGCTCTGCAGCGCAAGGCGGTCCCTGAGATCAGCCAGTTTCTGGCTGAATGGGGGCTCGATGCGGCCCACCGGACCATGCTGGGGGAGCTGGTGCATTTGAACGGGCGTGCGGAAGAGGTTTTGTCGCACGCGGACGCGATCCTGGCACCGGTTGGCGAACAGGTTCAGAACGCGTTGGCCTGGCTGCGGCATCTGGTTGCCGGCCTGTCCGGTCGCTACCCGCAGGTCGAACTGCATGTGGACCTGGCCGAACTGCGGGGCTATCACTACCACACCGGCGTCGTGTATGCGGCCTATGTCCCCACCCACGGCCAGGCTGTCGCGCAGGGCGGGCGCTATGATGACATAGGCCAGACATTCGGCCGGGCGCGCCCGGCCACCGGATTCAGCGCCGATCTGAAGGTTCTACAGGCCCTGGCCGGGATCGGTCTTCAGGCGCCGGCGGCCAGCGGCATATTTGCGCCTCGCAGTGACGACCCCGCATTGACTGCCTTGATTCGGGCGCTGCGGGAGCGACAGGAACGTGTCATTTGTGAGTTGCCGGGGCAGACGGCAACGCCAGCGCAGCTGGGGTGTAACCGTCACCTGGTGCGCGACGGCGAGTCCTGGCGCGTCGATACGTACCCGTCCGGGCAGACGACGGACGAGGCTTAGGGAGCCTCTTGCCCTATTCGTGAACGTGCATCTTGGGACTGAAATGTACCGCTTCATCGTTGCAAATTCTGGCAATAGAAAAACTATTCCCCGCGATCTGCGCCTTGAAGCTGCACATTTCACTCTCCAATCTGCTTCGTCCAGAATAAGTTCAGAGGTTCCTTAGACGGCACCGGGGTATCGCCAGCCGATGCCAAATCTGGTTTTCAATGGGCTCGAAAGACAAAACTCATGGCCAATAGCGTTGTAGTGATTGGGACCCAATGGGGCGACGAAGGCAAGGGCAAAGTCGTCGATCTGCTGACTGAAAAAGTTGCCGCGGTGGTGCGCTTTCAAGGTGGTCACAATGCCGGTCATACGCTGGTCATCGACGGCCATAAGACGGTTCTGCACCTGATTCCGTCGGGCATTCTGCGCGAGGGAGTCGCCTGCATGATCGGCAACGGCGTGGTGTTGTCACCGGACGCTTTGCTCGGTGAGATGGACGGACTCGAGGCGCAAGGGGTCGCGGTCAGCGGGCGCCTGCACATCAGCGCGGCCTGCCCTTTGATCCTGCCGCATCACGTGGCGCTGGATCAGGCGCGGGAGCGTGCCCGCGGGGAGAGAGCAATAGGCACCACCGGGCGCGGAATTGGCCCGGCCTACGAAGACAAGGTGGCGCGCCGCGCGGTACGCCTGGGTGATCTGCAGCATCGGGAACGCTTTGCGGCCAAGCTGGGCGAAGTGCTGGATTTTCACAATTTCGTACTCAAGCACTACTACAAGACCGAACCGGTGGATTTCCAGCGCGTCCTGGACGAGACCCTCGCCATGGGGGAGCGCCTCACGCCTCTGATCGCGGACATCACCGGCCTGCTCCACGGCTGCCGCCGGCGCGGGGACAAGGTCATGTTCGAGGGCGCCCAGGGGGCGCTGCTGGACATAGATCATGGCACCTACCCGTTTGTCACCTCCTCCAACACCACGGCCGGGGGCGCGGCCAGTGGTACCGGTGTGGGTCCGCGGTTTCTGGACTACATTCTCGGCATTACCAAGGCGTACACGACACGTGTGGGTGCGGGCCCGTTCCCGACCGAGCTGTTCGACGAAGTGGGCAGCCATCTGGCCAGTGCGGGTCACGAGTTCGGCGCAACCACCGGACGCCCGCGCAGATGCGGCTGGTTCGATGCCGTCGCCCTCAAACGATCGGTTCAAATCAACAGCGTCACCGGCATCTGCCTGACCAAGCTCGACGTGCTCGATGGGCTGGAAACCATCCGTGTCTGTATCGGTTACCGTCATCGCGGCGCCGTTATCGCCGAACCACCGGTGGGCGCCGAGGCGATCCAGGAGTGTGAGCCGGTGTACCAGGATTTGCCCGGGTGGCAGGCATCGACCGTGGGTGTTCGCGAATACGATGATCTGCCCGGGGCGGCAAAACAGTACATACAGCGGATCGAATCCTTGACCGAGACGCCGGTGGACATCATTTCCACCGGGCCCGATCGGGCCGACACCATCGTCCTGCGCGATCCCTACGAGATCTGATCCCGGCGGGCCCGGACTCCCCGGGTCGGGTCGATACGGTCTCCCCATCTCGACGCCAATTACCTGCTCCCGGCCGACGGCTTATAGCAACCATAAGCAATCGATATAGTGTAATCGCCGCCCGAAATTGAAAATGGAAAGTATTTCTATAATATGGAATACAGGCAGTGCCGCAACGGGCTGCACCCGTCAATTTCACCCGGAGGAAGATTAAAAATGGCCAAGATGACTGCAGCCGAAGCCGCCGTCCGCGTGATGGAGAGCGAAGGAGTTGAGTTGGCGTTCGGCATTCCCGGTGCCGCGATTCTCCCGCTCTACAACGGTCTCAAGAACAGCAGCATCCGGCATGTGCTGGTGCGCCATGAGGAAGGCGGTGCGCATGCGGCCGAAGGCTACACCCGGGCGGCCAGCGGCAAGATCGGGGTCAATCTCGGCACATCCGGTCCGGCCGGTACCGACATGATCACCGGGCTGTACTCGGCCATGGCCGACAGCATCCCCATTCTGTGCGTCACCGGCCAGGCACCGCGGGCCAAGATACACAAGGAGGACTTCCAAGCCGTAGACATCGCGGCAATTGCCCGCCCGGTGGTCAAATGGTCGGTGACGGTGCTGGAGGCGGCGCAGGTGCCGTGGGCGTTTCGCCATGCGTTTCAGCTTATGCGCTCGGGACGCCCCGGCCCCGTTCTCATTGACCTGCCGTTGGACGTGCAGAAAGAAATGATCGAATACGATCCGGAGTCCGACGGACCGCTGGAGGTCTACCGTCCCCGGCCCCAGCCCAAACAGATCGCCAAGGCCTTGGACATGCTGACGGAAGCCAAGCGCCCGCTGATCGTATCGGGCGGTGGCGTAATCAACGCCGATGCTTCCGATCTTCTGGTGGAACTTGCCGAACTGACCAGCACGCCGGTGGTGCCCACGCTGATGGGATGGGGCTCGATTCCGGACGACCATCCCCTGCAGGCCGGTCAGGTCGGGCTGCAGACTCAGCACCGTTATGGTAACGCCACGTTCCTCGAGAGCGATTTCGTGCTCGGCGTCGGCAACCGATGGGCCAACCGGCACACCGGCAGCACCGAGGTCTACACCAAGGGCCGCAAGTTCGTACACATCGACATCGAGCCCACCCAGATCGGTCGCGTGTTCTGCCCGG
>JAHEDQ010000117.1 GCA_024641125.1 Candidatus Competibacteraceae bacterium | reverse complement strand
CTGAAACTATCGGGCGGCGAGAAGCAGCGCATGGCCATCGCCCGGGTGATCCTCAAACGGCCTCGCATTCTGGTGTTCGACGAGGCCACCTCGAGCCTGGATTCCCGTTCCGAACAGGCCATTCTGACGGCCCTGGGCTCTGTGTCTCGCGGCACAAGTACCCTGGTCATCGCCCATCGGCTGTCCACCATCGTGGACGCGGACCAGATCCTGGTTATGGACGCTGGGCGCATTGTGGAGCGCGGCAGCCACGCCGAGTTGCTGAGTTCGGATGGACTGTACGCCCATCTGTGGTCGCTGCAGCAGAAAGAGCGGGAGCAGATCGAACAGGCCGTCTCAGCGAATTCCGAAGACTCTGCCGAGTAACGCGCAACCGACTGCAACGCGGCCCACACAGGGTTCTGGGGCGTCGGCAGCCGAACCCAATCCGACATATCGACAGTGCGCTTGCGAATCGTCGCACTCCTCATGCAGTTGGATCGCCCTCGCACATTTCATGCCCGGCCAGTAGCTTCTACCGTGTGGAACCGCGGCCAGGATTGGAAAACGCGCGACCACCGGCCGCAGACGGGATAACCAGGACCGACAGGCGACGATTTCAAGGGGCGGATCATGCACGACAAGGCTTTGAGTGTTGCTCCCAGTGGGAGTCACCAACATCAAACGCCGCGGTCCGAACGGGAGTTCGACTGTGCATAGCCCGCTGACACCCCTGCGAGCGGTTCCCGACCATCCCGCAGCCCGCGCCCCGTCCAAAACAGAGCGCCGTCGGTTTCCACGAATCAAGCTCCACCAACCCGCTGAGATCGAGAGCCGTGATGGCGCCCGGGTTCGGGCCATCGTTGTCGATTTGTCCCAGGACGGACTCCAACTCCTGCTGGACGGCCCGGCACTTCGCCAGGTCTGCCCCCGTGGCCATCTCACTTCGCCGGCCGACGGCATCCAACTGGCGGTCCGGATGGTCAACACGGAATCGGCCGCCACGGCGCCCCGGTTCGAGGTGAACTGCAAAGTGGTCCATATCAGACGTCTGAGCCAGCTGGACTATCGGGCCGGCTTGCTGTTCGAGAATCTCTCCGAACGGACCCAGAAGCGCCTGGCCTATTGGTTGAGCGGCCTGGGAGAGACGAGTTGACCGGTTTGCATCCCCGTGGGAATCAACGGCCTTCGCCGGCTGGTGGGATTCGATGCACTGCTTGAACCGATCACCGCTGTGATCTGAACCAGCAGCCCATGCGCACTCCAGCACGAACGGATCGACATCATCCACGGCGGCGCTCATGAACACAGCGACGCGGAACGGAGGACAGGATATGGGTATTTCAGCGCGGACGTTGAGTGGCAAACCCAGCAAAGGGCGCGACATGGCGTACCTGCAGCCTGACCGGACCAGACCAGCTATCCTGGGACTGTTGCTCTGGTTGTTCACCGGCCTGGCCCAGGCCGCATCCTACGGCGTCATCGGCGATCATTCCTGCTGCAGTTTTGGCGCCACGGATGTTTCCCCCACCACCCGCACCGAATATCGGCTCCGCTGCGGCAAGACACTGTGCGGTCCGCAACAGACAGGCGCCGCATACCGGGCCGCCGGTCTTGGGATCAAAACCGACGCCGTCGCGGGCAGCCGCTTCCTTTACTCGGCTATGGACGGAACGCTGTCATACGCCCGGGCGTCATTGGTCGCGGTGGCCTCCCGGGTGCGTCTGTATCAAGTCCGGGTGGAGCAGGATCGCTTCAATCCGCGGCAGTGGGATGTGAGCTACAGGGACCGGGCCATACCCCTGCCGGTCGGCCTGACCGCGGCGGTGACGGTAGAGGATCGGGGATTCGGCGAGGACACAACCTATGTGCCCCGGATCGGACTCGGCGCGGACTGGCAGACCCGCAGCGGCAAAATGCAGCTCGATCTGATATCCGGGTTGCAGTCCACCGGTGAAGACATTCGACTGCAACTGCGATTCGCGACAAAATAATGGTTACTGATTGGTATGCAGGCGCGAGGACTGCACCAGGACGACCGCCAGCAGAGGCAGTAAAAGGCCAATCACCGCCACGGTGATCAGCAACCATCCGAGTTCGCTGTAGTCGGCAGCCGTCTCCACCACCCCGGGCAACGGGTCACGCACCTCACGGGTCACGACAAACAACTCGTTCAGGTACTTTGTGCCCAGACTGCTGGCCGACAGCGCCAGATTGGTGAACGAGGCCATCACCGCGAAAAAAGTGGCCTTCAGGTGGACCGGCGCGTTACGAGCAATCCAGGCCAGCATCGGGACCATCGCAACCTGTCCCAACGGCGACTCGAGCGCGGTATCGATCAGCGCAATGAAATGCGCATCCACGATCCCCCCGGTCAGTTTCGATGTCCAGTCCTGTATCCCGTAGTAGAGCCCGATATTCGGCAAGGACAGAATGGCGCCGGCCAGGGTCAGCAACACCACGATATAGGCTATGGAACGGGTGGCCATCAGCGGTCGAAGCACCACGATACCCACCAGGGTAAGCACCGAAGTGATCAGCGACAGCACCGACAAAAACTGCTGATCGAAACCCAGCACGTCGATCTCGAACCAGCTGGCCCCGGGCCCTGGCAGGGGTACGGCACGAAACACGAATATGATCAGCGCGGTGCCGACAAGCGCCCGGCGTGCGGCCGGGTCCAACTCCAGAACCAGCCGATACATCATAAACAGGACAATCGAGATGGCGCCGACGAAGACGATTTCCTGGGCAAATCGCAGTTCGCTCAGGCCCACCGCAAGGGTAAAGCAGACAAACGCAAGGCCGCCGCCGAAGATCCACCAGTTGATCTCGGTCTTTTGTGCCGGCAGGAACAGCAAGGCTTGCACCCGCTCCTCGGCCATGCCCTGCGCCCGCAGGCCCGCCGCGCGCCGACGCTGCAACACGCCGCCGAGCAAAACCCCGGACACCGACACCAGCGGGATGATCAGGGCTATCAGGTAAATGTGGGCATAGACCGCCGCCTTGTCCGACTCCGACATGTCCTCGACGCCGGAGAACAGAGTGATATTCAGCGCAGCCACCGCAGCCAGACCGCCAATAATGGCGAAGCGGCCAAGGGTCTGCATGGTGGTGTGCATGCGCTTGACCTCGGCCTGGTCCAAGGCAGCGCCGCGCACGTCCACCGTCGGCACCGCCTCCACCGTCATGGCGTCGGCCACCACGTCCTGCAGCACATAACCGGTGGGGGCCAGCAACGCGCTCAACACATACCATGCCTCGCTGGGCATCACCGCCAACATGGCCTCGGTGTGGCCGATCAGGCCGTACATAATGGCGATACTGACGGCGATCAGTCCGGCCCCGAGATAGACCAACGCGGCTTTGCGACGCCAGATCAGATCCACCAGATGACCCAGCGGCATCTTCAGGGTCCAGGGAATGCCGGCCCAGAAACCGAGGCCGGCCAGAAACGCCGCCGACAAGCCGAGATAGTCCTTGACGAAAAACGTGCCCACTATGGCGGTCAGGCCGGATACGCCGGCCGCGAGATACACCATCAGAGGGGGTACAAACGACCAGCGAAACTCACGGCCAAGATCAAGGAAGGTGTCGTCAAACCAAGCTGCGGCTTTGTTCTGGGACATCAAAGATTCTCGCGCTTGCCGACTCGCCCAGCCTCCGCTGAGACCGTGGGAACCGCAAGGCCATGGCGGGCAACGCGGCAACAGCCGGTAGAATGGATCAGTACATCCCTACCCGGATCCCCATCGGCTCAACAGTGATCTTGCCTTGCTCAAATCAGCGGTTCGATCTTCCGCCGCGAATTTTCGATGCACCGATGACAGCAGATCGATCGCCTCCCTCTTGCGCCCATCCTGTTCCAGCAAAGCCGCCAGATCAACGGCCGCCCGCAGACCGAACCCCCAGGCGCCTCTCTCCTCGGCGGATGCAAGCGCGCGACGATAGCATTGTTCGGCGGCAATATGATCACGGCGCTCCACAACGGCCAGTTGGCCCTGATAGCGGTGGATTTCGGTCAGCCAGAAGCGCTCAGCGGTGGTCTCTGCCAAACTTTCGGCCTGCGCCAGGATGTCCTGGGCCTGTTTGAACAGTTCACTCTCCATGCACATGCGTGCGTACAGCGCCAGCCGATCGGTCGCAAAGGCTTTGAAACCGGCCTCCTGCCAGCGCGCGATTCCCCCCTTCATCAGCTCGAGACCCTGTTCGCGCTCACCGGACCGGTACTGGATCCAGGCGTAGCAGGTATCGGCATAGGCGCCCCAGACACTGAAGCCGTATTCACTGGCCACGCCACGGGCGGCCTGAACATTGTCCTCATCCTCCTCGCCCAGGAGCTCCAGAATCGCGGCCAGGATGGCGCGAACGATCGCCAGGGTCAGCGGCTCGGCCATGGCCTCGGCCCGGGTCAATGCTTCAGTGGCCATAGCCCGGGCCTGGGACGGGCGACCCAGGGACCATAGGGACCACGCCAGGATCAGAAGTGAACTCACTCCCTGGTTGTGGCCAAGGCGGTAGCTCAAGGCAATTCCTGAACTGGACTGATACAGGTCCCAGGCCACACCGGCGCTGTCCGCTGCGGCCCTGTCGTCTGCCAAGGTCATCTGCGTGACCGAACGCACGTAGTTGGTCAGAACCCGGTTTTCAACCTGCTCAGATGCCCTGTTGCTGGTCCAGAGTTTGTCGGAATAACCGGCTGCAGCGCCGGGCCCCCTGCTCCAGAACCGATAACGCCACATGCCGAACATGGCCGCCAGCCGCTGCGGCGGTTCACCGACCCGGGTGGTCAGGGTCAGCGCCCGATCGTAAGCAAATTCCATGTCCGGATCGGCTGGGCCCTTGGTTAATTGAATGGCCCAGGCCTGACCCAAACGCAGCGGCAGCTCCACGGCATCGCGTTCCAGGCCGGCCGTCATGCGCTCCACCAGCGACAGAGCCGATTCAAAATGATTGCGCGCCTCCAGACCCGACGACAATGCGGCCGCGCGCTCCCCTGCGCGCTGCCAGTAAACCACCGCCTTGCTCGCTTCGCCCGCCAGGGTAAAGTGCCGGGCGAGCACCTCTGGCTCATTGGCCACTGCATCGGGAAAATGCCGTTCCAGCACGGTTGCGATGCGCAAATGCAGAACCTGACGGCGACGCTTGAGCAGACTGTCATAGGCCGCGTCCTGGACCAAGGCATGCTTGAAGGTGTAGCGGGCATCCGGCGGCACGTCGAACTGAAACACCAGCATAGAATCCACCAGCCGGGTCAGGGCGTCGATCAGCTCCTGCTGACCGCGATCGGCAATCCGCAGCAGCAGGGCGAACTCAAAATCCCGACCGATCGCGGCGGCGATCTGGGCGACTTCCTTGGCCTCCCCCAAACGATCGAGACGCGATAAGAGGGACGCTTGCAGAGTATCCGGTACCTCGGTCTCCAGCGCCCCCGCCTCGGTCATGTTCTTGGTCATCTCCTCCACAAACAACGGCATGCCGTCGCTTCGGAGCGCGATTTTTTCCGCCAACGCGGCCGTAATGCCTTTCCCTGCCACCGCCCGAATCATGTCTTGGATTTCAGTCAGGCTCAGACTGTTCAGGGTCAGGGTGGTCAGATTTCCCGTCGCCGGGAACGGAGGCTGGTACTCCGGCCGATGGGTCAGAACGGTGAGCAGACGGACATCACGCAGGCCGGTGACGATGCGATGAACCAGATCCTGGCTGCTGGGATCGATCCAGTGCAGATCCTCGAACGTGATCAACACCGGGCGCACCGCCGTCAGGGCGCGCAGGTGGCGCAGCAGCGCGTCGATTGCCCGCATCTTGATCTGCGCCGGGGTCCACTCCAGTTCCCCGAACCGGCTGCCGATTTCCAGACCCATGATGAGGGCGACGGCCGCGCAATCGGCGCTGTCCTGACCCAGTAACGCGACCAGTTTTTCCAGTTTGACCGGCGCAGGCTCACCGGGCAGAAAGCCGGCGGCCCGCTCGAGCTGCCGCACGATCGGATGGAAAGCGCTGCCCGCATGATATGCGGAGCATTGGAACTGGAGTCGAAAGCATGTCCGCTCGGCAATCGACGCCTCCAGCGCTGCCAGGAGGCGGGATTTGCCGATCCCCGCCTCCCCCGACAGCATCACCACCTGGGCCTGACCGTCCAGTGCACGCTGCCAGCGCGCCTGGATCAGGGCCAATTCGTGGAAACGACCGATCAGCGGGGTGAGATGCCCGGAATGGGCGGCGTGGAATCGGGTGTCGCTGGTGCGTGCCTGGATCACGGCCCAGGCGGTGACTGCCTTGGAAAAACCTTTGAGCTCGGCCTGCCCCAGGTTCTCCATCCGAAACCGATCACCCACCAGACGCTGGGTGGATTGGCTGATCACGACTTGCCCAGGCTGCGCCAGAGTCTGCAGCCGCGCGGCCAGATTGGGCGTTTCGCCGGCGATGGCATCCGATTCGCCAGCCAGGTCGCCCACCACCACCAGACCGGTGGCGATGCCGACACGGGCGCTGACGGCTACACCCGAGACCCGCAGCCCGGAAACCACCTCGATCGCCCTAAGGCCCGCATTCACAGCCCGTTCGGCCTGATCCTCGTTGGCCTGGGGCCAGCCGAAATAGGCCAGAACGCCATCACCGAGGAACTTCGCCACATAGCCGCCGTGATGCTCAACCGCCCCCGTCACACCCTGCTGATAGGCGCGCATGAGCTCGCGCATGTCTTCCGGATCCAGCTGGCCGGACAAGGCGGTGGACCCAACCAGGTCGCAGAACAGCACGCTGAGCTGCCGCCGTTCGGCATGAGTATCGAGCGCAACGGTCCCGGCCGGCACGGATCGAATGTCTGATCCCGATGCCAACTCACTTTCCCGGCAGCCATCGTCCGCGGCGGGCGCCAGGGCAGCGATTGCACGCAGCAGTTTCTTTCGGTGACCCATGGACGACACGCCCAGATCCCTGAGATCCGCATCGCTGAGCTCCGACGCCAGATCGAGATCCAGATCGTTGTCCGCGAACGCCCCTGCGTACTGGGCGAGGCCAAGACACTCCAGCCAGGAGCGCACATCGTCTGTCACGGGACCGGGTTCCGATTCAAGGGGTGCTCAACAAAGCATGCATGGCCCAACGAATTGGGGCAAATCGCACCTGTCAAACCGGACATAACCGCAACCGATGGGTCATTGCATGGAATCGTAAAAGCGCACATCCGCTACACAGAGATTGGCCCGAAAAGGACGACCAATGGCCACAATACCCAGGCGGCGCAGAAGCTGGGGCCGGAACGACGCCTGGGTGCGATGGGGTTGTAAGGCGGAAAAAGGCACTTTGATTTCCCGCCAGTCCGGCGTTGCCTCGAACTCGTAGCGGTAGGACTGCCAGGGACGGTCCAGGTCGTCGGTTCTAAGATGCAGATTGTAGCGCTCGCCGTTGCCGGAGACGGTCAGCCGAATGCCCTCATAGGCCGACCCGTCCACCGCCCCGGACGGCGCGAGATTCAGTGCCATCTGAACGAACCCGCCATTGTTGGCCGTGCTCACCTGCCCGGTCATGCGCAGACAGTCGCGGCCCGCGTGATGGTCCACCCCCAGGTTGCCCTGGGAAACGCCCCCCATGACACCGTCGGTGACCAGCCGCCACTCAGTGCCCAGGGGTGTCAGGCGATCGCCTCGGCTGCGGTCGTCGATCAAGTCTGAGGCCGGCCGGGCAGCCGTCGCGGCAGACACCATACTGAAGACCATCAGCCCGGCTCCGATAAAACGGACGACGCGGCAGAACCCGGCAAAGCGCATTGCCCGATCACTCGGTCGCCGCCAGTGCCCAATCGTAGGCGTGCGTGTCAATCGTATCGACCCTCTCCAGCCGAGTACGGAGTTCCGGCGCCGCATAGCTCCGAAGATGTGCCAGTATACCCGCGTCGTTGCCACCGAAGTCGCTTTGGAACCAGGCGTAGATACTGGACACCCGTAACCGGTCCCCTTCGAACGCCACGCCCCGCGGGCTGTTGACAAAGGCGCGGGCGCCGCTGTCCAGCTGCTCGCCGACCGCATTGCCGGTATAGGCCGCCGTCGCCAGATTGGGGCAACCCAGTGCCGCACAGTTGACACCATAGTGAATGCGCGGGTCGTCCCAATGAGGCCGCAGTATGCGATGCTCGATATCGTTCAGACTGAGGGACTCACCCTCAACCGTGACCAAGGGTTTGCCCCAGGGTCCGTCGGCGAACAGGCCGGGCGAGATGTCAATGTCGCGGATACTGGCGACGGGATAGGCCTCGGCCACGGTGCGGACGGTCACCGCGTTGTATAGATTGACCCAGTAGGCCAGTTGCTGATCCCGGTTCAGCGTCGAAACGGGTTGAGCGGCCAGATTCGCAATGTAGCCATCGAGCGCCACCCGTCCCCCGGCGTTGAGGGCAACATAGTTCACCCGATTGACCCCGTCAGAACCGGTACTGAGATACCGCTTGAGTAAGCCGTCCCAGACGCTGTGGTCAATCACCACGGTGGAACTGGGATCATGGGTCTGCCATCGGGGCCAGGGGTCCTTTTTCGGCGCGAACAACGCCTGTATACCGCCGATACCCATCAAGGGCAGGCTGAGTATGACCAGAAGCAACGCCCTGCGGATCCGGTCGTGCGGTTGTCGTCCAACCATTGGGTTTTCTCCTTTCAAACCATCCGCTGGCGGCGGCGTTCCGAGTCGTACAGCTCGGCCAGGCGAAAGCCGGACATCCCCAGACGATAGAGCAAATGAATGCGGACCCATCCCAGAAAAATGGCCACCGGGTGCCGCCCATTGAAACGGCGTGAGGACGTGAGCAAAGGTGGGCTCTCGATGCAGACGGTGGCGCCGGCGGCTTCCATCCGCTGGACCAGGTCATAATCCTCCATCAATGGGATGGTTCGAATACCGCCGAGACGCCGATACGCATCGTGGCGTACGAAGATACCGGAATCTCCGTAGTACAGCCCCTTGCCGCGGATCCAAGCGTAGAAACCCTCCAACCACCGGTCGAAACGTCGGTCGCCGTCGAACAACAAACGAAAGTTTCCGCCCAGCAGCTCAGGGCGAGCGCTCAAGTGACGCCGGATGGCGGTCAGGCCCTGCGGTGGGAAAACACTGTCGGCGTGTAGAAAGAGCAGGATCTCCCCGCCGGCCAGTTCGGCACCCGCGGCAAGTTGATGGCCACGCCCTCGGTCGCTTTTCACCACTCGAACACCACGGCATTGGGCAATCTGAACTGAGCCGTCCGAGCTGCCGCCGTCCACAACAATGATCTCAAGCGGTCCGGCCTCGGCCTGTAGTGAATCAATCAAAGGCGGCAGGGTGTCGGCCTCATTGAGCACCGGGATGATCACCGACAACAGGGCCGAATCGGTCATGTTCGCAGCGCCGCGGTGCCGCTGTCCCGCTCAAACAGACCCATGGCGGCCAGTCGCTCCGATTGCGCTCGCCATGACGCATCGAGTGGCGGATGCCAGGCGCGAAGTACCCAGCCACCCGGGCCCAGGTTTCGGCTGCGGATGGCCCGAGCGCAGTCCCACCAGAGCGTCTTCAACCACTTTGCCAGCGCTCGCCGCTCGCCCGAGGGCAACGCCGCAATGCCCATCGTGCCGTAGAGCCGACCGAACGCCACGTGGCGTGCCTCGTCCACCAGGATCGCGCGATTGATCTGCCGGAACAGCGGACACGGCAGACGACGGGCGAAGAACCGTTGCAAACGCAACGCCTCCCCCTCCAAAACCACATCGAATGCCAACACCAAGGCCAGGGGATCGCCAGCCCAGGACAGGCAGCGTTGATAGATTTCGATCAGGCCGGGACTGGGCTCCACCCCCACCCCCAAGCGCTGCAGGTAGCGCCGGTAGATCTCCGCATGGGCCAACTCGTCGTCCCGCTGTCGCAGCAGACAGGTCTGTGCCTCCGGTTCCGGCAGCAATCCGGCCATGCGCTGGCAAGCCTCTGCGGTGGCCCACTCGCCATAACACAGGTCAGCAAGGATATTGGCGTAGCCGCGCCGCGACAGCCAAAGCGGTATCCTGGGTTTGGCCCCCCAATCGAAATCCTGGTGCTCAGCCCGGACACGTTCGCGGGCGATCGCCCGGATACGAGACAATCGAGTGACGGGTTCAATCGGCAGAAGATCCGGTATGCGCTTGGCCCTGCTCATGTGCCGCCCTGTTCGAAACTCAGGTCGCTCACCAGCGCAAGGCTGCGCCCGCCGGCGTTGTCGCTGTCGGCGGAGAGGGCCAGGTAACGCGGCGGTGGAGGCGTGTAGCCAAAGGCCCGTTGGAAATCCGCCACGAAATCGATCCGTTCCCGATGCCATTCCCCGACCTGCGCATCCCCAGGACGCAGCACCACGATGATCCCGTCCCGGGGACGATACGGATTGGCGAAACGCGTGCCGGGCGGGTGCCGCCCACCCCAGACATAGGTGATCATCTTGCCGGGTTTGGGCAGCCCCATCAGCGCAGCCGCACGGTCGGTCAGCCGATCGAGAAACCCGGCTTCGGCTGCAGGTCGGTCAAACCACAAATGCACTGCCGCCGGTCGATCGTCCGCACCCGCGGCCCTGAGGTCCCCCGGCGCCAGGCTTTCAACGACAGTCCAACGCCAGGTCAGGCGGGTGCTCTGACGCTCTTCGTCGCTCACGGCTCGGAACAGAAAAGCCACCGAGTCATCCGCTTCGATCTCGATCCGCCCATTTTGATCCAAGACAAATCGGGTGGTCGGCGTATGATTCTGAAACAGCATGTTCCAACCATCCGCGTGCAGCGCCTCGGGCAGGCTTTCTGAGTCAGCAAGCCGCCAGGCGCCCCTGCTTTGCTCCGACCAAACCGGACCGGCGGCAATCGCCAAGAGGATCAGAACGATTGCCCAACAGGCCATGGGCGCTGGTCCGACACTGGCCCTCACAATCTGCCTCCTTCACCCAAAAACAGTCCGCGCACATTGGAACCGCCTTGGGAGCCTGGGGTTCCGTGATTCGGATACGGGGCAGGCAGCCAATCGGTTGCGCATGACAGACAGAGGGGGCGGACAGAGCGGACACGACCGAATGTTTAAGGCGGCGGGGTTCGAATCAAGCTTGGGTGAGCACGGCGAGGTGCCCGGCTTTTTGTCATACGGGCCGCCGGCACTTTAACGGCGGTCCGCCGTGCTACAGGGCCATGCTGGAAGTTCGGTTATTCACCGAGCGCCGCCCCCTCTGGGCCATCCCACTGGTGCGGTGTCTCCCAAACAACGTTACACCGGCGTTTGCCCTCGCGGTCCCTGACGGCGTTGCGGATCGTCGCAACAGCGCCGGCTATTGTTCCTCACCGCGCCTTGTCAGTAACCACGATGCCTAACCAAAACCATCAACTTATTTGGAAGACACTACAGTGGCTAGGGCTTATCCCCTGCGCCCACCCCGCGCGTCTTGGACTTGCTCTTGGTCTTGGTTTTGGCTTTGTGCTTTGTCTTGGACTTGGGTTTGCCTGCTGGCTTCCCGGTTCGGCGAGCCGGCACGGGCTGGTCCCCGCCCATGACGCTGAGATTCAACTGGCGGCTGCAAACCCAGACCTTCCTGAGGTGCTGGAACAAGTCGTTGGGCATGCCCTCGGGCAGATCCACCGTGCTGTAGTCGTCATGGATATCGATGTTGTGGATATCGCGGCCTTCCAGGCCCGCCTCGTTGGCGATGGCGCCAACGATGTGTTTGGGCTGCACGCCGTGGGTTCGGCCCACTTCGAGCCGGTAGCGCACCATCTGGTCTTCGACGCCCTCCCCCGCGGGTCGCCGCTCTCTGTCCCGTTCCCTATCCCGTTCTCTGGTGGCTGACTCGCTCTTGTTGGGTTCGGCTCTGGCTTTTTTCGCCTCTTCGGGCATCAGCGGCCGCTCACGCTGAACCAGATAGACCAGGGCGGCAGCCACGTCTTCCATTTCCAACGCCTGTTCGCGCTGAAAATCGCTGATCACGTCCCGGAAAAAGCTCAACTCCTGGGTCTCCAGAGTCTGGGTCAGTTCCTGTTTGAACTTGGCCACCCGCCGATCGGCGATGTCCCCACGGCTGGGCAACTGCATTGGGGTGATGCTCTGCCGCGTGGCCCGTTCGATGGATTGGAGCATACGCCGCTCCCGGGGGGCGACGAACAATATGGCCTCGCCGGTTCGCCCGGCTCGACCGGTGCGGCCGATGCGGTGCACATAGGAGTCGGTATCGTTGGGAATGTCATAGTTGATCACATGGCTGACGCGGGTCACATCCAGTCCCCGGGCGGCCACGTCCGTCGCCACCAGAATATCCAGAGTGCCGCGCTTGAGTCGGTCCACGGTTTGCTCGCGCATGGCCTGATTCAGGTCGCCGCTCAAGGGCGCACAGGCATAGCCCCGGGCTTCCAGGCGCTCGGACAACTCCGCGGTCGCGGTCTTGGTGCGCACGAACACCAGCATGGCATCGAAGTCCTCGACTTCGAGAATCCGGGTCAGCGCATCCAGCTTGTGCATCCCGCTGACCAGCCAGTAGCGTTGGCGGACCGTTTCCACCGTGGTGGTCTTGGTCTTGACCCGGATTTCAACCGGATCTTTCAGGTGCTGATCCGCCACCCGCTTGATCACCGCCGGCATGGTGGCCGAGAACAGCGCGACCTGACGTGTTTCCGGCGTCCGGCGGATGATCTCCTCCACATCGTCGATAAAACCCATACGCAGCATTTCATCCGCCTCATCCAGCACCAGGGCGGAGAGCTGATCCAGGCGCAGCGTTCCTCGCCCCAGGTGGTCCAGGATCCGGCCGGGTGTGCCCACCACTGCATGCACGCCACGCCGCAGGTGGCGGAGCTGCACGCCGATGCTCTGGCCACCGTAAATCGGCAGGACGTGAAAACCGCGCATGTGCCGGGCATAGGTCTGCATCGCCTCGGCCACCTGGATACTCAACTCACGGGTCGGGGTCAGCACCAGTATCTGCGGCACCTGACGCTTCAGGTCCAGCCGGCTCAGCAACGGCAGCGAAAAGGCCGCGGTCTTACCGGTCCCGGTCTGGGCCTGCCCCAGCAGATCCCGACCCTCCAACAAGGGTGGGATGCTTTGCTCCTGGATGGCGGAAGGAAACTCGTAACCGACTTCGTCGACCGCCTCGAGCACGGACGCACTGAGCGCCAGGTCCTGGAAGCGAAAAGTGGATTGGGTGGACATGACCGGGGCCTGTAAACAGCTTGCCCGGCTGTCCAGGGGACGGGGCGCGGGCCTTCGGGTGGTACGGGGCGCGAGAGTATACGCTATTTCAAGGAAGGTCTGATCAATTGCTGCGATCGCGCCGGAGTACTCGCGCACGCTCGCTCAAGGCGCACCGAGTGAAGTTGGGCCAAGCGCCGCGGCAGCCGAGACGCGCGACTCTGCAGCCTGTGGGGGGATGTCGCCCGGGGGCCCAGTTCAGTCGAACAGCCCTGTCTGCGGCGCTGCCCGGCAAGGCGGCAGCCGGGCGATGAGATCGCGCGGCCCGAACATCACATGCGTAGTACCGCCGCGGTACGGGGTCTTCAGCCGGTAGCGGACATTCCCGTTCCGGGTGAGCGAAAGGCGCCTTTCCGACACCGCCGGGCGGCTGATGTAGCAGCACAGCCGCTCCGGCTTGTTTCTTTCGTCCGCTCTCGCCGCCACGCCCGCGTGCAGGGAAAACCGGAACACCTCGCCCACCCTTTTTTCGAACGGCTCCTCGCCGCCGTCCCACCAGACGATGGAATCGCGGATCGTATCGAGCTTGGCGAACGCCCGGTCGAGACCAGCGTCCGTATCGAGCGCCGCGTAGATCCCGCTCTCCGGCACCCCGTCGGCGAGCAGCGCCCACTCCAGATTGACCCGCGGCGTGCGGCGCAGCGCCCGCGAGCCAGGGAAACGCTCGACATCGAAGATGTCCGCCACGGTCGACGGCCGGGTCCCCGACTCGCCGAACACGTCCCCGCGATAGACCAGCAAGGTGGCGGAGATCACCGAGCCGATGCCGCACGGACGGAGCATGCCGGGGAAGTAGTCGTCGGCAGCCGGCGTGCCGTCCGCGCCGGGCAGCAGCGTCACGCTGTCCAACCGCTACAGAAGGCCGTCCTCGCACCCTTGGATGAGCTCGGGCCCCTCGAGGTCGACGACACCTTAGGTCACGTTGAGCGAACGGACCTGCTCGCGCACCTCCGCCAGATCGCCGTTGAAGTCCACCACCTCGACCCAACTCCCAGTCTGCTTGCGGAACGGATCGACGAACGCGAGAACCTGGCTGCGGGTATACGAGCCGCCCCACGAGGCGACCGTGAGTTGATCGGCCATCGACTGCCCCATCGCGGTCCCGCCGGTAGTGCCGACCGAGACGATGACCCCAGCCGCGAGAAGCCCTGCCCTCAAGTTCATATCGATCCCTCTCCCTTGCGGATGCGGCAACGCCCCTGCCCTGGCGCCAGCCCGGTAGTGCTCGGCCTCGCGCTCGATCGTCGGCGGATGCTGATCATCCCGTCAATGAAAGCTCATCGCCCCATGGCTTTGATCGATGAGCGTTCCCTTCTCGCCACGGATAATCGCCGGCAAGTCCGCCAGCGCCCCGATCGCCGCAGTCTTGCC
>JAHEDQ010000303.1 GCA_024641125.1 Candidatus Competibacteraceae bacterium | reverse complement strand
GTACTTGTCGGCCTGATCCGCAAGATCGACAACGGACAGCAGCTCATCGACGCGGCTCTGGATCGCGGCGCGCTTCATGCCCCGATTCTCCAATCCATAGGCCACGTTGCGCGCCACGCTTAGGTTCGGGAACAGGGCATAGGACTGAAACACGATGCCAAAATCCCGCTCCGAAGGGGGCAGCGCGGATATGTCGAGGCCGCCCTGCTCAATGCGACCGGTGGTTTGGATATCGAGCCCGGCGATGGCCCGCAGCAGGGTGGTTTTGCCGCACCCCGAGGGGCCGAGAAAACAAACGAACTCGCCATCGTATATATCGAGCGAAACTCCCTGCAAGGCGGTGAACACACCAAACTCCTTGCTCAGATCTGATATCCGCAGGTAAGGCTGGGCGTACTGGTCTTCGGATTGTTGCATGGGCTGGAATCAGCATCAGGCGTGGGCACCGGCCTTACGGTGCCCACGACGCACTAGGGCGTTCTAAAAAGGAACCGACGGGCCCGACACCGGGCCCGTCGGAGACGATGCCGCCAGAATCAGCCCTTGGGCTCGGACTTGGAATCGTAACGCTGCTGCCATTCAGCCAGTATGCGTTTGCGATTGGACGCAGCCCATTCGAAATCGTTGTCGATCATGGCATCAGCAATGCCTTCCGGGAAATACTCCACCGGCTTTGCCAGCGCCGGAATGCCGATCACCGCATAGCCTTCGTTGTACATCTGGTTGGCTTTCTCGCTGACGGACCAGTCCACCAGGGTCTTGGCCGCGTCCAGATTTCCGGTGCCCTTGATGATGCCGGTGGCTTCCATGTCCCAGCCGATACCCTCGGACGGGACAATGATCTCCAGGGGCGCACCCTGAGCCTTGGACTTGGCGCCACGGAATGCAAACGAAATTCCGATCGGTACTTCGCCCGACGCCGCCTGCTTGCAGGGCTTGGAACCGGAGTGCGTGTAGTGGCCGATGTTCTCGTGCAGCGCGTCCATGAAAGCCCAGCCATCTTCCTCACCGAACATTTGCAGCCAGCTGGACACGTCGAGAAACCCGGTGCCCGAGGAATTGGGGTTGGGCATGGCGATGTGGCCCTGGTAGACCGGCTTGGTCAAATCCTTCCATGAGGCGGGCATGGGCAGGCCCTCTTTCTCGGCTTCCACGGTATTGACGCAGATCGCGGCCACCCAGGCATCCATGCCCACCCAGGCGGGCGGGTCGGATTTATCCCGGAACTTCGGGTCCAGCGCATCGAGCCCGGCCGGCGCGTAGGGTTCGAGCATGTCCTCGCCCTTCAGCAGCAAAAGGCTGGTGGCCGCCAGGCCCCACACCACATCGGCTTGGGGGTTGTCCTTCTCCGCCAACAGTTTCGCGGTGACAATGCCGGTGGAGTCCCGCACCCACTTGATGGTGATGTCCGGGTGGTCCTCGTTGAACCGTTCGGCATACTTTTTCAAATCTTCGGCTTCGACGGCAGTGTAGACCGTCAGCGAGGTATCGGCGGCGGCGGACGTCGCCAGTGTGACGCCAAACCCGACGGCGGCGGCAATCGCCGTTCGCAGAAACGCGGAGCGTATAGTCATATTATGCTTCTCCAAAATGCATTTTGTTTAACGCCGGCCACAGGCCGTACCCTCGCCGCGAGGGCGATCGAGCGAACCGGTGCGGCCGCTGTTCGAAGGCAGCGGCCAATACTAGATTAGACCCTATTGCAGCGATGTGAACCTCCCCTGTCCGGATTATCCGTATTCATAGTCTTGAAAACGCCGGTGCCTTGGAAACGCCGGTGATTGAGCCGACCTATAACATCCCTCCTGTCTGCAGCAATATCACGCCCGTCGCCACCAGCGCCGCCGCCGCCACCCGTTTGCCGCCCATGGGTTCCTTGAGCAGGTGGACGCCGATCAGGGCGGCCACGATGACGCTGGTCTCCCGCAGGGCCGAAACATAAGTCATCGGCGTCAGGCTCATGGCCCAGATCACCAAACCGTAGGCCACCACCGCCAGCAACCCGCCCAAGACGGCCGACTGCCAACCGGCCCGAACCGTTTCCAGAAATCGACCCCGCCGCAGCACCAGGGTTAGCCCCAGCAGCGGAAAACTGTCCAGAAAAAAAAGCCAGACGATATAGTCCTGTACCTGGGCGGTGGCCCGCCCGCCGAGTCCGTCCAAAACCGTGTAGGTCGCGATGGTCAGCCCCGTGAGCAGGGCATAGACCACGGAGGAGCCTCGTTGGTGCGCACCCCGGCGCCCCAACGCCAGACTGAGAATACCAGCCGAGATGAGCGCCACCGCAGCCAGACCGATGGGCGAGAGACGCTCCCCTGCGAACAGGAATGCGCCCATCGCCACCAGCATGGGCGCCGCGCCCCGGGCGATGGGATAGACCTGGGACAGGTCGCCATGAAGGTAACTGGCAACGAGAAAGCCGTAGTAAAAAAGATGAACCAGGGCCGAGCCCAGGAGATACGGCCAGCTCGCCGGATCGGGAATGGACACGAACGGCAACAGGCACAGGGCCACCAGACCGCCGCTGGCATTGACCAGGGTGATGGCCACCAGCCGGTCGCCATGCACCTTGACCAGGGCGTTCCAGACCGCGTGCAGCACGGCGGCCAGCGCCACCATGGCGAACACCAGCGGTTCCATTCATACCCCTTTCCCGAGTTTCGGGTCGGCCGGACCGCGTTTTCATGGCCGGCTGCCGGGTGAGATCCGGTCCGTGGATCAGACTCTCCCCGACCAGTCCATGACGCCAGCCACCGCCATCAGCAGCCGTTCGATATCGCCTCGGTGCACGTCACCGATATTGCCGATACGGAAGGTGTCGGCGCCCGTGACCTTGCCGGGATAGATGACGAAACCCCGATTCTTCAGGTTCTGGTAGAAGCGGCCGAAGTCGTAGTGAGGCGAATCTGGACTGTGGAAGGCGGTGATGATGGGCGAGTGATGCGGGTCGGCAAGCAAAGTCTGGAAGCCCAACCCACGCATACCCTGAACCAACAGCGCCTGGTTGTCCCGATAACGGCGATGCCGCGCCTCGACGCCGCCTTCCTCGTCCAGTTCTGCCAAGGCCTGATCGAAGGCGCGCACCGTGTGGGTCGGCGAGGTAAAGCGCCATTTGCCGTGCCCGGCCTCCATGGTATTCCACTGGTCCCAGAGGTCCAGACTGTGGGAGCGGGCCCGATCCCGGCATCCCTCCAATTCGGACTGGCGGGCGATGACGAAGCTGAAACCCGGCACCCCCTGAATACATTTGTTGGCACTGCTGATCAGAAAATCTGCCTGCAGGCCCTCCATGGTGAGGGGAATGCCACCAAAACTGCTCATGGCATCGACGATGAATGTTCGCCCGGCGGCGGCCACCACCGTGCCCACCGCCTCCACCGGATTGAGCATGCCGGTGGTGGTTTCGCAGTGGACCATGGCCACATGGCTGATGCCCGGATCGCCCTCGAGGAGTGCTGCCACCCGCCCCGGGTCGGGCGCTGCACGTTCACCGAAGTCTTCCACTACACGATCAATCTCAAGCATCCGGGCCATGGTGGCGATGCGCTGTCCATAGGCGCCGTTGGCCAGCACCAGCAGCTTGCCGCTTCGGGGTATGACGGAGCCAATCACCGACTCGACGCCGAAACTGCCGGAGCCCTGCATCAGCACCGAGGTGTAGCCCGGCCGCTCGGTGGCAAGACGCACCAGACGGGCACGGATGTGTTGCACAATCCCGTTGTAGTCGTCATCCCAGGTGCACCAGTCCCGGAACAGGGCGGCGCGAACGCGCTTGGTGGTGGATAAGGGACCGGGCGTCAACAACAGGTAGGGGTTGTCAGGCAGTATGTTTGGGTCCATGGGCCAGTGTTTCCTGTTGCGCGGTCCGAGTCAGGCCCAGGGCAGAGAGAAAGTCTTGATGGTGGTGTAGCTCTTCATGGCCTCCAGCACGCCCTCTTTGTAGCCCAGACCGGAGTCCTTGACGCCGCCGAAGG
>JAHEDQ010000116.1:4253-14580 GCA_024641125.1 Candidatus Competibacteraceae bacterium | reverse complement strand
ACGCAAGATGGAAACACGGTCAGACCGTCGCCGGGAAAACCTGCTAGGGAAGTCGGCCCTCTCATGAGGCCGCGATCAGATGAGGACCCGGTGCGCGAATCCACCATCTGGGCCAGAGCGTGCAACGCTCGCATACAGGCCGTATATAAGGATGCAGTCCAAACCAACTTCCATCCGCTTTCGTCTTTGCAAATGAGGGGGAGTCCATATAAGACATTCCCTAGTGTCATGAGTCAGCAGTTCGTTAGCATTTCAGCAAGACGAGAAGCGCTCAGACGCCAGGCCGGCGGGCGCAGGACTGGCCTGCGCTCATTCAAGCGCGCCCAACACCGCGGGTGGGCGCTTATCGTCTTGCCCGACGGGAGCGCCCCAGATCCATCACTGCGGCGTTGCAGCTGCTCGACAGCGTTCACTATACCTTCGCATCCGCGCCTTGCATTGGCGAATCTGGGGCGCTCTGAAGGTCTACGAACTGCTGACTCATGACACTAGCAACCGATCCCGCTCATGACCGATACCCGCGGTCGGATTGAATCCATCTCCGCCGGGAACCGGCTCGAAATCCATCTCAGCGGGCGCTGGGAAGTGGGATACGCTGCAGAGCTGGAAATCGCCCTCGCACAACTGAGTCCGCCCGTGGACCAGCCTGTCTTGATAGATCTGAGTGGACTGGACCGTCTGGACACCACCGGAGCCTGGCTGATACACCGCGGCAGTGAAGCTCTGCGCAGCCCGCGGCGATCCGTCACGCTGAGCGGCGCGCGAGCAGAACACGAACAGCTCATTGCGCGGGTCAGTGGTTTATACCAACCCTGCGAGATCCAACCGCCGGCGGGCAACGCCTTGATTCGCCTGGTGGCGCGTCTGGGCGAAAACGCGCTCACCGTTCTGGATACCGCGGCCAGTTTCACTGCCTTCATCGGGCTCACCACGGTTACTCTGCTGCGCAGTCTGCTGCATCCACGACGCCTGCGGTTCAATGCGATCACGGTACATATGGAAGCGACCGGCATAAACGCGTTGCCCATCGTTTCCCTTATCTCGTTTCTGATCGGCATCGTAATGGTCTATCAGAGTGCTTTCCAATTGACACGATTCGGCGCCCAGATTTTCGTCATCGATCTTTTGGCTTTCTCCGTGTTGCGCGAATTGGGTGTCCTGCTGACCTCCATCGTGGTTGCTGGCCGCTCGGGCAGCGCCTTCGCAGCGGAAATCGGCTCCATGAAACTGCACGAGGAAATCGATGCCATGCGGGCACTGGGTATGGACCCGGTCGAAATCCTGGTGCTGCCACGAATCCTCTCACTGATGGTGGTGCTGCCTCTGCTGGTTTTCACCGCCGATGTGATGGCACTGCTCGGCGGGGCCATCATGTGTTGGATCTCGCTGGATATCGCGCCCGATTTGTTTCTGCAACGCCTGCGCAGCGCGGTGGACCTGCCTACGTTCTGGATCGGCATCGTCAAGGCGCCATTTTTTGCCGGGCTCATCGCGCTGACCGGGTGCTATGAGGGCCTCCAGGTCAGCGGCAGCGCGGAGTCGGTTGGGCAACGCACCACACGGGCGGTGGTGGAGTCCATCTTTTTGGTGATCGTGGCCGACGCACTTTTCTCCGTCGTGTTCACCATCCTGGGGCTGTGACCATGAGCGGCCCCATTATCCGCATTCGTGGCCTGTGCAATGCGTTCGGCGACCAGATCGTCCATCAGGATCTCGATCTGGATGTTGATGAGGGGGAGGTGCTGGGTGTGGTTGGCGGGTCGGGAACGGGGAAATCGGTGCTGTTGCGTTCCATAATTGGTCTCAACACGCCGGCCGCAGGCCACATTGAAGTGTTCGGACAGGAACTCACCGGGCTTAGAGGCGACACGCGCCGACGTCTGGAACGGCGCTGGGGCGTGTTGTTCCAGGATGGTGCGCTGTTCAGCGCGCTGACCGTGGCCCAGAACATCGAGGCGCCGCTTAAAGAGCACCTGAGCCTATCCCGGTCGCTGATGGACGAAATCGCCGCCCTGAAAATCACCATGGTCGGACTGGGGCCCGAGGCAGGCAGCAAGTTCCCATCGGAGCTGTCCGGAGGCATGCGCAAACGCGCCGGCTTGGCCCGCGCCCTGGCCATGGACCCGGAGATCGTGTTTCTGGACGAACCCACGGCCGGTCTGGACCCGATCGGCGCCGCCGCCTTCGACGAACTGATCGGGTCGCTGCAGAGCCAGATGGGCCTGACGGTATTCATGGTGACCCACGATCTGGACAGCCTAACGGCGATATGTGACCGTATCGCCGTTCTCGCGGAAAAGCGCGTGCTGGCGATCGGGACGATGGCAGACATGCTGCAACAGGACCATCCCTGGATTCGGGAGTACTTCCACGGCCCCCGCGCTCGCGCTGCCGGTGTTGGCGCCGGGACGAACGGTATCTGAACCTTGGAACCCAGAGCAAACCATCTACTGGTCGGCAGCCTGGTGCTTGTGGGGCTGATCGGGCTGTTCGCGTTCGTCATCTGGCTGGCGCGCGATCAAGGGCATGCAGAGACTGAGAGATACCGCATCTATATCAAGGGCTCGGCAGAAGGATTGGGCGTAGGCGGGGATGTACGTTACCACGGTATACGGGTGGGCACGATTCAGCATATCGATATAGACACGGTGGATCCGTCGCGGGTGGGAATGCTGGTGGACATCAGCGTCGATGTGCCCATACGGGAGGGCGATGTGGCCCAGGTGACGCAAAAGGGCATAACCGGCATCACCTACATCAATATCGATGGCGCAAGGGCGGGCAGCGCCCGGCTGATGGCGGACTCGGGTCAACCCCATCCGGTAATTCCATCGGCCGCTTCGGAACTGGAGCGGCTCAAGAGGACCGCGCCTGACTTGCTCAACCGCAGCATCGTGCTGGTGGATCGCGCCGCAGAGGCCTTGAGCGACGAGAATCGCAGGCGGCTGGCGCGAATACTGGACCATGTGGATCAGGTCACCGGGGAGGTGGTGGCACGCAAGGGCCAACTGACCAAGGTGTTGGACAACATGGAGACCACCAGTACCGATCTGGCGGAGGGAATCCGTGACTTCCGGGCGTTCATATCCCGGTCCGAATCGACATTGGATGAAGCTGATCGAATGCTGGCGGTGGCACGCCAATCGTTTGCCCGCTTGGACCAGATAACGGGAAACGAGATTCTGACCATGGTCAATTCGGTACAGGAGGCCGCTGACGAAGTGGATGCCTTGGCGAAGAACGGTAATCGCATTCTGGGTAAGAGCGGTGAATCCCTGGCTGTGTTCGCAAACGAGGGACTGGGCCAATTCTCCCGATTCATCACCGAAGCCAGGCTGCTGGTGGCCGGTCTTTCCAGGTTGACCGAACGCCTGGAGAGTGACGGCGCACGCTTCCTCATCGGTGATCGGGAAGCGGAGTTCAGGCCCCAATGAGGCCGAGCCGGACGCGCATCGAGGGGAAACGCATCCACCCTGGCTGGACCATCATGGCATTGCTGCTGGTCGCCGGATGCAATGGCCTGTTGCCCACAGGGCCGGCCCCCGACCTGTACAGCCTCACGCCCAAGAGCACATTCGATCAGTCGATGTCAGTCGTAAACTGGCAACTGGTGATCGAGGAGCCGCTGGCGGCAGGCGGCTTGGATACCACCCGTATCGCGGTGCGGCCGACGCCCACGGAGCTCAAGTACTATGCAGATGCCCGCTGGATCGAACGGGCGCCAAGAATGATCCAAACATTGATGGTTGAAAGCTTCGAAAATTCCGGAAGCATCGTCGCAGTGGGTAGACAGACCATCGGTTTGCGATCGGACTTCAATCTCAAGACTGAACTGAGGGAGTTTCAGGCCGAGTACTTCGACGGCGTTGACCGGGCGCCGGAAGTGCGCGTGCGCCTCAACGTAAAGATCGTGCGCCAGCCAGACCAGGGAATCATCGCCTCCCGCAGCTTCGAACGCGTGGTTAGAGCAAATGAACGTGATATTCGAAAGGTGGTGGAAGCGTTCGATCTGGCCCTTGGCCGCGTTCTGAAGGAACTGGTCAATTGGTGCCTGACGACCACCCAGGCAGAAGCCGCGCGTTCTCCCACCGGATCGAATCGACCATAAGGCGTAACGAATTCCAAGAAAACGGCTCGAGAAAGGGCGCTGAACGGTGAACAGTCAGAGCGAGTCGTGACGGCGGAAGACGCATTTTCTCAACGGAACTGAATCGGCATCGCGGCGCAGTCATATCGGTGCGACAGCCAACCAGGCCAAAACCGGATGGACCGAAGATCGGCTGGTTAGAGGCGCGGTTTCAGGCGGCGATGCGCTCGGAGGCGTCACGGCGGCGGGCGTTGTCATCGCCACTGCCGGTGTCATCGTAAGTTACTGGATAAGTCGGTGCCGACTTGAATGCATTTGCGATCAGCAAGAGGCCCAACCAGACTGGCGCCACGATGTAAGGGGCAGCCCACCACGATTGAAGAACGAACCCGAGCGCGCCGGCGGCGGCGAGAAACATCACGCCGATGGCAAATGCCAAAACCCGGTTCAACACACCCTCCATCGACACGCTCCAAACAACCCCATGGCCTCCCACATTGCAAAGCCCTTGCCAAGTTGACCCCGGCGCAGGCAGACCATTTGTGCCACCAGTGATCCAACCTCCTCGAAGAAAAGCACTGTTACGAACCCACCATCAGCCCAGCCGGCACGCGGACTGGGCTGACCGGTGACGGACCCACACCGGTTGAGAACGTTGTTTGCTCAGCTTGCGCTACTTGACCAGCAGGCAGCTGCACTCGGCCAGGTTAACAACCTTCTGGGACACACTGCCCGCCAGCATTCCGCGCATCGGACCCAACCCCCGGGTGCCCATCACAATCAGGTCCGCTTTTTCCTCCAGCGCACACTCCAGCAAACAATCCGCCGGGTCGCCCTCTTCGACGCGGGTCTTCAGACTTTTGGTCCCTTTGGCACGGCATACGCTCTCCGCACCCCCAAGAATCCCCTTAGCCAGGAAATCCAGTACCTCAATCGACACCTGGGTACCCGTCTCATTCCGAACACGGGCCATGATTTCCTGCGGCATGTTGACCAGATGCCCCGGATCCGTGCGCTTTTGGCCGACGTGCTCAACGGCAGCGGCCCGCAGCAAATCCGATGGCATGTGTCCTCGAAGCAGGACGTGGACCAAAACCAAACGGGCGTCATACCTGGGCGCAAGATCGGCAGCGAACGCCACGGCACGCTTGCCGTGCTCGGATCCGTCCGTGGCGACCATGATCGTGTGCAACATGTGGTAACTACCTATTTCCCCAGTCAGTACAGTGAAATTAGCTCACTCCCGCTCCGCCCACAAGACGTGTACAGGCACTTAATACAAATGCCGCCCAAAAATAGTGCATGCCGGCGAGAGGTTGGCCATTGCGATCGACCGGTCGCGCATCGTATCAGAAAACGCTGTGGCATGCGGGCAGGTGAAACCGATCACGCCTTGTGCGAAACAACGCTGCGCGACCTGCCCCCGAGTAGCAGGGTCAAATCCAAGCCCAAGCTCTGTCTCGATGCGCCGGCAAAACAGTTGATGGAACGGCTCTACAACGACCCAATCCAGTCAAGCAGGGGTTGCACCAAGCGATTCACGGTATGCTTGGCATTGGGGCTGCCCACTTGCAGCACCACATAATAGGCGACGGCCAGCAATGCTCCGAGACCAAGCGCTTGTCGCAAAAGAACGGCCAGTTTTTCGAGCAATCGCTTACCCAGGCGTGCTAGCCATGGCGTTGATCGCGATCGCCGGCGCGGAAACTCCCACGTGATGCCTCGAACCGGGCCTGCCGTCTCGGACGCCACGTCAAGCGGTGCGACCGTCTCGGCCAAAAGCGCGCCAAGACGATCCATATCCTCCACCCACTGGCCGTCCCGGCGATCCGCCAACACAAAGGCCTGCCGGCTGGCAAGCGGCGCCAGACTGGCCGGCAACTGGTCTGCAGGCGGCATTTCGGCGCCACCCACCAGGACTGGAATGACCCGTACGCCACGATCGAGTGCGGTTTCGATTTCAACACGCACCCAGTCATCCGTCTGATTAAGTCGCCGAGTCCCAGCCAGGGTGCGAGCGTGCAGCCACCCGCGGCTGATGACCGCCAACAGTACGTCGCATACCGAGACGGCCTCGCGCAGAGCCACTGTGTAGTCGTCCCCAGGACGAATCTCCACATCCCTGAAGACCTTGGCATCGCCGAACCGCTCGACCAGACCTTCCTCCAGGCGACCCGCGAAACCTTGGCTGTCCTGGCGTCGGTAGCTGATGAAGACTCCGCCCATGACGTCCTACTCGAAAAACTTGTTACTGACTGGTAGCCTGTTGAAAAGTCTCGGTCGAGTGCGAGGCAAGGCGAAAACGACGGAGAAAACGCAGTTTACAACCAATAGATGCGCATTTTGAGGGCGTTCCAGATCCAGCATTACGCCAAAGCGAATCGACTCAGGTAGAGAGTCGTGTAGCTTGGTACTAGACTGAACCGATTCGTTTGCGCATGAACGCCCAAAAAGGATGGACCAACCAAGCAACGTGGCCAGGGAGAAGACTCATGGGCGAAGCGAGATCGGGCAGGCGCCGAGCGTATGGCATCGGCCTGCTCACGTCGATACTGCTTCTGACGATCGCGGCCTCCGTCAAACCTGGGGAAACTTGCTTGGAGTGTCACCCAATAGATGAACCCGGTGCCTGGATTCAGGCCCCTGGTATTGCACGGGGATTACCAGACCCTGTCTCGGCCCAACCTTCAAATCTTCCCTCAACGATCTGGGCCAAGCATTTCACCACGAGACCCGCTCACTTGTGGATCGCGTTGCTGACCCTGATCACGGTGATTTGGATCGGGCTGATCTCGGCCTCAAGGCGGTCATCGGGACATCAACGGCGTAAGCAGTAGTCGCCAGCCACGGACGACGGTAAGGCGGCAAAACTCGTATGCAGCGCCGTTGAGTTGGATACATGATGCCGGAAGAGGGAATCGAACCCCCGACCCACGCATTACGAATGCGTTGCTCTACCGACTGAGCTATTCCGGCACGCGGCGCGGGATTATAGGTCAAGGCCGGATGCCGAACAACCGTTGGACTTAGACGGGAATGCTGATCAAACGGGGCGAATGCGAACTCGCACGATTACCTCCACCCCATGAACCTCGGTGCCCGGCGGAAGGTTTGGCAGGCCTTCGATTCGGACCTCGTCTTGGCCCACATCAGTGAGAGTTCCGTCATCCTCGTTGTAGATGTGGTGGTGTTCCGTGACGTTTGAGTCATAGAAGGTTCGCTGCGGATCGACAATCACTTCCCGAACCAGACCCATGCGCGCGAACAAACCGAGCGTATTGTAGACGGTTGCCTTAGACACGACCTGTCGCGTCTGATTTGCCAAAGCCAGCACCTGGTCGGCTGAAAGATGCTGCTTACGGCGGAGCACTATGCTCGCCATGAGGAGCCGCTGCCGTGTGCACCGCACGCCAGCCGCTTCCAGCATTTGCCGAATGCGCGGCTCTGCCCCAGTCTCGGTGTCGAAATCGTGAACCATGCGCATGAGTATAGGACGCATTTGTGTTTCGAGTCCATGCAACGAAGCGGCGCAAAAGGCTGGCCCGTCCAGCTGCTTTCGGCGTTACGAAACTCAAGGCGCCACTGGCGCAACAGCGGCCGCATCCCGATCAAACCTGCATTCAATCCTCAGTGGAGGATTTTTCGACTCTCCGCAGAGCGCTGGGCAGGGAAAACACCACGTTCTCCTCGCGACCGGGGTGCTCACGCACCGTGACTGCCCCCAACTCGCGCAACCGATCCACCACCGCGCGGACCAGCACCTCGGGTGCGGATGCGCCGGCGGTGATGCCGACCCGTTCGCAGCCTGCAAGCCAGTCGGGAACCACGTCGTCCGGACCATCGATCAGCTTTGCCGGCGTGCCCCGCTTCTCCGCCAGTTCTCGGAGCCGGTTCGAGTTGGAGCTGTTATTTGAGCCAACCACCAGCAGCAGGTCTGATGTCACGGCCAGGTCCCGAACCGCGTCCTGCCGATTCTGGGTGGCGTAGCAGATATCGTCCTTGCGCGGACCTTCTATTCGAGGATACCTTTGCCTCAAAGCCTCGATGATCTCGGCCGTATCATCTACGGACAGCGTGGTCTGGGTGACGAAGGCGAGACTGTCGGGCTGACGAACCTGCAGCACGGCCACGTCCGCTACCGTCTCAACCAGGTACATGGTGCCCCCATAGCGGGTGTCGTAGCGCCCCATGGTGCCTTCGACCTCCGGGTGGCCGCCGTGGCCGATCAGGACCGCCTCGCGCCCGGCACGGCTGTATCGTATGACCTCGAGATGGACCTTGGTGACCAGTGGGCAAGTGGCGTCGAACACGGTCAGACCGCGTCGCTCCGCTTCGCGCTGAACCGCGTCGGACACGCCGTGAGCGCTGAAGATGACGGTGGCGCGGTCCGGCACCTCATGGAGTTCCTCGACAAACACCGCGCCCCGGTCACGCAAGCCGTCCACCACAAAACGATTGTGGACCACCTCGTGGCGCACATAGATGGGGGCCCCCAGCGTTTCCAGCGCCCGCTCGACGATGGCGATCGCCCGGTCCACGCCGGCACAAAAGCCACGGGGATTGGCCAGTTCTATCTGCATCGGACCTGCCCTGAGTTTACCATCGCGTCATCGCCTCACAGCCTCGACCGACAGAATTTCCGCCTCTAATCGCACCCGGGCACGGGCCAGCGGGTGATTGAAATCCACTTCGACATAGGCCGATTCCACCGCCAGCACGCGCCCGGCAATCTCGTCACCGGCGGGTGTCTCGAACGCGAGAACGGCTTCCACTGCCAGCGTGTCCGGTTCCGGCACATCACTGAGCGGCAACCGGTGAATACGATCCGGATCCCAACGCCCGAAGGCAGTGCCCGGTTCGAGCGTTACCTCCACTCGGTCCCCCTCGGTCAAACCCAACAAGGTACGTTCAAGACCCTCGGCCAGAGTGCCGTCTCCCACTGTCCATTGTAGCGGCTCGCCGTCATCAGTGGACTCAATTTCGAATCCATCCGCCAGGGACAAGCGCAGATGCATGCTGACTCGCGCACCGACTGCCACCATCGGCGTATGTCGCGCGTGCCCGGTCATACTCGGCGATCCGGCTCCGGCGCCGTTTTGGGACTGTCGAACAAGCTGTCCAGAATCATCAACGCGGCCCCGACGGTAATCGCCGAATCCGCGATATTGAAGGCCGGCCAGTGCCATTGTTTATAGTAGAGATCGAGAAAATCGATTACATGGCCGTAGAGCACGCGGTCGATCAAGTTGCCCACCGCACCACCCAAAATGAGGCTGAGGCCAAATCCAAGCCGCCGCTGCCCCGGCTCCAGCCGATACAGCCATATGCACAAAGCGATGCTGATGACAGCCGCCAATCCAACGAAAAACCAACGCTGCCAGCCACCGGCGCCAGCCAGAAAACTGAACGCGGCGCCGGTGTTGAACATGAGGGTGAAGTTGAACGAAGGCAATACGGGCACCGGTGCGTAGGGCGCGAGCGACGCATTAGCGATCAATTTAGTGGCCTGGTCCAGGACGATGATCAGTGCACTCACGGATATCCAACGCATCATTCGATTCGACCCACTCCTGAGTTTCGTTCAGGCGAAACGGCGCACCTCGCCTGTACCCTCCACGTTATCGACGCATCGGCCACACAAATCCGGGTGAGCGGGATGGCTGCCTACATCTTCCCGGTGGTGCCAGCACCGGGCACATTTCGCGTGCCCCGACGGCGCGACCGCAATCCAGACTTCATCCCCGGTGGATAACGTGAAATGGACCGAATCGTCTCCATGGCCAGCGTCCCGGTGTACGCGGGCTTCGGAGCTGATCAAAACAAAGCGCAACTCGTTGTCGAGAGTGCGAAGTTGGGCAAACAGTTCCGTGCCGCAGAAAAGATCCACTTCAGCGTCCAGGGATGACCCGATGCCGCCGGCCACACGCAAACGCTCCAGCTCCTTGCCTACCGCGACCCGGACTTCCAACACCTGCTGCCAGAATTTACGTCCCAGGGCATCATCAGCATCCAGTTCGAACAGGTCCTCATACCAGGTGGACAAGTGCACCGACGGTTCCCGCTTGCCCGGCATGTGCTCCCAGACCTCCTCCGCCGTAAAACTGAGGATCGGGGCCAACCAACGCACAATCGCCTCAAGAATGTGAAACATGGCCGTTTGGGCCGATCGGCGCGGAACACTGTCCGGCTGGGTTGTATATTGTCGATCCTTGATCACATCCAGATAGAAGCCACCCATAT
>JAHEDQ010000116.1:0-4243 GCA_024641125.1 Candidatus Competibacteraceae bacterium | reverse complement strand
GCTTTGGTAGGCGTCCCGAATATCGCTCTGTAGCCCGGCGGCCCGATCCACCGCCCACCGGTCCAATGGCAGCATTTGCTCCGGCGGCAAGCTGTGCAAGGCCGGATCGAAACCGTTGAGGTTGGCCAGCAGAAAGCGGGCGGTATTGCGCAGGCGTCGATAGGAATCGGCAATACGCTTGAGGATCTCGTCGGAGACTGTCATCTCACCGCGGTAGTCGGTCGCCGCCACCCACAGGCGCACGATATCGGCGCCCAGGGTATTCACCACCTTTTGCGGCGCCACCACATTGCCCAGGGATTTGGACATCTTGCGGCCATCGGCGTCGACGGTGAAGCCATGGGTCAGGCAACCCCGATAAGGCGCCACATCGCGCATGGCCACCGACGACAACAGGGATGAATGGAACCAGCCCCGATGCTGATCCGACCCCTCGAGATACAAATCGGCGGGAAACTGGAGTTCCGGCCGCTGTTCCAGGACCGAGTAGTGGGTGGTGCCCGAGTCGAACCACACATCCAGGGTGTCGGTCAGCTTGACATAGTCATCCGCCCCCTCACCCAACAGTGTCTCAGGCGCCAGATCAAACCAGGCATCTATCCCCCGTTGCTCCACCAGTTGCGCCACCGTTTCGAGCAATTCCGGCGTGCGCGGGTGCAGCGCCTCGGTCTCCCTGTGGATGAACAGGGGAATGGGCGTGCCCCAGTAGCGCTGGCGTGAGATACACCAATCCGGACGATTGGCGATCATTCCATGAATTCGGGCTTCACCCCATTCCGGGGTCCAAGTCGTGCGGGCTATTTGTTCCAGGGTCGCGTGGCGCAGACCGTGTTTATCCATGGATATGAACCACTGCGGTGTCGCCCGGTAGATCACGGGCGTTTTGTGGCGCCAGCAATGCGGGTAGCTGTGTTCAAAGCGCTCCACATGGAGTAACGCGCCCCGGGCCTTCATCGCGTCAATGATGTGCTCGTTGGCCTCGAACACGTGCTGGCCCGCCACCAATTCGGTTCCGCTGACAAAGCGCCCGTCGGGTCCCACCGGGTTGGTGACCGGCAGCCCGTATTCCGATCCGACCGAGTAGTCTTCCTGGCCATGTGCGGGAGCGGTGTGTACCGCACCGGTGCCGGCCTCCAGAGTGACATGTTCACCCAGCACCATCAGCACCCGCTTGTTGTAGAACGGGTGTTCGAGAACAAGATTTTCCAGGTCAGCGCCCAGACAGTCCGCAACGATCGAGTACTCGTCCACGCCCCAACGGGCCATGGCGTCCTTTACCAGATCCGCCGCCAGCACCAGGCGCTCCAAACCCAGATCGGTTCCGGCCTGCACCACCACATAGCGAAACTCGGGGTTTAGCGCGACCGCTTCGTTGGCCGGTAGAGTCCAGGGGGTGGTAGTCCAGATCACAACCGAGACCGGCCCCTCACCCTCGATGCCGTCCACATGCTGGCAGCGCGACATCAGCGCCTCTTCATCCACCAACGGAAAACGCACGTCGATGGCGAAGGAACGCTTGTCCTGGTACTCCACCTCGGCCTCGGCAAGAGACGAGCCACAGTCAAAGCACCAATAGACCGGTTTGTAACCACGCTCGACGTGGCCGCGCTCCATTATTCGGCCCAAGGCGCGAATGGTGTTCGCCTCGGTCTGAAAATCCATGGTGAGGTAGGGATTATCCCAATCCCCAACGACACCCAGTCGCTTGAAGTCAGTGCGTTGCAAATCGATCTGCTCGAGGGCAAAGGCGCGACAAGCTTGTCTGAATGCCTTGAAATCGACCGCGACACCCGCCTTGCCGATTTTCTTCTCCACCGCGTGCTCAATCGGCAAACCGTGACAATCCCAGCCGGGCACGTAGGGCGCATCGTAGCCGTCCATGGTGCGGGACTTGACAATAATGTCCTTGAGCACCTTGTTGACCGCGTGCCCAATGTGGATCGTGCCGTTGGCGTAAGGAGGGCCGTCGTGGAGTATGAACTTCTCCCGCCCGGCCCTGGCGGCGCGCAGCGTGCCGTACAAATCCATTTGCGACCAGCGCCGCAGCATGTCCGGCTCACGCTTGGCCAGATTGCCCCGCATGGGAAAGCCGGTACTGGGCAGATTCAAAGTGTGCTTGTAGTCAGCCACGTATTACCTCGACACCTTGGTCCATATCTCAACTCACCGGGGGCTTCAAAGCCGGGTGCGCATTCAACCAGTTGTAAGCCGCCACCGCATCCTGTTGGATTTGATCGCGCAGGGCATTCAGCGATTCGAAACGCCGTTCGGGGCGGATCCGGTGGTGGAAACCGATCTCCAGATGCTGCCCGTACAGGTCGTGATCAAAGTTCAGAAGATGAACCTCCAACTGCGGCACCACTCCACCGACCGTTGGCCGTCGGCCAAGATTGGCCACCCCGGGATGACCTTGCAGCCCGGCCCCCTCAACGGTAACCGCGAACACACCCTGCAGTGGAGACACCCGCCGGTGCAGGGCTATATTGGCCGTTGGAAACCCCAGCTGTCTTCCCAGACGCTGCCCCTGCGCGACGCGCCCACAAATACTGTAGGACCGCCCCAGCAGGCGGCTTGCCGAATCCAGATCGCCTGCCGCCAAAGCCTCCCTCACCCAGGTGCTGCTAACCCGACGGCCATCCAGCTGCACGGTGGGTGTGTCTTCCACTTCAAAACCGTACCGCCGGCCAGCGGCCTGCAGGACCTGGAAATCCCCTTGGCGCCCGGCGCCGAAACGAAAATCGTCACCCACCGCCAGGTGGCGCACACCCAACCCCTCCACCAGCACCTGACGTACGAACTCGTCTGGCGTCAGGGCGGACAAAGCCCTGTCAAAACGAAGACACTGGACCCAATCGACATCCTCCCGATCCAGTGCGTTCAGTTTCTCCCGGAGACGGGTCAGACGAGCCGGCGCCCCGGTGGGCGCAAAGTATTCCGACGGCTGGGGTTCGAACACGATCGCCGTGGTCGGTGCGGCAAACCGCATGGCCCGTGCCTTGAGTGCCCGGAAAATCGCCTGGTGCCCGATATGAACGCCGTCGAAATTGCCTATCGTGGCAACGCAGTTCCGGTGCTCCGGTCGCAGGTTATGTCGGCCGCGTATCAGCTCCATCGGCGCTTTGCGGGCGAGCCCACTCCGAAGTTCGCAAAGCGCTACAGTATACGGGAAGCGTCGGCCTGTGCGTACGTCGACGCGTGCGCACTGGCAGCGCGCGCTCAGGCTCGCTGCAAGGTGTACGTACCGATCGGGATCAAGCAGGTGCCGTGATCTTGAGATCCCGCGGCCGCAGGCCACCCAAAAACAGCACCGCCGCGTAGGTCGCGGCGCCGGCCGATATCCATCCCAACAGCCGCAAAGCCCGTCCCAGTGCCCCGTCCTCCGACCAGCTTTCCAGCGTACCCGTGCCCCAGTAGAGCAGCGCAACCATGGCAAGACATGCAGCTGCCACCCGAGCCATGAACATGACCCAACCGGAATCGGGTCGGTACACATCATCCCTCCGCAGACGCCGCAGCAACAGACCCGCATTGAGGAATGCCGAGAGACTGGTGGCCAACGCAAGACCCACATGAGCCAATGGGAAGATGAGCGCCAGATTCATCGCCATATTGGCGACCATGGCGATAATCCCAATTCGTACCGGGGTTCGAGTGTCCTGGCGCGAGTAAAATGCGGGCGCCAGAACCTTGATGAGCATGAATGCCAGCAGACCGATGGCATAGGCGATCAGACTGTGGGAGGCCTTGCGCACATCGTCACCATTAAAGGCACCATACTGAAACAGGGTGGTAAGCATGGGACCTGCCAGAATGGCCAGCCCCGCAGCGGCTGGAGCGCCCACCAGCAAAGCCCAGCGCAGCGCCCAGTCCAGGGTTCGGCTGAAATCTTCGGGCGACTTCTGGGCGTGATGCCGGGAAAGACTCGGCAGTATGACTGTGCCCAGAGCCACGCCGAACAAACCCAGCGGAAACTCCATCAAACGATCGGAGTAGTAAAGCCAGCTTACGCTACCGGTTACCAGGAACGAGGCGAGCAGCGTGTCAAACAGAAGATTGATCTGCGCCACGGAAGATCCGAACAATGCCGGGATCATGAGCTTCATGATCCGCTGCACGCCGGGCGCCCGCCACCCCCAGCGCGGCAGAACCAAAAGGTCGAGCCGGCGCAGGGCGGGCAACTGAAACAGCAACTGCGCCAAGCCGGCGAAGAACACACCCCAGGCGACCGCCATGATCGGACGGG
>JAHEDQ010000115.1 GCA_024641125.1 Candidatus Competibacteraceae bacterium | reverse complement strand
GGTGCCGATGCGCATCGAGAGGCGTGCCGCGGTGAAGTTCCCGAGCATGTAACCGCCGGACACCAGCATAAAATAGAGACCGTACTCACTGGGGCTGCGGCCAAGTAATTCCACCATGATGTAGGGGGCGCCGGCGAGAAAGGAAAAGAAAACGCCGGTGGAGAATGTGGCGTTCAGCGCGTAACCGACGAAACAAGGAGAGCGCATGAGCGTTGCATAGTCCGCCAGCATGCCGGAGAGACCCGGCATGGGACGACGCTCATGATGCGTCTCCACCAGCCAGCGAACCGCGGCCAGCAAAACCACCACACCCAGCAGTCCGACCAGGACAAAACCGGACCACCAGCCAAAAGCGTCCTCCAGATAACCGCCGATGGCCGGACCCAGCATGGGTGCGACGACCATGGCCATGGTGATGTAGGCCACCATCCGTGTTGCGCCAGCGTGGTCGTTGATGTCCCGGGCGATGGCCCGCGACAGAACCAGGCCGGTGCTGCCGCCCACGGCTTGAACGATGCGGCCGGCAATCAACATTTCAATGGTGCCGGCGGCGGCACAAATGCCACTGCCGAGGACAAACAGGATTAGACCCACCAGCAGCACGGGCCGCCGGCCGTGCTTGTCGGACAAGGCGCCGATAAACAGTTGCGCCACGGCGACGCCAATGAGGTATAGCGTAAGGGTCAACTGGACCGTGCCGTAGCTGACCCCGAACACCCGGGTCATACCCGGCATGGACGGGATAAAAATGTTCAGCGCGAGCGGACCGATCCCGGCGACGGCAATCAGCAGCAACAGGGGTGGACGGTGATCGATGGCGGTCGGAATCATAGGCCCAAGTCTGGCCGTCCAGCCGGGTAATACAAGGTTTTTCCAACCTTACGCCACTGCACGTGGTTAAACGAAAAGATGCAAAGCACCGGACCCGGCCGACCACCGGGCAACGAATACCTCGGAGCCAAAAAAAGGGGCGGCCCCGAGCCGCCCCTCAGCCGAGAGTTTGTACCGACGGCTTTACAGGGTACGGACCACGCGAATGGTTTCTCCAGCCTGCAACTGGCGTCCGTCGTCCAGGCTGTTCCAACGATTGAGATCGGTCACACTGACCTTGAACCGGCGCGCGATGCCGTACAGGGTATCGCCCCGTTGAACGGTATAGCGAATGGCCACACCATCATCGTAACCCGCCACCTGCTGGGTCGGATCGGAGTCGGGTACGACCACCCGCTGCGCAGCCGGCGCGGCTACCCGCAGTTCCTGCCCGGTGCGCAAAACGCTTTGTGGCGTCAATTGATTCCAGGCAGCGATCTGGTCCACCGAAACGCCGTGGTGTTGCGCGATGCCCCATAGGGTATCGCCCGGCGCTACCCGGTATAGGGAGTCGCCGGACGGTGGCTTAGGCGACGCCGATGCGACGGACGCATTGGTGGGTTGCGCCTCAGGTCCGGCAACGTTTGCCGAAGATTCGATGGGCGCGGCGCCCAAGCCGATCGCGCTGGCGTAACGATCCCGCTCCTCGCGCATGGCCTCCAATTGCAAAGCCAGTTCCTGATTGGCCGCGATCACACGTTGCAGGTCCGACTGCAGGGCCTCTATCTCGGCCGGATCGATCCGCACAATGGGTGAGTCGATTGATGTGGAATCGATGGCCACCCCTGGAAGGACACTCTGCCGCTCCGTAGCTGTTGGCGCTGCGGCGCCCGGCACCGACTCGGCCGTTTTCGCGGCGGCGCTGACCTCCACCACCGCCGGAGTCACCAACGGTTGAGGCGGCTCGGCGTCAGCCTCGGGAATCGATATCACCATCAATTGCTGATTGCCGCTTTCCGTCCGCGATACGGCCAGCTCCTGTACCTGGCCGGAATCCGCGGCCACGCCCGCGTCCCAATCGGGCTCGGACCTAGGGGCCATGAATACCAGCGACAGCGCCAGAACGCCGCAGGCGACCGCCACCCCGGTGATGACATCAAATCGAGAGCGGCCCAACTGCTGCCGCCCTCCATTGGTAAATTTGGACAACCATCCACGATCCAGGCGCGCTCGGCCTTTCATAAGCATATTCACCTTTGTCTTTGCTGTTTTCAGATCAGATTTGAGCGTGCCGAACACCTCGGCAAAGTGGCTTCGTATCGCGGCCAACGGCACGCGGTTTGAATCCTGGTCTGGGGTCACGACCGGACCCGAGGCGGCCGCGTCCGGTGCCGCCGGCCTCGGTCCATCCAGGGGCGACCGCGCGGCCTGCTCTACGGCTTCCGCGCTGACGCGCGATCCGCCATTGTGGCACACGTTGGCCAGTGCCTTGTCGCAGAGCAGATTGAGCAGACGAGGATTACCCCCGGTATGGTGATACAGATTGGCAATCGCATCTTCGTCGAACAGGTCGTCGCAGCGACATCCCGCGGCATGGAGTTGATGGCCGACGAAATCCGATATCTCTTCCCGGTTCAACGAAGTGACCTGCAGGTCCAGGGCAACCGCCGAGCTCAAACCCAGCGATTCAATCGCAGCCGAGATTTCGGACTGGCCGATCAGCACCAGTTGCATCAGGGGTCCGGCGTCGGTGTCGGTGCGCGCCAACTGAAACAGCAGTTGCAGCGCATCCGGGCGCAGGTTCTGCGCTTCGTCGACGAACAACACAACCGGCAGACCCTCCCTGAGGTGCGACTCAAGCAGGTCGTGAATCTGCTCGACGCGCTCCAGTCTCGGCCCGTCCAGCAATTCGCTGTTCAGCCCGTCGGCCAGCAGCATCATAAGTCCGTCCAGATCCACATTGGGAAACTGGAGCACCACGGCCTCGACTCCAGGCTCCAGCCGGCCGAGTATCTTGCGTATGACCGCGGTCTTGCCGGTGCCGGCTGGCCCGGTGAGCACAACGGTGCCGATGCGCGCGTGCACCGCGCTCAAGGTCTCCGCAACCACCCGGCGATGCACAGGACCGCAGTAAAAAAAACGTGGATCCGGGCACAGGTTGAAGGGCTTGTGTTGAAGCTCGAAGTAGCTCGTATACATAACGCTGGATCTCCCGCCCCCAGAACGACCGGTCTCACCTGCGCCGAAGGGCATGGCCCGCCCGGGTTCGCCCGGAACGTCATCAACCGCCGCGGCGTTTCGATCAAACACTCTGCGCAAACCCTCCGACATCGTCGCCAATACCCCGATCGGGCTGTCCTGATGCATAAACTAACCAACTTCCGGTGACTTTATCAACAGGGATGAAAGATATATTCCGCAACTTATTGAATAGTTAACACAAATGGATTCGCGTTAGCAACCAGAAAATGACCGGTTATGGTATTCCGGGTAACCCAGGGGGCGTCATCATGCAGGGCGAACCCCCAAGGCGGGGGTTGGATCTGGGTTACATCCACGTAAATCGTAGGCTTCTATAGCGCCGGGATGACGCTTCAGGCTCTGTTCGGCGGGGACGGTTGTAGATGGGGTCTCTGATCTATTCGTGAACGTGCATCTTGGGACTGAAATCGGCTTCGTTCAGAATAAATCAGGGCACACTAGGGCAAACGCGACACTGCGTCGATACTGATCCCGCCCCGCGCCTTCTGCCGCAGGGTGACCACGCAGCGACGGGGGCGAATGCTCGCCACGACCCGGTCGCGCAAGTCGACGGCGAGCTGCTCACAGAACAGGGCCTGGTCTCTGAAACCCCATAGAAACAACTTCAAACTCTTTGATTCGATGCACAGTGCGTCCGGGTCATACTCTATGCTCACGGTATAGAAATCCGGCTGGCCGGTCACCGGACAAAAACTGGTCAACTCGTCGCAGTTCATGACCACGGTGCCGATCCCCTCTGGGGCCGGAAAAGTGTCCAGATCGCTCACCGGCCCGGAGACGGTCTTTCCCAGATATTTTGGTTCCACACAAAGCTCCGATCGATTTATGGGTGGCCGCATGACGGGCGGGATCATCGTGTCGTTGAAATCATGCCATACATGATCAGAAACGCGGGTTGCTGGATCATGGCCCAACGCTGTTGAGGCCGACAAAGGTCCCGCCGTTGCGCTGGCTCAGCTCGCGCATCAGGGTCGCAAACCGAATGCCGGTGGTCTGCATTTGATACGCCCGGTTGAACTGGGTGGGAAAGCCCACTGCGTGTATTCGGACCAGGCGCTCACCACCTCCGCCGGGCCGATTCAGGCGATCGACCTCGTCCACCACAGCCTGGATCGAGCCGCCGGCGAATTCATCCCCGAATACATAGAGACTGATTTTCCGGTCCGGTGCATAGAACGTTCGGATCGCCGCTTCGATGCCCTCCACCGGACTGGAGTTGCTGAACGGCCGCCAGGTGCGAAGACGGCTGACGATAGCCCGCCGCCGGGCCGGCGTATCCGGTATCCAGCGACCGCTGTAGGTGGTGAACATATAGACGCCCATGTCGTTCATAACCTGTATCCCCTTGACCCGGGGATAGATATCCAGGGTCTCCTGCACCTTTCTTATCACCCCCGCCCAGGCGAAATCCTGCATGCTGCCGGAGGTGTCGATGATGAAAATAATGTACTCACTGTCCACTGGGATGCCGCCCACCGGTGCATCGACTCGGCGTCTTTTGCCAAGCTGCGCCTGCAGCCGTTTCATTTCTTCGGTCAGGGTCTGGCGGGCCGAATCCAGGCTGCCGGCGATGGTGGTCTGGACCTTGGCGTCGCTGTTGGCCGAGGCATAGCGCCCCCGCGCCTGCTCCACATCCCGCTTGAGCCGCGCCACCCGGTCCTGTAACTCAGATCTTTGGTCACGGGCGGCGGTCAGCTCACGATTCAATACCCGGGCCTGGCCCCGGATCTCCTCGATCCGGGCCTGCAGGTCGGCCACCATGGCATCCATGTCCTGTCGTGTTTCCTCCAGCACCACCAGCTCGGATGACTTGGTCAGAACCAACAGCAGAATGATGGCGCCAAATCCACAGCAGACCACATCGAGAAAAGACAGGTTGAAGCCCTGGACTTCGCGCCGCTGGCGTTTCACGGCCAATCCCGCGCCGGGCTCATCAGGGAACCCGCGGTGGCCCGCGCGAGCTTCCAGAATGCACTGGGGGCCTCAGGGTCTCCCTCGATGGGGAACAGGATGATGTTCACCGGCAAACGGCCCGGCAACACCCCGACCGCCTGGTCGAAATATCGATAGCGCTGGACCGCCGTCACCTTGCTGCCGCTGGGTTTGTTCTTGCCCTGGGTGGGCAGTCCATCGGTGATGAGAAACACGTTGTCGGCCCGGGGTGTCAGCGCACCGAGGGTCTGGAAAGCGTGGTACAGACTGGTGCCCTTGGCGGGAACCACGCGCCGGACCTGATCCAGCGCCTGATTGACTCGGGCCGCGTCACCGCTGCTCAGCCAGGTGCCGCCGGAGTCTGGAATCAGGGGACGGGACCGCTCGTTGAACAGATAGATCTGGAATCGGCTATTCTTCGGAATCTGGGACACGATCCAGTCCAGAGTACGCAGGGCGCGTTGCCATTTTGGCGACTGGCGCTGGCGTGCTTCGGACATGTTGCGGCGGCGTACGATGTTCACAATTGTCTCGTCCAACATGCTGGCCGAGGCATCCAACAGGATCAGAATGCGCTCACCCCCGACCTTCATCCCGGTCAGGTACTGACGATCGCCGTCTCCCACCACCCGCCGCAACTGCTCGCCCTCGCCGGGCTCACTCTCCCGCGCCAGCTCGGCCATGCGTTGGCGTTGCTCATCGAGGGTTTTCAGATCCGATTGCAGAGCTTCGACATCATCGCGCTTGGCCAGGGTACGGGCGTTGAGATTGGCCAGACTTTCCTGCACCGTCTGCTGCTCATCAATGAGCCGGTTGGCCAGGCCCTCGGCCTCGACCCGCTCGCGCTCCACTTCTGCCAGGGTGTTTCGCAGCATGGCCAGCTGCCGGCTCTCATCCAGCAGCGTAACCTCCATCCGATTGACCTCGCCGCTTAGATCGCGGCGGACCTCGTCACGGTTTTTCACCATGCCCTGGTTAACGATCATGACCAGCAGAATCACCGCGCCGAAACCACAGAACATGCAGTCCAGAAAAGACAGGGTGAAAATGTTGAATTCCCTACGGGGCTTCGCCATGGCCCACCGCCTGTATCAGCAGCAACTCGACGCCGGGCGTGCCGATGCGAACCCGATCTCCTGCGCACAGGTAGGCTTCCCCGTCCATAAGCCGACCGTTCAAGTAGGTTCCATAGCGGCTGAGATCCTTGAGAACGGCGCCCTGCGGGTCGAGACGAACGCTGCAGTGTTCCCGGGAAACCCCGTGCAACTCACCCTCCAGCCTCAGACCGTAGCTGCCTGCGGAGGGTGCGCGGCCCACAACCAACGGTTGCGGACCGATGGCATGGGCGCGATCTTCATATAACAGATGGGTCGGGGACGGCAGCGGTGGAAGGTCTTGCCGACCCAGCCGGCGCTCACTCGCCGCGTTTGCGTTCAGGGGCCGGGACCGTATCCAGGCCACCCCGTCGGTCCGCTGCGAGACCGTGGTGCCGAGCGCCAATCCACCCAGTACAGCGGCGTCCGCGGTCAGCGAGTGGGCGCGCAGGCCTGGCTCCGCTTCTATGGCCTGGATCAGTCCCGGCACTTCCGCAGATCGTGCCGTGAGCTGCACTTCGGTGACCCCGTCGGTGGCGGCGAGGCGGCCGATTGCACGCAGCAGAACCTCGACCCGGGAAGACGAGGCCGCGCTCAGATCCGTGCTGCCCAGGGTCAGCGGATAGGGCGTCTCACCCACGGTCAGTTCCAGTGTGCCGCGGCCCTCGGCGCTCAGATTCGCCAGCAGCGTCGGCAGGGCGTCGTGCAGGGCTTGCTCGGTTTGTGCCCGATGCAACGGGTCGAAGCGGGTTTCCCGCACAAAGCGACGGCCGATGCTGCGCGCCCAATCCTCACGGAATCCGATCAGACCCGCGTCTTCGATGCGCTGGGCGGCGGTGACGCTGAGGGTGTCGGTCTGGGTCAGAGTGCTCAACACCGCCTGGTGCAGATGCAGGTCCAGGTGCAGCAACGTGGCGCAGTCCGCCGGCGCCTTCGCCGCCGCCAGAGAGGCATCCACCAGCAGCCGCACCGGCATATCCATGGCCTCTGCGATGCCCAGCAACAGCCCGATCTGGTCGCGGCTCCAGGTTCCGGGCAACACCAGTACGACATCCTCCGGCGTTTCGCTCAAAGCCGACCAAAGTGCCTGCAGATGGCCATGCACCAGATCCGCCTGGCTGCGCGCCTGGACATGCGCACGGGCCAGAGGCTGGTTATCCAGATGCTGCCAATAGCGGTTGAAACTCAATGACGGTTCCAGCTTGGCCCGAACCAGAGCGGCCTGTCCGAACTGCATACCGTCCCCAGTCAGGTGGGCATAGCCCGGACTTTCGGCCAACGGCCCCGAGCCGTCCGCAACCCGGATGCCGGCATCGTTCAGTTCAATTGCGATCATCCCGTCACTGGACCTGGAGATGTTGAATCAGATGACCATCGCAATACTGCTCGGTGTTCAGCACCAGCCGCTCCTGCATCAGTTGCAACTGATGAACGACGAACACCAGCACGATGCTGATCAGCAACGCAATAAGCGTTGAGTTAAACGCCACGCCCAGACTCTGGGTGACGCCGGTGATGTCCCCCGCAACCGCCTTGTGAGCCTGACCCAGGGCATCGCCGATGCCACGCACCGTGCCGATAAAACCCACCGAGGGGATGGCCCAGGTGATGTAGCGGATCATGGACAGTTCGGAATCCAGCCGCTCGGATTCAGCCTCACACACACTCTGGGTGGTGGTGGACACATCCTGAATATTGCGCGTGGCCTGGAAGCGTTGCAGGCCGGCCAGCAGGGCACGGGGCAGCAACTGGTTCTGCACCCGGGGCGGCAGCGCCTGTATGCGTCTGGAAAGCTCGGGCACGTCCTCGGGCAGCACCCGCATGCTTTCGGTCAATGGCACCAGCTCCTGGGACAACAACCGATTTTCCCGGCCACTGGCAACCGCCTTGTAGCCCATGATGGCGAACGCCCAGAACATCAGGACAAAACACGCCTCCTGTTCGTAATCCCGAATCATGACGTAGACCGAGCGACGGGCCACATAGTCCTCATCCGCCCGCATCGCCGCCACTTCTTCGACCAGAAAAGCGTCCGCCTTGGGACGCACCACCGCCACATAGAAGGCGTGGACCAGGATAATCGCGGCGGCCAGAGCAAAGACCTGAAAGACGAACTCAGTGGGAAAACGCTTGTTCATAGTTTCCTGAAAATGGGTTGATTCACGCTCAGATGTCCACCGGAAAGGACACCGGGCTGTCCGCCCGGATGCGTTCACTGGGTTTGAATCGGTCGCCGCTGGCCGGTTTGCCCTGGCTACTGCCCGACCTGGCGGGCTCGGCTTTGTTAGGATCGGAGCCCGGTTCGGCAGCGGGTTTCGACCCGGCCGCCTCCTGCTGAGCCAGTATCATCCCGCCCACCTCGGGTTCGGCAGCCACCCAGTCCTGGGACAGCACGCACAGGGCGACGAGCAAAGCGATGAATTTCATGTGCGAGCAGGTCCGACGGCTCAATCCGCGTAACGCGCCAGGCGGAACCCGACGTCCGGACGTTTATGGCTGTCGTAGTCCCGAAAACTGATCCGAAGTTCACTGATGCCGCCATGCCGCCAACTGGCGCCGCGAATGACATGGTGGCGCCCTGAGCTCGGGCCCGTGGGATCGGTCGCGGTGTCCCCCCCACCCGGGGTGACGCCGTAGAAATCATTCGACCATTCGGACACGTTACCCTCCATATCCCGCAAACCCAAACGGTTACCGGGGAACTGGCCGACCGGGGCGGCCACCGGGAATCCGTCGTCGTAACCCGGCAGCACGTTGCCGATCACCGTTCGCGCCTGCTCGTCGCCAAAGTTACCCGGCTTGCCGGTGGGCGGCCAGTTTGCACCCCAGTAGTATTTGATCTGTGCTCCGGCGTTGGCCTGACGAGCCGCCCAGGCCCACTCGGCCTCGGTGGGGAGTCTGTAGCCGCGGGTCATGGGTTGAGCCGGCACCAGTCGCCCCCCATGCTGCACGTAAGCCGGCGGCAAGGAGGCTTTCTGACTTAACCAATTGGCGTATGCAGCGGCATCCTGCCAGGTGACGTTCACCACCGGCTGGTCATCCAGATCCAGGGATTGCCCACCCATCGAGCCTGACCGATGCCCGGGTCGAAAACGCCTGAACTCCGCGTTGGTGACTTCCCGTTCCGCCAGATAATAAGGCCGGGTGAGAGTCACTTCGCGCAATCGTTCGTTGCTTCTTCGCCCCTGCTCACGGCGCGAACTGCCCATGTTGAGCCGCCCCGGCGGAATGCGGATCAGCGCTTGCCCATCGGGGGTGCTGACACGTGCCGCGCCGGGCACGGCGGCGGGTGGCCTGACCGGTGCACTGCCCCTGTCCTGAATCCCGGCACTTGCCGCTGTGGGCTTTGCTGGCACCGGCTTCAGCACCACGTTCAGGTCCTGCTCGATTCCGCTGCGTGGGGTGACCGACAGGGTCTGGGACACGTGGCCCTCGCGCCGCACTTCGATGCGATGAGGAGCGGCCGACAAGCGCAGGGTCCGGTTGCCGTTGCCGCGGGAACGGCCATCCACCCAGACGCCGGCGTCCGCCGGGCTGACCTGCAGCCTCACCGTCCCCAGTCGAGGCGTCAGGTCCAGGGTCAATTCCCGAGCCTCGCCCGGACTCAGGCTGAGGGATTGATCCAGGTCCGAATGGCCGGCTTTGCTGAGTTGGAGCCGGTGCGCCTGGTCCGGCGTCAGGCTCAAGGTGATCGGCGTGCTGCCCTGGTAGTCGCCGTCAACGCGAACGGTGGCCCCATCCGGTCGGCTGTTCAAAACAATCGTTGCCGCCGCTGGCTGCAACGTTACCGGCACCACCAGGGGTTCGTTGGCGGCCACGGTGAGGCTGCGGTTCCAATTCCCGTAACCGGTCAGACTCAACACCAGATCGTGCTGACCGGCCATGAGTTCCACCGTCAACGGCGTCGCGCCCTGATCGACACCATTCACCATAAGCGCCGCGCCCGGCGGTTCGCTTCGGACCTCAACCGCCGACCAGCCCGGCGTCAGTTCAATGTCGACCCCTTGGGGCTCGCCCATGCCGACCACAGACAGGCTCTGCTCATGGTCAAGATACCGATCGGCCTCGACGCGGATCGTATGCTCGCCCGCGGGCACGTCGATCTCTGGCAGAGGACTCTTGCCCAGCGGGTTTCCATCCAGATAAATCCGCGCCCCCTCTTCGGGGATTGTGTGGAAGCTGACCCGGCCAGGCAGCTTGACCAGTTCGAAGCGCTGCTGTTGGGCATCCCTTTCATCGACTTGAAATTGCTGATCCAGCGTGTGATAGCCGGTCCGACTTGCCCGCAGTCGGTAGTCCCCGGGGAGCAGGAGATAGCGGTCGCCGAAACGTGGGGATGGCCCCAGGACCGCCAGCGGTCCGCCCCGAATACTCACGTCATCGGCTGCCGGCTCGATGGTCAGTTGCACGCTGCGGGCGCTGAAGGTGAACCAGAGCACGGCGCCCACCAGCGCCGCCAGCAGCGTCAGCAATAGCCCAGGCCAGGCCCGCCGCCGGACCTGTACCGGCACCGCCACGGGTGGGGTAAACGGGCGCGGTGTAATGGTATCGGCGGCATCCGGCGGCATCAGCGTAAGCGGCGGCAGGGTGGCATCGTCGGCCGCGCCATGGCCTATACGGTAACTGACCTGCTGGTGCGAAATCCGGCAGGTGATCCACAAGCTACCGACCTGGATCCGATCCCCATCCTGCAGCCAGACCGAACCGGTGAGCGGCGTTGCGCCGATGATGACCTCGGCCCCGCGGGGCCCCCGCTGGGCAAACGGCCTGTCGCCCGACAAACCGAGCAACAGCGGCTCGTCCGCCGCACCGGCCTCCGGTACCAGCACGGCACAGCGGACACTGCCGCCGATCACGATGGGACCCTGCTCCGGTGGATAGGCCCGCTTGGCCCCGTCCTGCTCGATGACCACGGTCGTCATCAAACCGGTTCCTCACAACGCAGTACCAGCGGCGGCAGCACCGTGTTCGGATCGACGGTCAGGGTGAGGCGAACGTCCCGATATCCCCGACGGGTTCCCAGCACGGTGTAAATGCCCGGCCGAAGATCAATCTGACGCTGGTCGAAACGTCCCAGTTTGCCCACTCGGTAAATCACCACGTCGGTTTCGCTATCGGACTCCAGCCGAACCGGCACTGGCGTGCGCACGACCCGCAGCCGCGCTTCCAGCTGCGCGGCTTGCCTACGGAAACGTTGTGGCGCCGTGGCCAGGCCAGCCACTTCGTCGATCAATGCTCTTGCCCTGATCTGGGCTTTTTCCGGATACAGCGCACGCGGGTCCGCCATCAACGCGCTCATATCCGTCTCGATGCGCACGTTGCGCTGATTGCGCTCCACGCCCTGTCGGGCCGACACCAGGCCCGGGTCCACCTTCAGCATCTCGGCATAGTCAGCGGCGGCGCCGGTCCAATCCTGCGCCGCCTCCCGCCCCTCGGCACGCCGCTTGAGGGTGCTGATGCGGGCCGCTTTGCGCCGGGCATCGACCCGCCGCAACCCATCCGCCGCATCCGGGGCATCGGGCCGCAGTCCCTCGGCCCGCTTGAAAGCCTCCGCCGCCGCCGTGAGATCGCCCGCATCCAGGGCATTCAGGCCCTGGGTCATGGCGTCGCGAAAGGCCTGTTCCTCGATCCGGGCGGTGAGTCGCTGGACCGCCTCCCGCGCCGCAACGGCTTCCCCGTCCAGGCCAAGCGCCTGCTGATACTCGGCCAGGGCCGGACCCCACTCACCACGGTCCTCGAGGGTCTGGCCGGCCAGCATCCGCTCACGGACTTGGGGCAGGATCGCGGCGCGGGCCAGGCCCTGCCGCGCCGCGATGTTGCCCGGATCGATCCGCAGGGCCATTTCAAAATGGGTTTGGGCCACCGCATCCTCCCCCTGCTCCAGGGCCACCGCGCCCTGGGCAAGAAGCCGGGCTAATACGTCGGGTATGCGCGCTTCAATCGCGGTGAGCCCGGCACCGGCTTCTGAAAACGCGGCCCGGGCGGTGGCATAGTCCCGATCCAACCAGGCCCGGTCGGCCCGCTCCGCGACAACCGCTGCTGCGCTGAACGCCTCGCTCGCCCAGATGTCCGCACTCTGCCCGAGCAGAGCATCGCGCTGGCCGACATAGGCACTCATGGCGGCTTCCGCCTGAGCCATGGTGGCGGCGGACTGGGCCGCCCCAGGTTGCGATGCCCGGGGTGGCGGCGCCACCCCGGACGCCTGTGGCACGGTTTCCGGGGCCGAGGGCCCTGACACGTCGTCGGGCGCCGGTTGCGCTGCTACCGAATCCGTAGAACCAACCGCAAGATGCGCCGACTCACGCCGATCTATCCAACTCGGCAGGTAAACAAACACCCCGACGCCGATCAGCACCAGCATCAGGAACAAGGCTCCGGTCACCATGCCGCCCACGCTGGCGCGCTCAGCCGCAGGCGCCGCCTGTGCTGTGGTTGTGGGCCTGGGTGAAATCGGGGTCGCAACCTCTTCAGGTGGCGGAGCGGTCGCGATATCCGGAAGCAGAGTGCGCATGTCCGACCTGCGGTACAGCGCATCCAGTTCGGCACGGACCCCAGTCATGTCCTGGGGTCGATCGGCAACCGCTTTTGCCAACATCCGCGATACCAGGTCGACCAGCCCCAGCGGAGGCGCCGGCGAGGCGCGCATGGGCTGTGGTACGTCGCTGCGAATCCGGTACGCATTCAGGGGAGGTGCCAGCGGCGGACGTGCGCACACCAGTTCGTAGATCAGCGCACCAAAGCCGTAGACATCGTCCGCCGGATGGGGCGGATCGCCGGCAAGCTGCTGGGGCGACATGCCGGCCGGTGAGCCGCCCGGAAATCGGCCGCTGTTGGCCCCGGCCTCCAACGCACCGGCAACGCCAAAGTCCATCAGATGAGGGTGACCGGACGGGTCGACCTGAACGTTGTCGGGTTTGAGGTCGCGGTGCACGACACCCATGCCATGGGCATGCGCCAGCGCATCGGCGAGGTCCAACAGCAGCGGCATCAGTTCCGGCCAGGGCCGCCCCCGCCAGGCTGACAGGGACTGCCCAGGAACATATTCCATGCTGATGTAGGCATGGTCGCCATCGCTGTGGAAATCGTGAACTCGAACGATACCCGGGTGCCGCAGCCGCCGCGCCAGCCGGCATTCCTGCTTGAGCAGGGCAAGCAACTCAGGCCGCGCCCGGAGGTGGGGCGACAGCAGTTTGAGCACCACCGTCTCTTCGAGCGCCCGATCCTGTGCCAGCCAGACCGGACCGAGCGACCCCTCGCCCAATTGCCGGGTCAACTCAAACCGATCACCCAGTACCGCCCCAGGAACCAACATATGCCTGATGTCGACTCCGTTCTGGAATATCAGATGTCGGTCGCGGGGGTAGGATAGGCCGGAACCGGCTGCCCCGGCTCGAAACCGGTTTCCGCATAATAAATCTGCCGCAGAATCTCGCGCCACTTGGCATACTGCTGCTCCGCGGTTCCGGTCAGCTTGAGGGTTTGCCCTTCCACTTCGATCACCTGCGGAGTGACCTCCTCCTCGAACGAAACGCTCAGCTCACGAATCGCTTCAGCGTGGATATCCGCCTCCTGTGCCAGATTCGACCCGCTGATGAAAGCCGCCGTACCACCAATGATCATCAGATCGCGCATGGCCGCCGAGTTGGAATCGTTGCCCGACACACCGACTGCGACGCCGCCCAGAATCGCGGCGACACCGAGGGCGCGCCGAACCCACGCGTCCCGCTCGACCTTGCGCAGATTGCTGGCCTCGGCAAACTGGTACCTCCGCCAGTTGTCGTAGGCGGGTTCCATCTCGTCGTAGAGGTAGGCGTAATGCGCATTGACTCCGTCGAACAGCAGATACTCGCGCTCCCGCACCTCCATCATCCGGTCCATCATTGGGTCCTCCGTCGCCGGCAGGCGGATCGCCTGCAGGGAACCTTCCGAGCCCTGATCCAGATACTCGGCATAGGGGTCTGGCGACAGATCAGACGCGAATCGAAGCTGCGAGACGCGCCGGATATTTCGAATCTGCTCAGCCTGCAGAATGCCACGCACCGCCAACAAATCGTTGGCAATGGTGTTGTATAGATCGTGGTAGGGATCTTCACCCGGCTCCAGATTGTCGTAAAAACCGTCCTCGGCAACCAGGCTGTAGGATTTTTCCAGCCACGGTCTGCCGGTCGCATCCCGGGCATCGATCTCCAGTACCAGATGCTCGCCGCTGGAGGAAACGATGCGCCCCTTGACCAGCAAATCCACCGAATCGACCGCGTTCGGCACCACCCACACCGAACCCCACTGGCCGGTGCCCTGCAGCGTGCGCTTAAGCTGGGTGGACATGTAAATGGTCTCCGCCTTGCGAATCTCGGCGGATTGCCCCCGCTTGTCGGCCTGATCGTCGGTGATGACGCCAGGGTCGAACACCTCTATGCCCACGTCCAACAACTGGTTTTCGGCGATCTCGCTCTGCGCGCGAATGACGGGGGTGGGCTCCACATTGGACGAGCCCAAGGTGGAACAACCGCCAAGCAAGAGCAAAATCAGCAAAGTTGCAGCACGGTAAAGCATCAGGTTCCTGCACCGTCGCCACCTCGGCTCTGGTTGAGTTTGTACGCTCGATACTCTTCCCATAACTTCTCTCTCAATTGCGGATCGGTCTCCCGCTCGGCCGCCTCCCGCAACTGTCGGGCAACGATGTCG
>JAHEDQ010000114.1 GCA_024641125.1 Candidatus Competibacteraceae bacterium | reverse complement strand
TGATGCCGCACTCGGTCTTGGAGACACTAGTGGGCCATGCGGGAAATTCGGTCAAACTGTGCAGCCAATTCACAAGCCGGGTCGGCAAGGCACGCAAGCGCAGAACTGGCCGTCGCCAATTCCAGCGAGTGTAACGCGGTCAGCCGCGCTTGTGGACTGGCCCAGAGGGCGCGTCGCTGATGAGCCAATGTTGCGTTGCACTCCTTGGAAAGGGTCTGCCATTGCCTGCGATGTGCGCCTTACCTTGATTCATCACTGGCGCCCTGTGAATAAGCGAACTTCCCGCATGGCCCACTAGGATATGGACGTTGAACGAGTCTATGTGCTGGGGGCCGGCGCCATCGGCGCTCGCATGGCGGTGGCGGCGCTCGATGCCGGGTGGCCGGTCACCCTCCTGCTCAAGAGCGCGGAGTCGCTTCGCACTTTTGAGCGCAGCAACGGCATTGAGTTCGACGTAGCCCGGGAGCAGCGTATTGTCAGGCCGGATGCCGAAATCGCGCATTCGGGAACGGCCCCCTTGGGGCGTTTGCTGATCGCGGTTAAGGCGCAGCAAACTCGCAGCGCGCTGAGTTCGATTCGGCATCGACTGTCGCCGTCGTCACGAATCGTTTTCCTACAGAACGGCATGGGCGTGGTCGAGTGGGTGGAGGATCTGCTGCCACCCGGCGCCACTGTTGTCCTGGGCACAACCACCGAAGCGGTTTGGCGCAGGGGTCCATTCAGCCTGGTGCATGCAGCCCGGGGCGAAACCTGGTTCGGACCCGCCCCCGATCGTCCTGGCGACCCCGACAGCGCACAACCCCTGCTGAACGCCCCCGGGCTCAAAGCCGGGTGGGATCCCGACATCCGAGAACGCCTGTGGCTTAAGCTGGCGATGAACTGCGCCATCAACCCTCTGACTGCGCTGCTCGGATGCCGCAATGGTGTTCTTGCAGCGGCAGATAGCGCCGCATTGCTGGATCCGATCTGTCGGGAAGCGGAAATTGTCCTCACTGCAGAGGGCATTCCCTACGCCACGCCCCTGGTCGATCAGGCCCGGGCGCTTGCGTGCGAGACGGGGGCGAACCGCTCATCTATGCTGCAGGATGTTCTTACAGGCCGCCAGACGGAGATCGAGCACATTACGGGCTATCTGGTGGACAGGGCAGCACAGCTTGGTATTCCGGTACCGTTCAATGCCTTTTTGCTGCAGGCCATGCGCATTCGCCAAGCCAGCGTCGCGGATGATCCAAGCGCGTGATCAACCCTCCGCTGACACAGGAACCCGAGACCCTGTATCTGATTCCCGGCCTGCTTTGCAACCAGCGCCTATGGGCCGCGCAATGCCAGGCACTGGCGTCCCGTGCGGATCTCCGGGTGGTGGACACCACGGTATGCGACCGGCTCGATGATCTTGTCAGTCTGATTCTGGACGCCGCACCACGACGCTTTGCCCTGGCTGGATTGTCCATGGGCGGATACGTTTGTTTTGAAATCATGCGCCGGGCACCAAAGCGGGTCAGCCGCCTGGCGCTGCTCGATACCAGCCCGAATGAAGATAGCCCGGATCGGTTTGAAACACGGCACCAACTGATGCGGCTGGTGGAAGCCGGCCGCTTCGAAGCGGTAATCGAGGCCATGCTCCCGGCCCTGGTACATTCAGACCGTCTGCAGGACAGCGAGCTCTGCGGTACGATTCGGACCATGGCCCGGGAGGTCGGTCCCGAGGGATTTCTCACTCAGCAAGCCCTGATCATGGGACGCCCGGGAAGCTTTGCCGACCTGGCCAACTACAGACTGCCAACTCTGGTGCTCTGCGGGCGCCAAGATATCCTGACCCCTCCACGGGTCCACGAGAACATGGCGTCTCGACTGCCCCAATCCGAACTTCGCATGATTGAGCGCTGCGGTCATCTCAGTCCGCTGGAGCAACCCGGTTCCGTCACCACGGCCCTGCGGCGTTGGCTGCTTTGACCTGACGCAGCCGCGTCACCCCTTGGGCGTTTCCAGAATACCCTCGTACTTCTCGCGCAACGTCAGCTTGGACAGCTTTCCGGTTGCCGTGTGTGGCAATTCCTCACAGAACACGACGGCATTCGGAATCTGCCACTTCGCCACTTTGTCCTCGTAGTAGGCCAGCAACGCCGCCTCGGTCAGCGGGCTGCCCTCTGTCTTTACCACGATCAGGATCGGCCGTTCACCCCACCGATCGTCCCGAGCCGCTATGGCGGCGGCTTCAACCACATCGGGATGGCCCACCGCGATGTTCTCCAGCTCAATGGAGCTGATCCACTCGCCACCGGACTTTATCAGGTCTTTGGTCCGATCCGTTATCTGGAGGTAGCCATGGGGGTCTATGGATCCCACATCGCCGGTTTCGAACCAACCGGGCTCCTGATGGGCGCTGCTCTGGTCCAACTGGTAATAACCGCTGCATACCCATGGACCCCTCACCTTGAGCTTACCCATGGCGATACCATCCCATGGCAACGCGCGGTCATCATCGTCGGTGATCTTCATCTCAATCCCGAATAAGCCTCGGCCCTGTTTGCAACCCAGCGCAAAGCGTTGCTCCTCCGACAGCGTATCGGCAAACAGCTTGGGGGTGTTGACAACACCAATGGGGCTGGTCTCAGTCATACCCCAGGCGTGGAGAACTCGCACACCGTAGCGGTCCTGGAACGTACGAATCATGGATTCCGGGCAGGATGATCCGCCGATAATGGTCCGTTTGAGCGAATCGACCCGCTTGCCGCTGCTCTCCAGGTGGTTGAGCAATGCTGCCCAGATGGTGGGCACGCCGGCCGCCACCGTGACCGACTCATCTTCAATCAGCGCCTGCAGGCTCTCACCATCCATACGCGGCCCGGGCAGAACCAGTTTGCTTCCCACCATAGGCGCACCGTAGGCCGTGCCCCAGGCGTTGACATGAAACATGGGGACCACCGGCAACATACACTCGCTGGATGACAGGCCCATGGAGTCCGGCAGGCAGATACCGTAGGAATGCAGCACCGTGGATCGATGGCTGTACAGGACACCCTTGGGGTGCCCGGTGGTGCCGGAGGTGTAGCACAGTGACGATGCGGTGTTCTCGTCAAATACCGGCCATTCGATCTGATCGGATTCAGCGGCCAGCAAATCCTCGTAGCAGATGACGTTCGGCAAGCTCGTCGCCGGCATATGCGCAGAGTCCGTCATCATCACGAAACCTTTGACCCCGGTCAGCTGATCGGCGATGGCTTCCAGCACCGGAACAAAACTGAGATCGGTGAACAACCAGCGATCATCAGCATGATTGATGATGTAGCTGATCTGGTTTGGAAACAGCCGTGGGTTGATCGTGTGGCACACGGCGCCGAGACCCGACACGCCGTAGTAAAGCTCCAGATGACGGTAGCCGTTCCACGCCAGAGTCCCGATGCGATCACCTTGATTGACCCCCAAACCGAGCAGGGCATTGGCAAGGCGCGCCGAGCGGGCTGCCCATTCAGGGTAGCGGTACCGGTGGATGGGTCCCTCAACCGTGCGGGAAACAATCTCCCCCTCGACGTGATTCCTGGCAGCAAATTTTAGGATGGATGAAATCAGCAGCGGCTGATCCATCATGAGTCCGCGCATGGCTGGCCCTCAGTTGATCTGCCAAGGGCGCCACCCGCGCACACGCCCGCAGCATTGGTTAATCTTTCAGCTGGAACTCACCGGCTTCGCACTCCGTGACGGCAGCAGCCATTTGGCAAGCGCGGGCAACAGCAGTATTGCACCCAGCATGTTCACCAGAAACATGAAGGTCAAAAGTATGCCCATGTCGGCCTGAAACTTGAGGGGTGAGAATATCCAGGTTGCCACCCCGATGGCCAGGGTAATGCCGGTGAACACCACGCCGGAGCCGGTGATGGCCAGGGTGCGAAGATAGGCTTCGTGAATGCTGTAGCCGTCGTCCAGCACGCTCTGAAACCGGGCGTAGATGTATATCCCATAGTCGACGCCGATGCCCACGCCCAGCGCGACTACGGGTAAGGTGTTGACCTTCAGCCCAATCTCCAGCGTGTTCATCAGCGCATAGGCCAGCAGCGACACCAACGCCAGCGGCAGCACGATGCAAAGTGTGCCGAGTACGGAACGAAAAGTGAGCAGGCACAGCAGGATTATTGCGCCGAAAACATATCCCAATATCGGGTACTGGGCCGCTTCCACAGCCTCGTTGGTAGCCGCCATCACCCCTACATTGCCGGTAGCGAGGCGAAACCGGACGGCACCCTCGGAGTGCGCCTGATCGTATGCTTTCACCTCGTTGACAATGCGGCGAATGGTGTCTGCCTTGTGGTCGCTGGTAAAGATCAGCACCGGCATCACGCTGCAGTCCTTGTTCAAGAGACCACTGCTGGTATCCACCGGATAAGTGCTCTGCACCAGGGTCTGAGGATTGCGCGGAAGCACCCGCCATTTCGGACTGCCCTCGTTCCAGCCCGCGTTGATGACCTTGGCCACGGTGGGTAGGGATATCACGGACTGAACCCCTTCCAGGTTCTCCATCTGCCACACGAAACGGTCGATCAGCGTCATGACATCGTAGTCTATGCAGCCTTCAGGGCCCGCTTCCACGATCACTGACAGCACATCGACGCCCACCGAGAAGCGGTCGGTGATGACTTCGGCGTCGATGTTGTAGCGAGAGTCCTCGCGCAACTCCGGCACACCCGAATGCAGATCCCCGATCGCCACATTGGTGCCTTTCCAAAGACCCAGCCCCAGCAGCAACAGGGAGGCCCCAATAACCGCCGCCGCCGGCCCCGCCTTGGACACAACAGCAACCCGCGTCCACAGCTTTGCCGAGTGTTCCGCCCGGCGCCGCAGCTTGGCACGATAACGCTCATCAACCTTGAGATAGGACAACAGTACGGGAAGCAAAATCAGGTTGGTCAGAATGATCACCGCAACCCCAAGACTCGCGGTGATCGCCATCTCCTGAATTATGTCTATATCGATCAGAAGGATGGTAACGAATCCAATCGTATCACTGGCCAGGGCGATACCACCCGGAATCAGCAGTCTCCTGAAACTGGCGCAACAGGCGTCGTAGGCGCCGGCGCCTCGGTACACTTCCGACCCCACCGCGCTGATCATCTGAACCCCGTGACTCACCCCTATGGCAAAGACCAGAAAAGGCACCAGAATAGACATCGGGTCGATGCCAAACCCCAGCAGAGGCAACAGGCCCAGTTGCCAAATGACGGCCATAAGCGAGCAGCCCAGGGGAACCAGGGCAACCCGTAACGACATGGAATACAGGTAGACAAGCAACGCGGTGATCAGGAACGCGACCGCAAAAAACACAACCACCCGTCCCGCACCTTCGGTGATATCTCCAATCACCTTGGCAAAGCCGATGATGTGGACCTGAAACCCGCTGTAATTTCCGGATATGCTCAGATTGACATCCGACGACTGATATTTGTCCCGGATCTGAGTTTCCAATGCTCGGGCCACTTTGACAAAATCAAGCCGTTGCCCGTTATTGGGATCCAATTCCAGCAACTGAGCGCTGATGATCGCCCCGCTGAAATCATTGGCCACCAAACGCCCCAGAATGCCCGCCTTAAGAATGTTCTCGCGAACCTGCGCGAGACCTTCCGGCGTCGGCTGGAAGTCCGCCGGAACCACATTACCCCCCGCGATGCCGTCCTCAACCACCTCGGTGAAGCGCACGTTGGGTGTGAAAATCGACTTGACCCGGCTGCGATCAACTCCCTCGATGAAAAAAACATCATCGGTGGCACCCTTCAGAGCTGCAAAGAACTCCGGCGTGAAGATATCCCCCTCTGATACCGTCAGCGCGATCAGAACCCGATTGGCGCCGCCAAACTCCGATTGGTACTCCACAAAAGTCTGCATGTACGGATGCTTGAGCGGAAGCAGCTTGGTGAAGCCGGCATCGATTTTCAGATGGGTGGCCGAGTAGGCCATGGCCGCGGTAATGGCCAGAAACACAGCGATGACCCACGGTCGGGCACCGAACACCAACCGTTCAAGCGAGACAATCCACCGGGGGCTAGTCATAGGATAACGTCAACCTGCGCCCTCGACGGAGTGACCAAATTGCACAACAGCAATGCTGCAAGTGCAAGGCTCCGGGTAAGCGTTCGCGGCTGCGTCTGAGGCACTTAAGAGCCCGTGGTAGCGCGAAGCTGATCCAAACTCCTGCGGCGCACGCCAAACTCGCCAATGGTGATCAGGTCCGAAGCGTCGCCGGGCAGCACGCTCACCAGGGCCTCCCGGTCATTCTGGCCATACAGTTCAAAGCTGCCACCGCCATCGTCACTCACCAGCACGGTGCCGGAGAGTCCCACCAGAACCACCCGATCCGGCCCCAATCGCAAGCCGTCCATCAAAATGCCCTCGGTGCCCGTATCCAATGCGTTCCAAGAGTCCCCCTGGTCTTCGCTTCTAAACAGATGCCCTCTCAATCCATAGGCCAAAAGACTGCCCCCGGACAGCGGCAAGATACCGAAAAAGGAACCTTCGTACGGTGAGGCCATCTCCTCCCAGCTTGCGCCCTCGTCTTCGGATCGGTACAAAACACCGGCTTCTGCCGCCATGTACAACACACCTGAATCCGAGGCCACCAGATCGTTGAGATGGAAATCATCCTCGTCGTTGACCGGGTGCTCATCCCAACTCTTGCCGCCGTCCTCGGTAATCAACATCAATCCGTAGGCACCAACCGCAATCCCATAGTCGGCATCGCGGAACCAGATCGAAAGCAGTGGCGCATCTACATCCGGATCCCGGTAACGCATTTGCCACGATCGGCCGCCATCGGTTGTGGCCAGAATGGTTGCATCGTGGCCCACCGCCCAGGCCCGGGTCGCATCCAGCATGAAAACATCGGTCAGGGTGACCCGGGTCGGCACCTCAGCCTGTAGCCATTCATGGCCACCATCCGAAGATACGAGAATGTGTCCGTATTGCCCCACAACCATCAAGGTGTCCTCAGCGTAATCCCCTCCCAGCAACAAACGGTGAGCGGCCAGTGGGGCAGGTTCGGCCTCCAGGTCGGTATCGGCGTACACGGTTCGGTCGCACACCATGATCAGGCCAAAAACCGACAGCCACACTATCCATGCCGCGCGCTGGGGGAGTCTACAGCGGGACCGCCCACGACCGATCCTCAGCTCGGTCATTTCGCCACACTCTGACAATGGCTGCAGACTGATGCTAGCCGGGCCCTGGACACTGAAGTTGGGTCAGCGCCGCCCCAAGCGCCGCAAAGTCCCGGTTGAGAAATCGGTCTCGTTGTACTGGACACCGAAATCATACATCCCGCCCTCATTGTTCAATCCGATGGCCAGATAGCGCCCGGACTGAAGATCGTAGTGCACTTCGACGGTGGTCCAGTAGTTCGGCACCTCGTAGTAGTTTATGCCGTGCCCCTCGGACACGCGCCACATCTGATCGCGGTTGTCATACTGGTCAACCGCCACGATTTGCCAGGAATCCTCATCGATGTAGAAGGTGCGCCGCTTGTAGATGTTGCGCAAACCTTCCTTCAGGACGCCGTCCACGACCCAGACGCGGTGCAGTTCATACCGCGGGTACTCCGGGTTCATGTGCAGTGGCTTGACGATATCCGTGTACTTGAGCTTGTCACTGTGCAACTTGTAGGAATTGTACGGAACGTAAATTTCCTTACGTCCCAGCAATTCCCAGTTGTATTGCTGAGGGCTGCCGTTGTACATATCGAGCTGGTCACTGGTGGCAAGACCGTCGCCCCCTTCCTTGGGATTGTCGAAGGCCACGTTGGGTGCTCGCCGCACACGGCGCTGGCCAGGGTTGTAGATCCAGGCTTTGCGATGCTCCTTGGCCTGGTCCAGCGTCTCATGCACCAGCAGGATGCGACCGGCCAGGCGGGCTGGTGCCAGAATCTGCTGCCGGAACATGACGATGACGTTGTCCAGCTTGGCCTCGGTCATTCCCTCCCACCCATAGCGGAATATCGCGTCCTCCTCGAATTCCACCATGGTGTAGTCACCGCCCCGGGTCACCGGCGCCTGCCCGAACGGACGTTTTACCTGATCTGCACGCCAACGCAGTATGTGATTCCACACCGCTTCCACACCGCTCTTCGGTATCGGAAAGGGCAAACCGATGATGGCGTTGCGCACCCCGTCCCCGCCCTCCACCAGCTCGGCGGTTGTGGCATTGGCCTTGATCGCGTCGTAGATCCTTTGGGGCGCGGCGAAACTGCGATGCGTGGGATACACATTCATGAAAAACGAGTCGTAAGTCTCCAGCAGGGCCTTGTGTCCGGCGGTCAGTTTGTCAGCGTACTGATCCATGTTCTCCCGGGTAATGGTGAACAGGACCGGATCATCCGGATACGGGTCCGGGTGATGGTCGCCGGGCGCATAAGAAGGCCCGGGCGGCGACTTGATCCCTCCGTCCCAGGGCGGGATGGTGCCCTCGGCATTGCCGGCCTGGATTGCGCCGGTGGGAGTCAGATCCGCACCGAGACGGGCGGCCTCCTGCGCAGACAGCGCCGCCGACGCATCGGCGCTCAGAAACAAGAGTGCCGCCGCGGCGGAGGTCAGGACATGGTTGCGCATAGTGCCTCTCCAATACTCAAAAGGCGTATTTGACATTGAACCCGATGAAATCCCGGTCATTGACCAGATTGTACTGATTGGCGCCCCAGTAGGTGGTGTAGCTCAGATCCGCGGTCAACTTGTTCTGATAGTCCGCGGTCAGGCCAAAGGTCATGGCTCGTCGATTCTTGAGGAACGTGCCGTAGGGCCTCGGCGTGTTTCCGTCCACATCGTGGGCGAAGGCCACCCGTGGCAAGAGTGTGACCGGGCCAATAGCATTGTTGTACTGGGCGCGGGCCAACAATCGATAGCCCCAGGAAGTGGCGTCGGCGAAGTGCGAAGCCGATTCGATCTTGTCATTCGCCAATGGACCCTGAAAACTGGCCAGAGCCGCGTTGCCGCTGATGTAGGTTCCCGGACCGTCCAGCCGCAGCTTGCTCTTTTTGGGCATGTTGTGGACGTGAACAACGCCAACTTCCCCAAGAAAAACCCATTGATTGGCGCCTAAACGGTTGGGCACGACCTGGGTCGCCGTCATCTGGAACTGGCTGACATCCCTTTCGATGTAGCCCTTGATCTCAGATGAATCCGGCAATCCCAGTGTGTTCTCCACCTGATTCTCTGTCGCCAGGGGAACGAACCGGCCACCGGCATAATCGACCCCAGCCGCCCCCAGGGTCGCGAACAGAATTTCGATGTCGTCGATCTGAAGCGGCAAGTCCTTCTTGTAGCTGAACTCGCCCTGAATGGCGGTGCCGGTGCTCTGTAACTGGGTATTGAAGCTCAGGCCGAGCATCTGGATATTCTTTGGATAATCGATGAAGTAGCGTGCCGTTTTACCATAGGCATCGGACAACACGTTGCCGAGCACCGTCTGGGCTTGGTCGATATTGATGCCGCCACCCGCCGCACCATCGGCCGCGCCGTTCTGGGCGATATAGCGCGCCTGGGGTTCGGTTTGGCCCAGGGAGACACCAAGATCGGTCGCCGCCTGAACATCCTGGGTTGCGAGGGCGTTAAGATAGGTTCGCGCACCCGTTCCGTTCAAACCGTTGGTCCCATAAATCGCATTGCCCGCATCAACTCCGGCTTGGGTGCCGGTGAGTGAACTGATTAGGGGCAGACGACTATGATAGTTCATGTAGTAAAAGCCGAGCTGGGTGTCATTGAGCTCGGGCAGAAACCATTTCAGCGAAGCCCCCCATTGGCCGTCGTTGCCAGGAAGATCGCTGCTTTTACGTGGGACACCGCCGACCGTGTTGGCCGGCGTTCCGGCGCCAACACCCCCGTTGTCCGATAAGGTGCCGAAGCCGAGCATGACCATGTTGCCGCCTTCACCGACAAAGTCATTGCTGCTGAAAAACGTACCGGGCGGATCGATGTCAATCTTGTCCCAGTCGTACTGATAGAAAGCTTCAACCGTGGTGTTGTCGGTAGGATCGATCGATCCCCACAACAGTCCTTGCGGAAGCAGGGCCTCGCGCAACTCAGCACCTGGTGTGCGGATCGCCGCCACGTCTATGGAATTGATGACGTTTATACCGTTCTGGATGAAAGTGCTCTCGCCCCAGCTCACCACCTGTTCGCCGACGCGAACCTGGCCGGGGCGGTCGGCAAGATCGAAACTGTAACTGAGGTAACGATCGAGAAGTTCGGCTTTGCTGCCGACTTTGTTCAGTGCACGCCCGGTCAGGGGCGTCCGATCGCGCTCACCCTGTTTGTTTTCCCAGTCGTAGAACGCCCGTCCGCGGACGAACAGCGAAAAATCTTTGTAGTCCACCAAAAGCTCGCTGATGAGCTTGATCTGACTGCTGACCAGGTTGCCGCTGTTGCCATAGTTCAAATTGCCGTCGTCACCGTTCAATGAGTAGGCATTGCCCTTGCCGCCATTGAACTGCCGGTTGGCGAAACCAATCAGGTCCGCATCCCGATCCTGCGCCCGCCACTGAAGGCCATAGGAGATGGTGTTATCGAAACTGCCGCTGAGATCCCCATCGGAGCTCTCGAACTGGAATGCATAAGCCGGAACCGCCAACAGGACGTTGGCCGTCATGGCGAGCGCCGATAGACGGAACGAGCCGATTGGATCGATTGCATAGGAATCGATTGACGTGCGCATACTGACTCCTGGGTGGATGTCATATCGGTCTTACGCCGATTTGACCCAAATTCTCTCAGACTTACCCTCTCGACCCCGTAGAGCCTACCTTATCTCCCATAGGGCCTACCTTATCTATAGACCATAATGCCTGCGGCGCGTACGACGAAACGCCTTTTGCGAGAGCAGCGAGTTGGCGGCTCGCTCACCGGGTCAAGCCCCCGTTTCGTCGGCCAAAGCTTAGCCGCCCGCCTGGTCAAACAAAGGTTTTGTTACATGCCAGGCGTCTAGCTTTTCACACCCTTTCTCAAGATACCACCTTCCGGTCCGCCGGCCGGCCGATCCCCATGGCTTACGTTCCAGATCAGGTACTGAGGGACTCGAACACGCCGGCCGCGCCCATACCGGTGCCGATGCACATGGTAACCATGCCATAGCGACCCCGCGTGCGCTGCAAGCCGTGCAACAGCGTGGCGGTCCGTATGGCCCCGGTAGCACCCAGGGGATGCCCAAGCGCAATCGCGCCACCCAGCGGATTGACCCGATCCTGATCCAGATCCAACTCACGGATAACGGCCAGACTCTGGGCGGCAAACGCCTCGTTCAGTTCGATCCAGTCCAACTCGCTCTGGCGGATTCCGGTCTGTTTCAGAACTCGGGGAATGGCCTCGACCGGGCCGATACCCATGACCTCAGCAGCAACGCCGGCCACCGCGAAACCGACAAACCGGGCAAGGGGCTGCAACGCCAGTTCGGTGACCAAACGCTCGCTCATGAGCACCACGGCGCCGGCACCGTCACTCATCTGCGAGCTGTTGCCCGCGGTCACACTGCCGCCGGCAGCAAACACCGGTTTCAATTTCGCCATGGATTCGAGATTGGTATCGCGCCTCGGACCTTGATCGATTTTCACCGACCGGGTACTCACATCTACTGTCTCGGACTCGGGATCAGGTCGCCGGGTCTCAACCGCATAGGGTGTTATCTCCTGACCAAAGTCGCCCCGGTCGATCGCGGTCACGGCCCGCTCATGGCTGCGCATACCGAATGCGTCCTGATCCTCCCGGGATACCTGCCAACGCCGCGCCACATTTTCCGCCGTCGCGCCCATGCCGTAGGCAATGCCGACGTGCCTGTCCCCCTGGAACACCCGTGGATTCATCGCCACCTTGTTTCCCATCATGGGAACCAGGCTCATGGATTCGGTGCCGGCCGCAATCATGATGTCCGCCTCTCCCAGTCGAATGCGATCTGCCGCCATCGCCACCGCCTGCAGTCCTGAGGCACAAAAGCGATTGACGGTGACGCCAGGCACCGCGTCGGGAAGCCCGGCCAGGAGCAGGCCGATGCGGGCGACGTTCAGACCCTGTTCGGCCTCCGGCATGGCGCAGCCGACGATGACGTCGTCAATCCGGCCTTGATCGAAGCTGGGCAATCCCGCCAGCGCCGATCGAATGACGTGACTGAGCAGGTCATCCGGACGTGTATTGCGGAAAACGCCGCGTATCCGTCCCACCGGCGTTCTGACCGCCGCCACGATAAAGGCGTCTTGTATCGGTTGACTCATGATCGATTAACCCCCGGATATCAGTTGCGCAACGGCTTGCCGGTTTTGAGCATATGTGCGATCCGGGCCTGGGTTTGCTCGGTTCGCGCCAAAGCCACGAACGCCTGACGCTCGAGACCCAGTAGCCAGGCTTCATCGACCTCGGTACCCGCATCGACGTCACCACCACAGAGTACCGCGGCGATCCGCTCGCCTATCTCGTAGTCATGCTCGGAGATGAACCCACCGGCCTTCATGTTAACCAACATGGTTTGCAGGTTCGCGATCCCGGTGCGGCCCGCCACCGGCACCGCACTTCCAAGCGGCGGCCGGTAACCGGACTCCGCCAATGCACGGGCCCAGTGCAGGGCGACATGGAGCAACTCGTTCGGATTCAGAATCACCGTATCGGATCGGCGCAGCAGCCCCATGTCCTGTGCCTCGAACGCGCTCTTGGCCACCTTGCCCATGGCCACCGTCTCGAAGCCGGGCTTGAGTTGTCGAAAAATGTCGCCGTCCACCGCTTTGGCGGCGGCTCGCTGCGCCAAAGCTGCACAGCCGCCACCGGCCGGAAGAAGGCCCACCCCGACCTCCACCAGGCCCACGTAGGTTTCCAAGGCGGCAACCACGTGATCGCAGTACATCAGAAATTCACATCCCCCGCCCAAGGCAAGCCCTTGCGCCGCCGCCACCACCGGAACAGATGTGTCCCGCAGGCGGGTGGTGGTGCGCTGGAATTTCCGCACCACTGCTTCAAAGGCATGGAACTCTCCGGCCTCCAGCAGCGGCACAATCGCCGAAAGATCGGCGCCCACGCTGAACGGTCCCTTCGTTTGCCAGATCACCAGCGCATCGAGATGGGATTCGGCGTGATCGACGGCACTCAGCACACCGTCCAGGACAGCGTCGCTGACCGCATTCAGCTTGCTCTTGAAGCTGACGATCCCGATTCGATCGTCCAGCGTCCAGAGTCGCATGCCCTCGTTCTCGAACAGGGTTTGCCCGACGTTATCCGGCGCCTCTCCGAACACCCGTTCCGGGAACAACTGGCGCTTGTAGACCGGCATCTCCGGTCGTGGCACCAGACATTGACCGGACGCAGACCAGGAACCGTCGGGTTGATGCACACCGTCAACCTGGGCAACCCAGTCCGGCAACGGTGTATCGCTCAGGGCCTGGCCCTGCGCTATGTCGTCGCCGATGGCGTTCGCGATCGTACGCCAGCCGGCATGTTGCCAGATTTCGAATGGCCCCTGCTTCCAACCGAATCCCCAGCGCACGGCGAGATCGAGATCACGCGCGTTGTCCGCAATCTCGCCTAACATGACCGCGGCGTAATGGAAGACGTCTCGGTGGATCGCCCAGAGAAACTTTGCCTGCGGGTGTTCCGACGCACGCAGAGCGGAGAACCGTGAGATCAAATCGCGCCCGGCCAGAATCTCCTGCACTTCCGGGGCAACCTGCGGGTTGCTGATGCGATAGTCGGCCAGCGCCAGGTCCAGCACCTGAATTTCCTTGCCCGACTTTCGATAAACGCCGATTCGCGTCTTCTGGCCCAATGCCCCGCGCTCAATCAGGCCGTTCAACCAATCGGGAAGTCGATAGCAGGCATTCCAGGGATCCTCGGGCAGCATCTCCGCCGACCCCCTGACCACATGGGCCAGCGTGTCCAGACCAACCACATCTGCGGTACGGAAAGTCGCGCTCTTGGGACGACCTATTACCGGTCCGGTCAGAGCGTCCACCGTATCGAAAGCGATCCCGAAAGCCTCAGCATGATGGACGGTGATCATCATCGAAAAAACGCCAATCCGATTGGCTATGAAGTTTGCCGTATCCTTGGCACGGACGACGCTCTTACCGAGACGGGTGAGTAAAAAAGCCTCCAGGTCGTCGAGCAGCGCCGGATCGGTTTCCTGGGCGGGAACCAGTTCCACCAGTGGCATGTAGCGCGGCGGATTAAAAAAATGCATGCCGCAGAAAAACGCCCTGCGCGGAGCCGGCAACGCCTCGGCCAGGCGCTGGATGGAAAGACCAGAGGTATTGCTGACCAGCCTACAGTCCGGCTTCAGATGCGGCTCGACCGTGGCGTACAGTTCCGCCTTCCAATCCATACGCTCGGCGATGGCCTCGATCACCAGATCGCAGTCCATCAATTGTTCCAGGTCCGTCCGGTAGTTGCAGGGCACGATCTGGTTGGCACGACCCGGAGTGGCCAGGGGTGACGGCTCCAGCCTGACCAACTGCTTTATTGCCTTGCGACTGCTGGCGCTGGGATCCGGCCCGTCATCCGGCAGTTCGAACAACCGGGTACGGACACCCGCGTTGGTCAAGTGCGCTGCGATTTGCGCCCCCATAACGCCCGCCCCCAGCACAGCCGCATTCCGTATCGTGAATCCACTCGCCATATGTCCGTAGCCCCATTTTCAGTGTGTGAAATCTTCGCTTAGTGTCATGAGTCAGTAGTTCGTTGCATTTCAGCAAGACGAGAAGCGCTCAGACGCCAGGCGGGCGGGCGCAGGACTAGCCTACGCTCATTCAAGCCCGCCCAACACCGCGGATGGACGCTTATCGTCT
>JAHEDQ010000113.1 GCA_024641125.1 Candidatus Competibacteraceae bacterium | reverse complement strand
TTGCATGAAGGCCGACCGGTAGATTTTGTTTCGATATCAGTTCCGGGTTTCTGATGCGCATTCGGCCCTTCTTTTAATTGTTACGGTTTGTCCTGTTCGGGCTCAGGCCGCGCTGGACTGTGCATTTACGCCGATCCCCCTCAAACCATAGCTACAGCTATGCCTTTGATGCCGATCAGCCCAACTGCTTTGCCCATCACGCCCTGATTCCCGAACCCTTCGTGCAATTTGCAGGCTAACTGGATCATCATGGCCAAAACCCTTGCCGACCTGATCGCAGCCGCGCGCAGCCAAATCCACGAGATTCAGCCCGATGATTTGGCCGAACTCCTGGACACCGGCACCGATCTGCTCCTGATTGACGTTCGCGAACCAGACGAATACGGCGCGGGTCACATTCCCGGCTCCGAACTGATTCCCAGAGGGCAGTTGGAAGGCGCCGCCGACCCCGGCAACAAGCACCGTCGCCGGATACTGTTCACTGCCCGGCAACGACCGGTGGTGCTGTACTGTGACACCGGTGCCCGCAGCGCCCTGGCCACCCACACTCTGCTGGAAATGGGATTCGAGCAGCCCCGCAATCTGGCCGGCGGAATCGAACTCTGGGCCGCCGAAGACCTTCCCATTGAGACCGGCGGACATGGCCGCTGATCGACTGCCGTCAACGCCGGCGCTGAGGCTGCTGCGGCAACACCGTGTGGAGGCGCAATGTCACCAATACGCCTATGCGGCGAAAGGGGGCGCCGCCGCCGCGGCAGCGGCGCTGGGCATCGAACTGCACGACATGATCAAGACCCTGGTATTTGAACGGGACGACGGGCAACCGTTTCTAATCCTGATGCACGGTGACCGGGAAGTCTCCACCAAACGACTGGCGCGCAGCATCGGGGTCAAGCGGGTCGCACCGTGCACACCGGACACGGCGACGCGGCACAGCGGCTATCAGGTGGGCGGCACGTCCCCTTTTGGAACGCGGAAACCCATGCCGCTCTACGCGGAACACAGCGTGTTGTCTGCGCCCAAGATCTATGTCAATGGCGGCAGCCGGGGCCTGATCCTGGAGCTGGCCAGTTCCGACCTGGTCCAGATTCTGAACCCCCAGCCGGTCCGGGTCGCGGTCTGCCCTTAAGTCAACGCCCCTTCCAGGTCGGCGTGCGTTTGTCCATAAAGGCATCGATGCCCTCGCCCGCGTCCTCGGCCATCATGTTGCAGGCCATACGCTCTCCGGCGAAGTCGTACGCATCGTCGATGCCCATCTCCAGTTGCCGATAGAACATCTCCTTGCCCAGCCGGATGGCCAGCGGGGACTTGGCCAGGATGGTATCGGCCAGCGCCCGCACCGCCTCATCCAACTGGCCGGCGGCCACCGCCTGGTTCACAAGGCCCAGCTCCACCGCGCGCTTCGCGCTGACGAACTCACCGGTGAGCAGCATACCCATGGCCTGCTTGCGAGACAGGTTCCGGGACAGAGCCACCGACGGCGTGGAGCAAAACAGGCCCACGTTGATCCCGGAAACCGCAAACCGCGCGGAATCTGCGGCCACCGCGAGATCGCTGGTCGCCACCAGCTGGCAACCGGCGGCGGTGGCGATGCCGTGGACCCGGGCGATGACCGGCTGCGGCAAACGCAGCAGACTCAGCATGACCTGACTGCAGCGCTGGAACAGCGCCTGATAGCTGTCCCGATCCGGGTTTGCCCGCATTTCCTTGAGGTCGTGGCCGGCACAAAAGGCGCGGCCCGCACCGGCCAGAATCACCACACCCACACTCTCGTCCTGGGCAATGGCATCCAGTTGCGCCTGCAAGGCCTCCAGCATGGCCAAGGACAGGGCATTGAACTGATTGGGGCGGTTGAGCGTGAGCGTGGTCACACCCGACTCGTCCCGCCGCAGAAGGATGGATTCTCGTTCGGCTACCGCCTGTTCCGTGACACTCACTTCGATTCTGCCCCTGTCGTTAAAGTGGACCCTGATCCGGGTCGAAACGGCTGTCGGCGCCCGCCAGCGCCCGGCCGAGTCGCTTGTTCAAAACATCGACCTTCCGGGTCAATTCATCAATCACTTTCTGTTGCCGTATCAGTATCGCGCCCACATCGTCCAAGGCCGCTTCCTGGTGGCTTATGCGGATCTCCAGTTCCGTGAGGCGATCCTCGCTCGACGAGCAATTATGGTCCGGTTCGCGCATGGCGTCAGTATAAACGCCTCCCATCGACAACTGGCTATAATGCCGACCAATCGCACAGGCCGGAATCCTCCAATGTTTCAACAGAAACCGTCCATTGGCCGCTCAGGCGGCTTTTCAATGCTACTTACGCTGCTGTGCTTGGCCACCTCCCATGCCCAGGCGGAGGTGTTTCCGCTGCCGCCAAAGGGTATCGACATCGTCGGCAAAATTCGGGTGGTCCAGGCCAGTCACGACGACACATTGCTGGATATCGCGAGGCGCTATGGCATCGGACAGGACGAGATCGTGGCAGCCAATCCAACCGTGGACCGCTGGCTGCCGGGCGAGGGCACGGCGGTGGTGTTGCCGACGCGGCACATTCTACCCGACGCGCCCCGGGAAGGTATCGTCGTGAATCTCCCCGAAATGCGCCTCTATTACTATCCGAAACCGGGTCCGGCGGAGACACCGACGGTCATCACCCATCCGGTCAGCGTGGGCCGCATGGACTGGGCGACGCCCTTGGGTCTGGCCCGCATCGTGCGCAAACAAAAAGATCCGGCCTGGCATCCCCCCGCCTCAATCCGTGCCGAAGCCGAGGCGGCCGGCAACCCGCTGCCGGTGCGGGTCCCCCCCGGCCCGGACAACCCACTGGGACAACACGCGCTGCGGCTGAACCTGCCAGGCTATCTTATCCACGGCACCAACCGGCCGTATGGGGTCGGCATGCGGGTCACCCACGGCTGTATGCGTATGTACCCGGAGGACATCGAGTCGCTGTTCTCCCGGGTTGAGGTAAACACCCCTGTGCGGCTGGTAAACCAACCGGTGAAGGCCGCGATACTGGCAGACTCGCTGTTTCTCGAGGTCAATGCGCCGCTGGACGAACTGCCGATGACCGAGGCCGAAGCCATGGCGGTGGCGGAAAAGGCGATCGAACGTGCAGCCGGAATGGGTTACCCCGGGCTGGCCCGTCAGCAGGCTCAGGCAGTGATCGCCGAGCACTCCGGTACGCCCGAAGTGATATCACGCCGGGTTCAGCCCTGATCCCAGTGGGCGGTTAAACGCCATCGTCGCGAACATGATAAGGGGGGCGAAGCTAAGGTTATACGCGAGCTCAAACGAGCCGCAGGCGGGACGACAGGGCGGCAGCGTCTGGCACGGTCGTCGTGCCAGACGCCGGACCGCATCTGGTTACTTGTACATGCTCTTCTTGAACATGCGGTCGATTTTCTCGTCGGTCTGCATGGTCTGAGTCTGGGCGGCCTCCGCCATGCGACGGGCGTCGCTGGCGTCCTGACTGGCCTGATCGGCCGTGGCCTGGGCCCTGCTCACATCGGACTGCAAGGTGGTGACCTGATCCTGCAGGGCCTTGACATCGCTGGTGCTTGCGCAGCCGGTGGTCAGCAGGACAGCAGCAAAAACGGCGCACAGTAGAACGCGTGGCATAATCTGAGTCTCCTCGTGTGTGGGTGGGGCAAAGATATCGGATTCAGCGCCCTATGCCCAGTCGTCAGCGCACCTCCACGACGGTGCCCTCACCCACCCAGCCGGCCAGTTCATCTATTTGCTCATTGGTCAGGGCGACGCAACCCCGGGTCCAGTTAAAACGCCTGTGAACTTCAGGACTGGCCGAACCCAGGCCGTGGATGCCCACATAGCCCCCAAGGGGCGTCTGCTGGGGCGGCATCTCGCCGCGGTCGTGGGCCGCGATGATTCGATCGAAGGTGGACTGATCGATGCGCCCATCGTCCAGTGCGCGACGGGCGTCATGCCGGCCGGGGTAATTGAAACCGTAGAAACGTCGAAAACGGCTGTCGGGTTTCAGATAGGCGATCCGGTAGCGTCCAACCGGTGTCACGTCATCCCCGCGGCGGGCCTTGTCGCCAATGCCGGCCCGACCCACCGCAATACCGGGATACACCGCCAAGGTGTCCTCGGCTCGCATCACCCGCAGTTCCCGCCGGTCGCCATCCACCAGCAGCCAGACCGGACCCGGATCTTCGGCCCGCGCCACGGGCGAGAGCAGAACCGCCAGGAGAGACAGCGTTACCGTCCACCGCACCGTCCGGAAACGATGGAGCAAAACGACAGGCCGAAGCGCTTTACGCCGTTTGACGGCCGGCCAGGGCGCTCTGATGCTTGCGGGCCAGGGCCAACAGCCGCGGCGTGGGCCCCGCGTCCTCGTAAATCGGGTCACCAAACTCGTCCTCGGCAATCACGCGCTCGCCCTGAACATAGGGCAAGGCGCGCTCCAACTCCTGAAGGGCCTCCCTGAGCAGATCGGCCACGATCTCTGCTGGCGCCCGCTCGTACATCTCTGCCAGGGCCTCGATGCGCGCCGCCTCGTGCAACGGCAACTCAATCTCATAGTTGCGTACGGACTGTTGCTCGGCTCGCGCCTGTTCCCAGACCTTCAGCAATTCGTTCATCCCCATGCTTGGGCTCTCCGCTGTAATCATGCCCGAAATTGGAGCAAAGGCTGCGCCAAAATCCCAGCCGGACGGGGCACTAGTACTGCGTCCACCTGATAATGATGGACGCAGTACTAGTGGGCCAGAAACAGCTTGTATGCCGGATTGCCGGTTTCATTCCAGAACGGGTATCCCAGCTCGTCCAAATACTGTTCGAAGCGGGCGCGTTCGTCCTCGGGCACCTGCACACCAGCCAGCACCCGGCCATAGGCGGCGCCATGATTGCGATAGTGAAACAAGCTGATATTCCAACGCTTGCCCATACGGGTCAAAAACCGCAGCAATGCGCCGGGACGTTCCGGAAACTGAAAGCGATACAGAATCTCGTCTTCGACGGAGGGGGCATGCCCCCCAACCATGTAGCGCACATGCAGCTTGGCCACCTCGTTGTCGGTCAGATCCTGCACCGGATAACCCAAGGCTCCGAGATGCTGAATCAACTCCGCGCGCTCGGCGCCACCCTCGGACAGTTCGACACCGACAAAAATCTGGGCCTCGCCTGCTTCGGAGTAGCGATAGTTGAACTCGGTCACATTGCGCCTGCCGATGGCCTGGCAGAATTGGCGAAAACTGCCGGGATGCTCGGGTATGTTGACCGCCAGCAAAGCCTCACGCTGCTCCCCGATTTCGGCGCGCTCCGCCACATGACGCAGACGATCGAAGTTGAGGTTGGCGCCGCTGTTCACCGCCACCAGATTGCGCCCGGTGACCTGCTCCCGATTGACGTATTTCTTGACCCCCGCCACCGCCAATGCACCGGCCGGTTCGACAATGGAGCGGGTGTCGTCGAATATGTCTTTGATCGCAGCGCAAATTTCATCGGTGCTGACCAGAATCACCTCGTCCACCGTGCTGCGACAGATGCGAAACGTTTCCTTGCCGGCCTGGCGGACCGCGACCCCATCGGCGAACAGCCCCACCTGAGGCAGCGTCACGCGGCGTCCGGCCTTGAGTGCCGCGTGCATACACGCGGCCTCTTCCGGCTCAACCCCGATGATCTTTATCTCAGGGCGTAGATACTTCACATAGGCGGCAATGCCCGCCAACAATCCACCACCGCCCACCGGGACAAAGATTGCGTCCAGCGGCTCCTGATGCTGACGCAGGATCTCCATGCCCACGGTGCCCTGGCCAGCGATGATGTCCGGGTCGTCGAATGGCGGGATGAAGGTGAGACCCTTCTCCTGCACCAGCCGCTGGGCGTATTCGAACGCATCGTCGTATGCGTCTCCATGCAACACGGCTTTACCACCCAGGGCACGCACCGCCTGCACCTTGATCATCGGCGTGGTCCTGGGCATGACGATGGTGGCGCGCACCCCCATGCGGGTGGCGGCCAAGGCCACACCCTGGGCGTGATTTCCGGCGGAGGCGGCGATAATCCCTTGCGACAACACCGCCTCGGACAGTCCCGAAATCTTGTTGTAGGCGCCGCGCAGCTTGAACGAGAAAACCGACTGCAGATCCTCACGCTTGAACAGGATCCGGTTTTGCAGTCGGCTGGACAGGCTTTTGGCATGTTCCAGGGGCGACTCGCAGGCGACATCGTAGACCCGCGCGGTGAGGATTTTCTCGATGTACTTCTGGGTCATGCGGTTGGTCAACTCGTGCACTGCGCCGCCGTGGACCGCGGGCCGCGACGCGATACACTAGCAGCTGGGTCCGACGATGCAAAGCAGCATCGGGTTGAATCGCGGCGCGTAGACGCAAACCATAAAAAGCAGGTGTGAAATGTCCCAGGACGCATACAAACAGCGTGCGGCGGAGGCCGCGATCGAATTCGTCGAAAGCGGCTCGGTCATCGGCGTCGGAACCGGTTCCACGGTCAATCATTTCATCGAGGCCCTTGGTCGGATGCGACAGCGCATCGACGGTGCGGTCTCCAGTTCGGAGGCCAGCACCCGACGCCTAGAAGCGCTGGGCATCGAGGTACTCGATCTCAATTCGGTGGGCACGCTGCCGCTCTATGTGGACGGCGCGGACGAGTCCAATGCGCATCTGCAATTGATCAAGGGCGGCGGCGGCGCGTTGACCCGGGAAAAAATCGTCGCCGCGGCCAGCGAACGGTTTGTCTGCATAGCCGATGACGCCAAACTGGTGGACGTTCTGGGGGCCTTCCCGCTGCCGATCGAGGTCATCCCCATGGCCCAGAGCCTGGTCGCCCGGGAACTGGTGGTCCGGGGCGGACGACCCGTGCTGAGGACCGGAGTGGTCACCGAAAACGGCAACATCATACTGGACGCGCACGATCTGGAAATCCTCCAGCCCGCCGAGCTGGAGTCTGATCTGAACGACATTGCCGGTGTGGTCACTGTGGGTCTGTTTGCCAGGCGACCGGCCGACGTGCTCCTGCTGGGCGGGCCCAGCGGTGTGCGGCAGATGCAGGCGGATTAGGGCCTGTTAACGCTATGCGGATACCTATCGACCGCGTCGTGTTATCGGGCCCTAAACGGCCTCAAAGCAGAACCCGTTCGATCCCGTCCTGCCTGACCTGATCGATGAACCGTCGCTGCCAGCCCGGTCCCAGCAGCTTGTTGGCCAGTTCGACCACAATGTAGTCGGTTTCGAGGCCGGTGTCCCGGTTGTAGCGGGCCAACCCCTGCTGACAGGCCGGGCAGGCAGTCAGCAATTTAACCTCGCCGTCCCCGGCGCGGGCGGCGCCGGTCAGGGATTCGATACCCAGACGAAGTTCAGCCTCCTTGCGAAACCGCAGCTGGGTGGCGATGTCCGGGCGCGCGGTGGCCAGCGTGCCGGCCTCGCCGCAACAACGGTCCGACAAGGTCACGGTCTTGCCCATCAGAGTGGAGGCGACCTGCACCGGTGCGTGGGTCTTCATGGGGCTGTGGCAGGGATCGTGATACAGATACTGAACCCCATCCACGCCGTCCAGGCTGACCCCTTTTTCCATCAGGTACTCGTGGATGTCCAGCAAACGGCAGTCGGGAAAGATTTGCTCGAACTCATACCTGAGCAGCTGATCCATGCACGTCCCGCAGGACACCAGCACGGTTTTGATGTCCAGATAGTTCAGCGTATTGGCGACCCGATGGAACAAAACCCGGTTTTCGGTGGTGATCTGCCGTCCTTTCGTGTGCTGACCCGCGGCAGTCTGGGGGTAGCCGCAACACAGATAGCCCGGCGGCAATACGGTCTGGGCGCCGCTGTCGTGGAGCATGGCCAAGGTCGCCAATCCCACTTCGCTGAACAACCGCTCAGATCCGCAACCGGGAAAATAGAACAGGTTGTCGGACGCGTCGTTCAGCTTGGCCGGGTCGCGCAGAATCGGCACCATGCGCTCGTCCTCAAGACCCAGCATGGCCCGGGTGGTTTGGCTGGGCAGACCGGAAGGCATGGGCTTGCGCACGAAGTGCACGACCTGAGCGGGGATCGACGGTTTGCCTGTGGTGGCGGCCGGGATCTCCCCGGGCTTTCCCACCACACCCAGGCGCCGGGCCACGCTGTGGGCCAGGCGCTGGCCCTTGGAACCGAACTCGATCAGACCCTTGCGCATCACCTTTATGGCGGTGGGATCGGTTGCGTTGAGAAACGCCATGGCCGCCTGGGTACCTATATTCGAGCGACGCTGTCCCCGGTCGGTCAGGATCTTGCGCATCAAAATGGATACTTCGCCGAAATCGATATCCACCGGACAAGGCGCCAGACACTTGTGACAAGTCGTACAGTGATCGGCGACATCGTTCATCTCGTCGAAATGGCGCAGGGAAATCCCACGTCGGGTCTGTTCCTCGTAGAGAAAAGCCTCGATCACGATGCCGGTGGCGAGAATTTTGTTGCGTGGCGAATACAGAAGATTCGCCCGCGGAATGTGGGTCTGACAGACCGGCTTGCACTTGCCGCAGCGCAGACAGTGCTTGATTTCGTCGTTGAGCTGGCCGAGCTCACTCTCCTCGAGAATCAGCGCCTCCTGTTGCACCAAGCGCAGGGAAGGCGTGTAAGCATCGTCCAGACCTGAGCCCGGTTCAAGTTTGCCCGGGTTGAATCGCCCCTTGGGATCCATCCGACGCTTGTAGGCGGTGAACGCCGCCACCTTATCCGGCTCCAGATAGCGAATTTTGGTCAAACCGATGCCGTGCTCTCCGGAGATCACGCCGCCGAGATCCCGGGCCAATTTCATTACCCGTTCGACGATGCGATCCGCCTCCTGCAGCATTGCGTAGTTGTCGGAATGCACCGGGATATTGGTGTGGATGTTGCCGTCACCGGCGTGCATATGCAGGGCAACGAACAAGCGGGCGTTGCGCAGTTCGCCATGGATTTCGCGAAGGCGCGCCCGCAACGGAGCCCAGTCCTGGCCGCCAAACACCTCGTTGAGACGATCCGCCACTTCGGACCGGTAGGACACCTGCACATCCCGGCGCAGCATCAGGTCCAGCACCGTGTCATTTGTCCGCAGACGATCCTCTTCGAGTTCCGCGAACAGCTTGCGGTGGACCGCGGCGGGATCATGCAGATGCGCCAGCAGGGACGACCAACGGTTTCGCGCACTGCCCAGGTGCTCCACCATGGCTTCGCGCTTCGCAACCAGGATCGCCTCCGCCTCCTCGTCACCCGGGGCGCCGAGATCGCTCGGGTCCCGGTCAAGATGGGCCAGCACCGCGTCGGCAATGGCAATCTTGTTGCGCACGGACTGCTCGATGTTGATCTGCTCTATGCCCCGGTTGTACTCGTTCAGCCGATCCAGGGGAATGACCACATCCTCATTGATCTTGAAGGCGTTGGTATGCGCCGAGATGGCGGCGGTCCGCGCCCGGTCGAGCCAGAACCGCGCCCGGGCCTCGGCGCTGACCGCCACAAAGCCCTCGGCGTCACGGGCATTGGCCAGGCGCACGACCGCGGCGGCCGCCGCGCTCACGGCCGCTTCGTCGTCCCCGGTAATGTCGGCCAGCAGCACCATTTTCGGACGGTCGCGACGCGATGCCTTGGTCGAATACTTCACCGCTCGCACGTAGCGCTCGTCCAGATGCTCGAGCCCGGAAAGCAGCACATCGTGCCGACCCTCCAGATAGTCCTTTACCTCTACGATGGCCGGCACGGCGCGCGACAGGTCGGTACCGAAGAACTCCAGACACACCGTGCGGATGTGGTCCGGCATGCGATGCAACAGAAACCGTGCGGAGGTGATCAGACCATCGCAGCCCTCTTTCTGAATGCCCGGCAAGCCACCCAGGAACTTGTCGGTGACATCTTTGCCAAGGCCGATCTTGCGAAACGCGGCGCCCGGAAAGGTCAACACCTCGGAATCGCCCAGCGGCTCGTGTCCATCTGCCGCATAGCGACTGATCCGAAAGCGCACGTTCTCTTGTGCGTGGATCTTGCCGAGATTGTGGTCTAGGCGTTCCACCTCCAACCATTCCGCGTCCGGCGTGACCATGCGCCAGGAAACCAGGTTGTCCAGGGCTGTACCCCAAAGCACCGCCTTTTTCCCACCCGCGTTCATGGCCACGTTGCCGCCGATGGTGGATGCGTCCTGGGAGGTGGGATCGACCGCAAACACCCAGCCGTTGGCCGCCGCCCGCTCGGCCACCCTCCGGGTCACCACGCCCGCCCCGCACTGAATCGTAGGCACGGCGACATCCAGACCGGGCAGCATTCTCATTTCCACCCGGCCGAGTGACTCCAGCTTCTCGGTGTTGATGACGGCGGTCCGCCCATCCAGGGGGATGGCGCCGCCGGTGTAGCCAGTACCACCGCCCCGGGGCACGATCGGCAGATCCAAATCGGTACAGGCCGCCACCAAGGGCTGGATCTCCGCCTCGGTGTCCGGTGTCAAGACCACGAAAGGATTCTGCACCCGCCAATCGGTGGCGTCGGTGGCGTGGGACACACGCGCCAGACCGCCGAAATCGATGTTGTCGCGATGGGTGATGCCGGCAAGGCGTTTTCGCACCTGAGCGCGCAGCGCCAGGGTGGCGGGGAACCAGGCTTCGAATGCGCACACAGCGGCTCGCGCCCGCGCGAGCAGGTCATGGACCGAAGGGTTGTCATTGGCCCGGATTTCGATCTGCGCCAGACGGTGACCCATGGCCTCGATCAATGCGCCGCGCCGGACCGAGTTGTCCAGCAGATCGTCCTGCAGGTAGGGATTCCGGTCCACCACCCACAAATCCCCCAGCACCTCAAACAGCATCCGGGCCGAGATGCCGGTACGTCGCGTAGTCCGCAGCGACTCGATCACCTGCCATGCGTCCCCACCCAGGAAACGCGCGACAATTTCACGATCAGAGAACGAGGTGTAATTGTATGGAATCTCGCGAATACGGTGGGGCTGAACCGAGTCCATTTGTAGCCTGGATCCTGTATGCCAACGGGTGATGGGCCGGATTAGACAAGCCTGCGCAGCTCAGGGTAGTGAGCCCTTGGTTGCATTGCAACATGACGTGGGGTAGGGGATTTCAGGCTTCGCGGGCGAGCGGCTGCAAGTGCCTAAAGCCGAAAATCCCGGGCCACCAAGCGAGAGATGTCGCGGCTTGCGCAATGTCACCGCCTGTTGAGGAAGGTCGAGCCCGGGCGCCCCGTCAGAAGTCCTGCTTGAAACCGATGGAGAGGCTGCGCACTTCCTCTCTCTGGTTGAAACGGTCTTTGGTGTTGCTATCGCCGTATTCGACCCAGAACAGGGCTCGCTCCGAAAACGAGTGATCAAAGCCGACGATCCAGCCATCCGTTTTCTGCTCGTTGCCCTTGTCGTTTTCAGCGTTGAAATAGGCTGCGCGCACGACATTGTTGCCGAAGGCGTATTCACTGTAGAGATCGTAGCTGGTCCAGTCGTCCAGAAGATCGTCGTCGGATTTCTGCGCTGAGCCCGAAATAGACAGGCCAAAATCGAATCGATAGCCCGCGGAGCCGCCGAACTGCCGATTGTTCTTGACCTTGACGGCGCAGATCAGAGCGGGCGCGGGCCCATCGCAGAGACCCGCGGCCGCGGCCCTCTTTTTCTCGATTCCAACGACGGTGCTGTCCTTGCGCAACTCGCGGAACGCGGTTCCCAGGAACAGCGATCCGTTGTCGTAAGTCGCGGCAATCTGGTACTCGTCAATGCCGGTTTCGCCGCCGTCGGCGCTGGTCTTGATCGATCCCAGGAGATGCAGACCGCCGAAATCGGGGCTTTGGTAAATGAGCAGGTTGCCCGATCGGTCATCTTCGAAGTTGCCGAGGCCTGCCACTTCGTAGTAGCCGTTGGCGGTAAATGGACCCCAGAACAAATCCACCGCTTCACCGACGGCGTTGTAGTAGGGAATCCAGTTGGTTCCCATGGTGACCGATCCCCAATTGCCCTTCAATCCGGCGTAGGCCAGGCGCTTTTCCGCGCCGCCCAGGATCGGGCCATCCGCGGAATCCACCCCGAATTCGTAGTGATAAATGGCACTCAAGCCGTTGCCGAGATCCTCTGAGCCCCTGAATCCGAGGCGCGACAACTCATCCGACATATCCCATTCGCCGCCGTTGTCAAACACGTCCAACTCGGGCAGGCGGTCATCGTCGTCACTGGGCACAAAGACCCGGCCACTTTGATCAATGTGACGGATGCCCACCCGGACGCTGCCGTAAACGGTCAACTCTTCGGCAGCGACGCCCGCCGGCAGCGTCAAGACAATGGACAGGATGAGCAATCGAACAATCATGCTTGAACCGCTATGTCCCGAGGTCGGATTCGATCAAGTAGAACAGTGCTTGTGGCTATTTTGCAACGAATTTATATCTCACATACAACGACACTAACCGGGCGCGGTGCCGCCAGGCTTGAGGCTCAAAACCCCTGACTCGAGCAGACTGGCGCGCCGGTGACGGAGACGCGTTGGACTTAGAAATCGTGACGCATACCGACGGAGAAGTTCTTGTTCTTGTCGAAAAGACTGTCATTGCCGATCACGGCGTTGTTTCTATCCTGATCGAAGTTTGTCTGACCGTACTCGAGCCACAGCCGGGTTTTCTTGGACATGCGGTGCTGCAGGCCCACGATCCAACCGTCGTTGTCCTCTTCCAAACCATCGTCGTTCTTGGCCTTGAACCAGCCGAGGCGCGCCGAGCTGCTACCAAAATCGTAGTTGACCACCACGTCATAGGTATTCCACTTGGCAACACCGGACTGCTTGACCCGCTGCCAGGAGCCGGCCAGACCCAGTCCGGTGGCAAACTGGTAACGGGCCTGTAGACCATATTGATTGACGTTTTTGGTGCTGAAGAAGCAAGCAGGAGACTGTGCGGGCCCGCCCTGACACAGACCCGCGTCCTTGGCCGCCTGCTTTTCGATACCCTGGGTCGTGCTGTCACCATCCAGGCCACGATAGGCCAAGCCGAGGAAGAAAGGGCCGTTGTCGTAGATGCCGGCAACCTGGTACTGGTCGATACCGGTGTTACCACCCAGGTCCGTGAGGACACCGGCGTGCAGGGTGAGCCCCCCGAAGGAGGGGCTCTTGTACAGGATCTGGTTACCCGAACGGGTGCTGTCCAGTTCGTTGTAGCCGGCGGCCTCGTAATAACCGTTGGCGCTGTAAAATCCGTTGAACGTATCGACTTCCCCGCCGACGGCGAAGTAATAGGGGTTCCACTGGGTACCGATGGTGAGCTGGCCCCAGCCGGCGCCGGCCAGACCGCCATAGGCCAGGCGGTTGTTGGCGCCGCCGATGGTCACACCATCCGCCGGATTGACACCGAATTCGTAATGGTAAACGGCGGCCAATCCATTGCCCAGATCCTCCGCGCCCCTGAACCCAAGACGCGACGCGTTGTTCTGAACGTCCCAGCCCTTTAGGTCGCTTCGAGTTCGCCCCGTGGCCGGGTTTCCGTTGAACTCGGTCTTGCTGTAGTTCTCAGAAATTCGGACGCTCCCATAAATATCCGGCTTCGCCACGGCGAGGGCGGGGGCAGCGACCAGTCCGGCCAGGGTGACTGCAATCGCGGTTCTGTTCATGGGTGCACTCCCAAGGCTTGAGACACGGATAGGTGGGCGGCTATCAAATCCTGTTTATAGAGAAATTGTATCGAAATTGCAACAAATAGATCAAAACCATACGTCCGTGTGTCTATTTGCCATTCTGAGACAAGCCATCGCGGCATTCGGGCGAAAAGGCGCCAGCGGCCGGACAGTGGAATCAGCCGAACACCGAAACAAAGAAGGGGAGGGACAGAAATATATGGGAGGATAAAGAAAAAAGGGCGCCCGAAGGCGCCCTTTTCGCATCAGATCGAAGCGTTCGACTTAGAAGTCGTGACGCATACCGATGGAGAAGTTCTTGTTCTTGTCGAGAGGGTCTTCCCCGAGCAGACTGCCGTCGCTGTCCGTATCGTAATTGGTCTGACCGTACTCAGCCCACACCCGGGTCCGCTTGGACATACGGTGCTGCAGACCGACGATGAAGCCGTCATTATCTTCCTCGAAACCGTCGTCGTTCTTGGCCTTGAAATAACCCGCACGAACCGTGTTGTTGCCAAAGTCGTAGCTGACCAGGGCGTCGTAGGTATTCCACTTGGCGACGTCAGACTGCTTGACCCGCTGCCAGGAGCCGGCCAGACCCAGTCCAAACCCGAACTGGTAACGGGCCTGCAGACCATATTGGTTTATGTTTTTGGTCTTTACGGAGCAGATGAGCGCAGGATTCGGGTTTGAGCTCTGACATTGACCGGCGTCCTTGGCCGCCTGCTTTTCGATACCCTGGAACGTGCTGTCACCGTCCACGCCACGATAGGCCGCGCCGAGAAACAATGCGCCGTTGTCGTAAATACCGGCGACCTGATACTGGTCGATACCGGTGTTGCCGCCGATGTCGGTCAGGATACCGGCGTGCAGGGTGAAGTTACCGAAAGAGGGGCTCTTGTACAGGATCTGATTGCCCGAACGGGTGCTGTCCAGTGTATTGAAGCCGGCAGCCTCGTAATAACCATTGGCGCTGTAGAAGCCGTTGAACACGTCGACTTCACCACCAACGGCGAAGTAGTAGGGGTTCCACTGGGTACCCATGGTGACCTGGCCCCAACCGCCCTTCAGACCGGCATAGGCCAGACGGTTGTTGGTGCCGCCGATGGTCACGCCGTCAGCCGGGTTGACGCCAAATTCATAGTGGTAGATGGCGGACATGCCATTACCCAGATCTTCCGAACCCATGAAGCCCAGACGAGATGCGTTGTTCTGAACGTCCCAGCCCTTGATGTCGTCACGGTCTACAACCCCAATGGGTCTGCCA
>JAHEDQ010000008.1 GCA_024641125.1 Candidatus Competibacteraceae bacterium | reverse complement strand
TGCCGTTCATGCTGGAGTTCGGTGTATTCAACGATACCGAGACGCGATCGATTCATCTGGCGTTTGCCATATTTCTGGCCTACCTGGCTTATCCGCCACGCAAGAATTCGCCGCATGACTATATACCTGTTCAAGACTGGGTGATGGCACTGGTCGGCGCATTCTGCGCCGCCTATATTTTTCTTTTCTATGAGCAGCTCGCTCAACGACCGGCGGCGCCGACGAGCTACGATATTGCCGTCGCCTGTGTCGGGATGGTGCTGCTGTTGGAAGCCACCCGCCGTGCTCTCGGGCCACCGTTGATGATCGTTGCAGCGGTCTTTCTCATTTACACCTTCGCCGGCCCCTACATGCCCGCGATGCTGGCGCACAAGGGAGAAAGCCTTGCCTCTGTGGCGAATCACCAGTGGATTTCGACCGAGGGCGTGTTTGGTATTGCCCTCGGTGTCTCCACCAGTTTCGTATTCCTGTTCGTTTTGTTCGGCGCCATGCTGGACAAGGCCGGCGCCGGGAATTATTTCATTAAGGTGGCCTTCTCTTTGATGGGTCATTTGCGGGGTGGGCCTGCGAAGGCAGCGGTCGTCTCTTCCGCGATGACCGGGTTGATCTCCGGTTCCAGTATTGCCAACGTGGTAACGACGGGAACCTTCACCATACCGTTGATGAAGCGGGTCGGCTTTTCAGCGGAGAAGGCGGGCGCCGTTGAAGTGGCGTCGAGCGTGAACGGACAGATCATGCCGCCGGTGATGGGAGCCGCGGCCTTCCTGATGGTCGAGTATGTCGGCATTTCTTATTTCGAGGTGATCAAACATGCCTTCCTACCGGCCCTGATTTCCTACATCGCCCTCGTTTACATCGTCCACCTCGAGGCGCTGAAAGCGAACATGCAGGGGCTGCCTCGGGCGGTGGAACCCAAGCCTTGGGTGCAGCGTGTTATCGGGATCTTGACGGGGTTTCTGCTCGTTGCCGGCCTCGCCTTCGCGGTCTATTACGGCGTCGGCTGGATGAAGCCCGCGTTCGGTGATGCGGCGAGTTGGATAATCGCCGGGTTGTTGGCGGTGGTTTATGTGGCGTTGATCGCCTTCGGCGCGCGTTTCCCCGAGCTGAAATTGGACGATCCCAACCAGCCTGTTACGAAACTGCCGGAACCCGCGCCGACGGTTAAATCCGGTTTGCACTTCCTCCTGCCGGTGGTGGTGCTCGTCTGGTGCCTGATGGTGGAACGCCTGTCGCCGGGGCTTTCTGCGTTCTGGGCGGCCATGCTGTTGATCTTCATTCTGGTCACCCAGCGCCCGCTCAAAGCGCTGATGCGACGACAGGGTGGGCTGGGTGCTGAGGTCATGGGGGGCCTGGTCGACTTGCGCCAAGGTTTGATTGACGGCGCTCGAAACATGATCGGCATAGGCATTGCGACGGCAACCGCCGGCGTAATCGTCGGTGCTGTGTCGCAAACCGGTGTTGGCGCCGTTCTCGCCGACCTGGTAGAGGTGCTTTCGTTCGGACACATCCTGCTTATGCTGATTCTGACCGCCGTGTTGAGCCTGATCCTCGGCATGGGCCTGCCGACAACCGCCAACTACATCGTGGTGTCCTCGCTTTTGGCGCCGGTCATCGTGACGCTTGGCACGGAAAACGGCCTGATTGTGCCGCTGATTGCGGTCCACATGTTCGTCTTCTATTTCGGCATAATGGCGGACGTGACGCCCCCTGTCGGCCTGGCCTCCTTCGCAGCAGCCGCCATATCCGGCGGTGACCCGATTCGAACCGGCTTCGTGGCCTTCTTCTACAGTCTGCGGACAGCGATTCTGCCGTTCCTGTTCATCTTCAACACGGATCTTCTGCTGATCAATGTGGACTGGGCGCACGGCATCTTCATTTTCGTCATGGCCACCGTCGCGATACTGATATTTTCGGCGGCAACCCAGGGCTACTTCTTTGCGCGGAGCCGTTTTTACGAATCGCTGGCACTGTTGCTGATCGCCTTCACCCTTTTCCGCCCCGGATTCTGGATGGATATGTTGGTGTCACCCTATGAGGAAGCAGAGCCAACCGAGCTGGCTCAGGTGGCCGAGGCTCTGCCGCCCGGTGAGCAACTGCGCCTGCGGGTGGCCGGCGTGGATGACGTGGGTTCGCCACGGGAGTTTGTGGCGTTGCTGACCCTGCCAGACGGAGCAACCGGCGCGGAACGGCTGGAAGCTGCGGGTCTCCAGCTGGTCGAAAAGGAGGGTGAGCTGATCGTCGACAATGTGACGTTCGGATCATCCGCACAGGAGGCCGGCATGGATTGGGATCAGAAAATCCTGAAGGTCCGTGCGCCTGCATCCCAGCCACCGAAGGAATTGATGTATCTGCCTGCCCTGGTCCTTCTGGGGCTGATCATTGTGGTGCAGCGCAGGCGCAGGGCCGTCAACGAGCCCCTTGGCGCCGAGGCATAGCGGAGAGAGATCATGTTCAGGGACATTCTAATACCCATCAGTATCAGTGACCCGGTGACTTGGGAGAAACCCCTGGAGGCTGGGATCTATCTGGCGCAAAACTGCGGGGCGACATTGCACATAATGAGCGTCGTACCCAGTTTCGATTATCCGTCGGTAGAGAGTTTCTTCCCCGTGGACTTCGAGCAGAAGGCGCACGCGCAGGTCGTGAAAGAACTGCACGCCTTCGTCGCGGAGCACATACCCGAAGGGATTACCAAGCAAAGCATCGTAGCCGTTGGGTCGGTGTACGAGCAGATACTGAAAACCGGCGAAGAGATCCCGTGCGATCTGATCATCATGACGCGAAAAGGTGGTCCGCGCCGTCACTTCCTGCTGGGCGGCAACACTGACAAGGTCGTGCAGCACTCGCGAACAGCGGTACTGGTGTTGGAGTAGCGCGGGTATGGGTGGCCAGGGGAGCGTCTGATTTCTTCTGAACGAAGCAGATTGGCGGGTGAAATGTGCAGCTTCAAGGCACAGATCGCGGGTAATAGCGGTTCTATTGCCAGGATTTGCAACGATGAAGCTGTGCATCTCAGTCCCAAGATGCACGTTCACGAATAGATCAGCGGCGCGCCCGGCGGGCAAGGCAATAACGCCCATCCTCGGTGCCGGGCGCGCTTGAATAAGCGCAGGCCCGTTCTGCGCCCGCCCGCCTGGCGCCTGGGCGCTGCTCGCCCCGCTGAAATGCAACGAACTCAACGGGACAGCACACTGGGTGCCGGCAATCGCGTTTTGGTTCGTCGGATCGTCGTTTCATCCGAAAGGCGCTGTTCAGCGGTCGGAACAGGGATATTTGCCTGTAATCGCACACCGGCCTTGCGGCGCCCCAAATCTGGGCGTCATCTCTGTCCATGTTCTCTAAAACGGTGCAACCGGAGACATTGGACACCTTGCCTTGAATCGCACTCTGGGCCGGTTGAGGCTCATGTTCATTAACAAAAACAGCATTATAGGGGGATTCCAGGATGGACTCGTCTGCATTGGCCCCTAGGTTGCCCTACGCTATAGCGAGACGGTGCAGCGTGGCGCAAAGCGAGACATGACAGGAGCCTCCCATAAGATCGCGGCATGGGCCGCCACCAGCAGTGCGAAACTGAGCTGGCTGATAGAGCGAGTCTGCGCCCTGCTGTTGCTCGTGCTGGTATTGGATGTCTGGCTCGGGGTGCTGGCCCGCTACATCATCCCGTTGCCGCTGACCTTCACCGAGGAAGCGGCGCGCTATCTGATGATCTGGATGGCCCTGCTGGCCGTATCCTGCGGCATCGCACACCGTGAGCACATCGGCGTGGAGTTGCTGTACGAGCGCCTGCCCCTGCGAATGCGCCGCTGGGTGCTGCTGGCCATCGATCTGCTGGCGCTGGTCTTTTTTGCCCTGCTTTTTTTTTACGGCCTGGATTTAGTCGACCGGGGCACCCGCAGCTTCACCATGATATACGGCCTGCCTAAGGCTCTGCCCTTTGCCGCGGTACCCGTGGCGGCGGCCTTGGCCTGCGTTCAACTGGCGCTGGTGGCGATCCGGGATCAAGTCCGGTTCGGTGTCGAACCCGGCGCCGGTGCGATCGCGTGACCCTGGTCTTGCTGACCTTTTTCGGGTTGCTGCTGATCGGCATGCCGGTGGGATTCGTGCTGGGCATCGCCGGGGTCGTCGGGCTCTGGAGCATCGGCGGCGGCGGACGCTTCGTGGCCATGGCGCCGGAGCGCTTCTTCGCCGGCCTCGATCTGTTTCCATTTCTGGCCATGCCGTTTTTCATTCTGGCCGGCGAGATCATGAACCGCTCGGGCATCACCGATCGTCTGGTCAAGTTTGCAGACGCTTTGGTGGGCTACCTGCGCGGCGGTATGGCGCACTCGAACATGATAGCCTCGGTGCTGTTCGCCGGCATTACCGGTGCCGCCACCGCCGACGCGGCGGCTTTCGGCAACACCCTGGTGCCGGCCATGGTTAAGCAGGGCTACAGCCGGCCCTTCGCCTGCGCCGTGACGGCGGCCGGCTCCATCATCGGCCCGACCATTCCGCCTTCGACCCTGATGATCATCTACGGCTCGATCATGGGCGTGTCCATCGGAGGCTTGTTTGCCGCCGGCATCCTGCCCGGCCTGCTGATCTGCCTGCTGTGCATGGCGGTAATTGCGGCCCTGGCCCGCCGCCTGAATTTGCCCAAGTCGCAGCAGCGGCCCAGCCTCAGGGGCATCCTGCGGGCATTTCGCGACAGTCTGTCGGCGATCGTACTGCCGGTGATCATTCTGGGTGGCATTCTCGGCGGCATCACCACCCCCACCGAAGCGGCGTCCATCGCCGTGTTCTACGCGCTCGTTGTCGGCGGCCTTGTGTATCGGGCGATCAGTTGGAGCGACCTGCTGGATATGCTGATCCGTACGGCACGGATCACCGGCATCATCTTTCTGATCATCGCCTCCGCGTCCATTCTGGGATGGTGGATGACCTTCAATAAGATACCCCAAGCCATCGCCGCGGGGTTTCTGGCGGTGTCAACCGACCCCACAATGGTGATCGGCATGATCCTGCTGCTGTTGATGGTGATTGGCCTGTTCATGGACATCAACGCCACCCTGATCATTCTGGCGCCGGTTCTGGGGCCGCTGACCCTGCAGATCGGGATGGATCCGGTGCATGCCGGCGTGATGATCATCCTGGCCCTGAACATCTCCCTGATGACGCCCCCAGTCGGGGCTTGTCTGTTCGTGCTGGCCTCGGTGACGGGTGAACGCATTGAGGCCATCGCGAAGTCCCTGTGGCCATTCCTGGTGGCCGAAATCGTGGTGCTGATCATGATCGCCTACTGGTCCGATCTGACACTCTTCATTCCAAGGCTGCTGGATCTGGCCGGCGGCTGATCATCCCAAAAGAGGCGACAACATGCGTATGAACCGACGACTTCTTGCAACCGCCGCATTGGTCCTGGCGGCCGCGCTGGCCAATTCCGCCCAGGCTGCGAAGACCCTTCGGATTGCTCACCTCAATCCGGAAGGTCCGACGGAAAGCCACTCCGGCGCCATGACCGCTGTGTTCAAGGCGTTGGTGGAAACCGCCACCAACGGCGAGATCATGGTCGAGCTTTTTCCCAACGGGCAGCTGGGCAAGGACAACGAGGTTATCCAGCAGGTCCGGGACGGCATCGTGGAATCGTGTATTTCCTCCTCCGGCGGGGTGGCGCAGCACTATCCACTGATCGGTGTTTTTGACGTGCCCTTCGCCTTCCCCAACATCGATGTTGCCCAGCAAGTGATCGACTTGGATAGCCCATTCGGCGAGAAACTGGCCGCGGACATCCACGACAAGACCGGCCTGAAGGTCCTGGGCCTGATGGACAGCGGTGGTTTTTTCGCCTTTACCAACTCCAAGAAGCCTATTCGGGGCGTGGCTGATATGGACGGCCTGCGTATCCGCACCATGACCCTGCCCACCCACGAGGCAATCATCGCATCCCTGGGCGGCCAGCCCACCGCACTGCCATGGGCCGAGGTGTACACTGCTCTGCAGACCGGTGTGGCGGATGGTCAGATGAACCCGATCCCGATCATCGCCTTTGCCAAATTCAACGAGGTGCAGAAATACCTGTCGATCACCAACCACATCATTACGCCCTACCTGTGGTTCATCAATCAGGACTTTTACGACAGCTTGAATCCTGAGGAGCAGAAGATCGTGGACTGGGCAGCCCGTGTTGCGGTGGGTGCGGGGCGCGGTACCTCGCGGATACTTGAAGCCACGGCACTGCCGGAGCTGGCCAAGGAGATGGAGGTCAACGCGGTGCCCCCGGCCGAGATGGCAAAATTCGCCGCAGCCGCCCAGCCCGCCGTGGAGGTTTTGATCTCCGAGCAGTATGGTGACGAGGGCATCGAGATGCTGGGTGCCCTCAGGGAGAACATCGAACAGGTCCAGTAAGCCCGGGCTGAACGGCGCCCGTTCCGCCAGGCAAAGGGGTACGGGCGCCTTTTGGTTCGACACAGTGGGCGGGCCGGGGAACCAGTCTGTTGGGTGCAGCGCCATCGGCACCCGTTGCTTCGGGGGCAACCCGTGTGGCCCCCCCAACGGTCCGCTTATGTTTTGACTGGCCGTGGGCGCGCGCTCAAGCCTTCGGCGCCACGAGGATGCCCGCCGTGAGAGTGCTTGAAATCGGGGTTGCCCAACTGGGGCCCATCGACCGCTCCGAGTCACGAAGGTCGGTGGTCGCGCGGCTGCTGGCGCTGCTGCACCGTGCCGCCGATCGTCGCTGTACTGTCGTGGTGTTTCCCGAACTGGCCCTGACCACGTTCTTTCCCCGCTGGTTCATGGGCGAAGGGGAGCTGGACGCGTTCTACGAAAACGACATGCCGAACGACGCGACCCGGCCGTTGTTCGCCGAGGCTAAGCGCCTGGAAATCAGTTTCTATCTGGGCTACGCCGAACGGCTGCACACGCAGGACCGGACGCGGCGCTTCAACACCTCTATCCTGGTGGGCCCGACGGGACAGATCATCGGAAAGTACCGCAAGGTCCATCTTCCCGGCCATGCCGACCACGAACCGTCGCGGCCTTTCCAGCACCTGGAAAAACGCTACTTTGAGCCCGGCGATCTGGGCTTTCCGGTGTGGGATGCATTGGGTGGCCGGATGGGCATGTGTCTGTGCAACGACCGCCGTTGGCCCGAGACCTGGCGGGTGATGGGACTCAAGGGCGCCGAGCTGGTGATGCTGGGATACAATACGCCGTTGCACTACCCGCCGGTCCCCCAGCACGACCATTTGCAGAGTTTCCATCACCTGCTGCCCATGCAGGCGGCGGCCTACCAGAACGGACTTTGGATCGCCGCCGCGGCCAAGGCGGGGGTAGAAGAAGGCTGTGCGCTGCTCGGCCACAGCTGCATCATCGCCCCCACCGGGGAAATCGTTGCCTTGTCCAGCACCCTTGGCGACGAACTGATTACCGCGACGGCGGATCTGGACCGGTGCTCGGAAATTCGGGACCACATTTTCAACTTTGCCCTGCATCGTCAGCCCCAGCATTATGGTGTGATTGCCGAGATGCCGGATCCGGTATCGGGCTCGGACTCGCACAAACCGTCGGGATCGCCATGAACCTCGAACACTTGCGCGTCGACATCGGGCGTTTGATGGATCGCATCGATGACTTGGCCGAGCTGGGCGCCATCGGCGGCAACGGCGTTTGCCGACTGGCCCTGACCCCGGAGGACAAAGCAGGCCGCGATCGGGTGCTGGATTGGATGCGTGCGTTGGGCCTCTCCATTCGCATCGACGGGATGGGCAATGTGGTAGGGGTTCGTCCGGGCCGTACTCCTGGACCGCCGGTCATGACCGGCTCCCACATAGACACGGTTCGAACGGGAGGCCGCTATGACGGCAACCTGGGCGTGCTGGCAGGGCTGGAGGTCATCCAGGTTCTCGACGAAGCCGGCATCGAGACCGAGCATCCGCTGGCAGTGGCTTTTTTCACAAACGAGGAGGGTGCGCGCTTTGCCCCCGATATGATGGGCAGCCTGGTGTTTGTGGGTGGCATGGACCTGGATGTGGCCCATGAGGTGGTTGGCATCGATGGCCGCAGGGTAGGGGAGTGCCTGACTGAGATCGGTTATCTGGGCGAGGCGGCCTGCGGCCAATACCCGGTGCGGTGTTTCGTTGAACTGCACGTGGAGCAAGGTCCGGTTCTGGAAGCCGAATCCATCACCATCGGGGCCGTCGAGCGGGTGCAGGGCATCTCCTGGAGCGAATACACCATCCGGGGCTTCTCCAATCACGCCGGAACCACGCCCATGCGCCTGCGCAAGGACGCTGGCTATGCTGCAGCCGCCGTCGCCTGTGAGGTGCGCCGCCTGGCGGCGCGCATGGGTGGTGATCAAGTGGGTACGGTGGGGGCCTTGAATCTCAAACCGAACCTGGTCAACGTCGTTCCCAATGAGGCCGTGCTTACCGTGGACTTTCGCAACACGGATGAGGCGCTGCTGCGGGCGGCGGAAGCTCAGCTCAGCGCGTTCTTGGACACATTGTCTGCGCAGGAGGGCGTCGAGATCAGCTCACGCCGGCTCGCCCGGTTTGAACCGGTTCCCTTTCACGAGACCGTCATCGCGGGTGTGGAGCGCACGGCACGTGATCTTGGGTACTCCGTCAGACGCATGCCCAGCGGTGCCGGCCACGACGCCCAGATGCTGGCCCGCATCTGCCCCGCGGGCATGATTTTCGTGCCCAGCGCCGGGGGCATCAGTCACAACGTAAAGGAGTACACCTCTCCCGACGACATCGAGGCAGGCGCCAACGTACTCCTCCATATGTTGACGGAGTTGGCCGAGGCGTGAGTGTCGCGGGCTCATTGACCCACAGTATTTCGATATCCGCACACCAGTGGGCCATGCGAAAAGTTCGGTAACCCAGAGTCAGTCCGCAAGCCAGGTTGGCAAGGCACGTGAGCGCAGGACTGGCGGTCGCCAATTCCAGGCAAGTCCACAGTGCCTTCAGGCTGTCCACGGAGGTCTCGCTGAAGGCGTCGATCGCCTCGGCCTGATGGTCCCGGGGCGAGATCGCCGTTGGCACGGGCGATGAGCACCAGGCTGACCGCCATGCGCCAGAGGTCGGGCTGGTAGTCTGCGACTATGGCCTCATGCGGATACCCGGCGTTGGTCTGCCCCGTGAGGCCATACCGAGTTGCACATCTATGTCGGCGTGGGGTTGGGCCCGCTGCGCTTCGTCGGTGTGGCTATGGCGCTCGGACGGATATCGCGCCGTCTCTCGGCGGCGTGGCCCCCCTGGGTCGAAGCGATACCGGCCTGAATCATCGGCACCGCATCTCGAATGGCGGATGTCGGCGACGTCCCAAACAAGATAATCAGATCTGTCCTATCCCGGCGCAGCGGCATCAGGCACGGGTTCAGGTGGTGGATTGCGAAGGCGTCCAGACAGGGTCCACATTGATTCCGAACGGCATGGCACCGCCTTGTGCGTCACGACAGGTTCCGCGCCAGACGTTGCCTTCGGCGGTCTCGGCATACCAGTCTTCCAGCTCTATCGTTTCGCGCTGGCAGCCCCGTTCGACCGCCTGGTCCCGTACCCAGTTCGCGAGGTCGCCTGCGTTCCAGATACTGGTACACCCCGGTACGAGCAGCGCAACGGTCGCCACCGCGGATGCCCGCCGCAAGTTGGCAGGACCGATAGGTCTATGAGCAGGCGCCTGGTCATTCATGCGGTCCCTCCGCTTGTCGACTACAGGTTGGAAAATTTAGATCATACTGTTGATCGGCTCGACGAGGGTACCGCAACGCATGATTCATCGGGGAGTTGTCAAAGTCTTTGACAACCGATAGCGTCGAGTGAGTCGATGCGTAGCAAAAGAGGACATCATGAGCATATACGCTGGTTGGCGACACGGGTTTACCGTTGTGATTTTGGGTCTGAGCCTCACAGCCATTGGCGGATTGGCCAACGCGCAGGCTGAGTCCGGCGGCGATTTGCGCGCGGCCACGCAGAATCCGATCAGCGCCATGTACAGCCTGCCGTTCAAATTCACATTCGATAACGGAGCAGACAACGGCGATGCCAATGTACTGAACATACAACCCGTGCTCCCCGTTACCGTCGGTGACTGGAATCTGGTCAACCGCATCATCGTTCCTCTGTTGGACGCCCCCGGCGGCGTACCTGGCCTGCCCGGCAACCCAGGCATCGGTGAAACAGAAAATGGAAGCCGAACCTTCGGCCTGGGCGACATCAACTACTCGCTGTTCTTCAATCCCCTGGAGACCAAGGGTAAGCTGATCTGGGGCGTCGGCGGGTCGATCACACTGCCCACCGCCACCAATGATCGCCTGGGCTCCGGCAAGTGGAGCGCGGGTCCGACGGCGGTCGGTCTGGTGCAGCCCAGTTGGGGGACCTACGGGATGCTTCTGCGTCAACTCTGGTCGTTTGCCGGAGACGACGACCGGCGCGGTGTGAACCAGTCCTTGATCGAGCCATTCGTAAACTACAATCTGAACAACGGTTGGTATCTGATCAGCGATTCGGTCATCACCGTGGACTGGAAAATTAACTCGGGCAACAAAATGACCCTGCCCCTGGGCGGTGGTGTTGGCAAAATATTCAAGATCGGCAATCAGGCGATGAATGCCCGGGTGGAGGCCTACTCCAACGTGGTCAAGCCGGACGGGGCCCCGGACTGGAGTATCGGCGGCACAATACAGTTCCTGTTTCCCAGGTGATTCCGCCGGTTCGCCGTCCGAGCGTATGACTCGCATGGACCGCCTTTGCTTTACCGCACGCCCGGCCAGAGGACAAGACCAACGCCCTGTTCCGAATGCGGATCGAGTATCCCCCAAGCCATCAGTCATTGGGCAATCGGCGGTTCCGTGTGGTGTCGCCCTGAATCCCACCTCCCGCGCCAGTGCCCTGCCATTCAAATAACGACGCAATAAGGCTTTCTGTCGCATTATTATGCCCGTGCCGTTGAGCGCGTCTTCAAGTGTCAGCGCGCAAATCCCCCGTGCCGGGCGGTGGCCTCAAACGCCCGCTGGGCCCTGACGGCCGGTGAAGAATGAAAACGGATTTGCGCCATAGCCTCGATTTTTATTCACTCAATGCATGACATTTCATGGAAAGCCGATATGACACACCTTGTGCTGCGCCCGTGGGTGCCCGAACCTTGCGAAGCGCGTGTCCAACAGATTGCGAGTGAGGCAGCAGCCGCCGGCAGCGCTGTTCTAAATGCTCGTCTTGACGCCCTCGTGACCGCAAACCGACAGATCCATGAAACAGATTGCTTCAACCTGAACCCCGCTACCAATGTGATGAACCCACGCGCTGAGGCAATGCTGGCCAGCGGCCTCGGCAGCCGTCCGTCGCTGGGTTATCCCGGCGACAAGTATGAAACGGGACTGGAAGCGATCGAAGAAATCGAAGTGATCGCCGCAGAACTCTCCGCCGAAGTGTTTGCAGCAAAATATGCGGAGATCCGGGTGCCGTCCGGGGCCATCGGCAACCTTTACGCTTTCATGGCGCTGGCAAAAGCCGGAGACAGCATCATTGCGCCCCCTGCCTCCATCGGCGGCCATGTCACCCATCACGCAGATGGCTGTGCCGGGCTGTTTGGGTTGCAAAGCCACCCGGCGCCTGTGGACAGTGATGGCTACAGCGTGGACCTGGACGCGCTGGCAGACCTGGCCGAGTCTCTTCGCCCCGCGATGATAACCATTGGTGGCTCTCTGAACCTGTGCCAACACCCTGTGCGCGAGATTCGCGAAATCGCCGATAAGGTGGGCGCCAAAGTGCTGTTTGATGCGGCCCATCAATGCGGGATCATCGCGGGCAAAGCCTGGAAGAACCCGTTAAACGAAGGCGCACATCTGATGACGATGAGCACCTACAAGAGCCTGGGCGGGCCGCCCTCGGGCCTGATTGTGACCGATGACAGCGCAATTGCCGAGCGTCTGGACAAAGTGGCCTTTCCCGGCATGACGGCCAATTTCGATGCGGCCAAATCCGCAGCCCTCGCTGTGACAATGCTGGACTGGCGGGACTTTGGCCGAGCTTACGCCGAGGCTATGATCGATGTGTCCAAAGCCCTTGCGAAGGCGCTGGAAGAAGAGGGCATCCCTGTGTTCCAGACGCGCCACGGGCCGACTTTGTCGCATCAGTTCGCGGTTCGCGCCGCGGCGTTTGGCGGGGGCCAAACCGCTTCAAAGACCCTTCGTCAGGCGGGCTTTCTGGCATGCGGGATCGGCTTGCCCATCGCGGCGGTCGAGGCTGATCTCAACGGCTTGCGCATCGGCACACCCGAACTGGTGCGTTGGGGCATGAGCGTTGCGGATGCACCTGAACTGGCGCGCCTGATTGCGGCTGCTCTGCGCGCCAAGGATCCCAGCAGCCTCGCCCCCGAAGTTGCGACCTGGCGCAAGGGCTTTGACACATTGCATTACATACACGGCTGAGCCATTCATCTCCCGGCAGCAAATCGCACAATGCCGCGCGCATCGCAAAAAACTCCGCAACAACCTCAGGGTGTGCCCGCTGCCCACGGCGTCGGCGACGCCAAGGGTGGAGTTGATCGACCTGGCGGACAATGAGATCAAACCCATCGTCCCAGCGAAACCAATGCATTCGGAAAGTGTAATAAGCCGATTCAGCAGGCGTCGGATGATCACCGGCCAACCCTGAGCGACGCCGTGGCCATCGGCACTGCTTCCGCCGGGCTCATCTGTTGGTTCCCGCGCGACCCGGGAAAACTGAACTGCAGCTAAGACAGCGCCTGGGTCATGGCTTAAGCTTCCCTCGACACGACCTTCAACATGAATCTGTCGGCTCGGCGAGAGCGAATTTGTAAAGCAGTGCAGTCGAATGCGGACCCGCATTCGCATTCAAAAGGAAAGGCCTGATGAAATCGCACAAGTGTATCGGTTTGAAAACAGCGGCAGCCTGCCTGCTGCTGAGCGCTTCGGTCGGGTCGGCGAGCGTTGCCGCGGAAAACAGTAACACCGATCTGGCCAAGGCTTCGCAGAATCCGGTTGCCGATTTGATCAGCCTGCCGTTCCAGAACAATACGGACTTCAACGTCGGACCCGGGAACAAAACGCAGAACACCCTGAATATCCAGCCGGTGCTGCCGTTTTCTCTTGGCAAGAACTGGAATGTTATCACCCGCACCATTCTCCCGGTGGTATCGCAGCCCGGTATGCTGCCTGGTCAGGATCGAAAAAACGGTCTCGGTGACACCACCTTCACCGCGTTCCTCTCACCCAAAAACTCTGGCAAGTGGACCTGGGGTGTGGGGCCCGTGGCGCTGCTCCCAACGGCGACGGATGATCGGCTTGGGTCCGACAAATGGGGCCTCGGGGCCTCCGCTGTGGTCCTCACCATGCCGGGGAATTGGGTCGTTGGTTCTTTGGTCAGCAATGTCTGGTCAGTGGGCGGCTCGGGGGACCAGGATATCAACCTGTTTACCTGGCAGTATTTTATCAACTACAACATCCCGAAAAGTGGCGGCTGGTACCTGACTTCGGCGCCCATCATGTCCGCCAACTGGAAAGCCGACAGCGGCGACAAGTGGACCGTGCCGGTGGGCGGCGGTGGCGGCAGGGTGTTCAAAATCGGCAAGCAACCGGTCAACGCGCAGGCTCAGGCGTTCTACAATGTCGCGAAGCCGGAGTACGGAGCGGACTGGCAGCTCAGGCTGCAGTTGCAGTTTCTGTTTCCCAAGTAGATCGGTTGATGCCCTTCAACTGATCAGGTTTCGATCAACCCGCGCTGCCTTCCGAACCCGCCCCGTGAATGCGGACGGGCAAGGGTTCCTTGACATCGAGATGTACATCGCGCTGGGGGAAGGCGATCGAAATATTGGCTGCGTTGAGTTTGTCGTAAATGGCGTGATGCAGTTCGGTCATGGTGATCAAACGCCGCTCCAGGGAATCGGTGTAGGCGCGCAGATAAACGCTGAGCGCATTGTCGCCGAACGCTTCGAAGGTCACGATGGGGCTGGGGTCGGCAAGGACATAAGTGTTTTCCCTGGCGGCCTGCTGCACCAGTTCCATCGCTTTGCGCACGTCGGCGCCGTAGGCAATCCCAATATTGATCAGGATTCGGTTGGTTTGACCGCTCAGTGTCCAGTTCAGCACGCGACCGGTCACAAATTCCTTGTTGGGTACCAGCAGTTCCTTTTGTTCCCAGGTAATGATGGTGGTGGCCCGTATCTGGATACGGGCCACGATGCCGCCTTGATCGCCCACGGACACGGTATCGCCAACGCGAATCGGGCGCTCCAACAGCAGGATGATCCCTGATACGAAGTTGGCCACGATCTCCTGTAAGCCGAATCCGAGCCCCACGCCCAAGGCGGCCACCAGCCATTGCAGTTTGGACCACTGCATGCCGATGGTGGAGAAGGCGATGATGAAGCCGATGATCAAGATCCCGTATTGACATAGGGTGACGATAGCGTAGCGTCCGCCCCGGTCCACGTTGGTTCGAGTGAGTACAGTGAATTCCAGCAGCCCGGACAGGTTCTTGGACGCGAAAATCGTCGCCAGTATGACGATCAGCCCGATGCAGAGGTCCGCCAGGGTGACCGGCAGGTGCGCCTGAATGCCGTCCACCAGGGCCAGACGGGTGTAAGGCAGTTCGATCTCTTCGAGAAAACCCAGGAACGGCAGCAGTTCGCCCCATACCGCAACAAGACTGACCACGGCGGCCACGCCGATGGTGGCCCGGACGATGGTGCGACCCTGTTCGCCCAGGGACTTGTAGTCCACTTCCGGCAGTTCGACCTCGGGGAACTCAAGCTCCGATTCGCCGGCACGCTCGCGCTCGGCACGCGCTTCTTCTCGTTGCTGTATCGCCGCTTCCAGGCGAAGGCGTCGTTCCGACGTGTAGAACCAGCGTAGAAGCACATCGCGCAGCAGTAACAGTGCGAACAGAATGAGCATCGTCAACAACATCAACTCCGCAAGCTGGCTGGCGGTTTGGAGATAGCCAAGCAGTGAGGCGGCCGCCAAACCGAGCGGAGTCAACACCAGAAGTGGTCTCCACAAGAACATCAACCGTACGAATACAGTCTCAGGCCCCGTTTTGCGAACCGAATCGAGTAGCGGGTTCTCGCTCCTGAATTCATGCCAGAAGAAATAGCTGAACGCGATCATGGCGATGACATAGCCCGGGCGACTCAGTGCAAGGAGAAGCGCTTTTTCGTCAGCCTGGATGGTTATTGAAACAATGAAAGCCAGTGGCAGCACGAAACGGCTAAGCCAGCGCAAGTCCCTGAGCACGTAGTCGGCGGCCGCCTGGGTGTGCCCAAAATGGGCCACGGCCAACCCGTTCGGGAGGTTCTTCCATCGATACAGATTGAGCATCAGCATCCACGCAGCGGTGTACGACAGAGCCGTGCCCACGTGGATGCTGAAGGGCGCGCTATAGGCGGACTCCCGTAGGCTCCAGCCAACCGAGAGCAGGACAAGCGGCCAGGCGGACGCGGCGACCACGGTGTAGACGACTGTGCCGAGGGTGTATTTGATCGAATCGCTTCGCAAGTGTCGCACCTGTCCCGCAAACCGCCTGAATGCGGCGGGTGCACGCCAGCGCACAAAGAACGCGATGCCGACCGAAATCATTGCTAACACCGACAGCGGGGGGTTTTCGAGAACCGACGTTACCCAATCCCTGGGAACCCGCGACCAATTGCCCGGCGCGAGCATCCAGGTGGCGGCGTCGGAAAGATGCTCAAAGTCAGGCAACGAAAACGGCGGCACGCTGCGAATTCGGAAAAGCTGCTCCTTGATGAATTGGGTCGCTTCGTCGACTTCGGCACCGAGCTGGCCTGCCGTCGCCTGCACCGCATACAGCTCGTTGGCGTAGCCTTGGTATGCCTGCTCCAGTTCGGCCACAATCTGACGCTGGTCGCCCAGCAGATCCAGGGTCAGGGTACGGAGCGACGCTGTATCCTCTGCATCGAGTTCGTTATCGATAGAAGCCAGTCGCCGCTCTGCCTCCGCATCCAGCGCGTTCAGCACGCCTCTTTGATCTTCAAGGTCAATCCGCCGATCGGTAATCCGGTTCAGCTCGTTCTGCCGGTCTGCGGACTCTCGACGATAGTCTCTCGTGGTGGGCAGCGCCTTGAGCTGTCTGCGCAACAATCTGCCCACGGCCGGGGTGCCGCCGGTGGCCGCAATCCGTGCCTGGTTGCCGGTCAATTCCGTTGCGACGGTCCGGAGTTGCCCTTCCATGTCCCGCAAACGTTGTGCCGTGGCGTCTCGTTTGAGAGTGGTTTCCTGCACTTCCAGCTGCAGTTGGGCATTTTCCTCGGCGACCGTGGCGATGGCCGGCGGCAGGGCGGCCGTCAATGCCCGGGTCGCCTCTGCTTGTTCGCGGGCACGTTCCAGTTCCACCGTACGCCGAGAGCGCAACCGGTTTTCCAGGCGGCCCAGGGCGCTTTCCAGTTGACTGACTTGCCGTTCGGAAAGGTCGCGTTCCAGCGTCGCTATTTCCAGCAACAGTTCCTGGTTGACCAGCGCGGTCCGGATGACCCCGGCCTCTGCCTGCAAAGCCCGGGTTCGAGCTGCTATGAAGCTTTGACGGGCCTCTCCGACGATGTCTGGTTCATCGCGTGCGGGCGTGGCCCGTTCCTCCCGGAGTAAAGCCCTCAGCTGTCGTTCGTCCTCGGCCAGATCCCGGCTTGCGCTTTCCCCACTCGTTGAAAGCGCTGTCAGCACCTCCGCCTGCTCTCGCAGCGCGGCGCGTGCCGAGTCCAAATCCGCCGCCAGTTTGGCCTTCAACTGCTCAAGCGAGGCTTGCGTCGTGTCGGCGGCCAATTCCATGGGGGGGGCTGAGACGGTTTCGTCGAGCGCGGCGCGCAGTTCGGCTATGCGTCCCGGACCCGTCGCGACCCGGGCCTTGAGCCGCGCCAGCGCAGCTTCGCTGTTTTGTGCCTCTTCCAACTCGGCGGCGGCGCGGGTGTAGAAATCGAGTGCCCAGGTCTTCAATTCCTCCGACAGGGTTGCATCCGCTTCGACCGATGCTTTGCCGGATTCGATTATATTTTCATTGGCTTCGACTGGATCGAAGTCGGTCTGCGCCGCGACTTGGTGGCACACAAGCTGCGCCAACAGCATCATGACCAGGTACAGAGGAGCCGGAAACCGCCTGAATGGGCACATGGGGCGAGGCTGAGCGACTATTTCCAAACACAAATATCCAAGACAGCAAACTGCCGATGGCGACCTCAACCCGGAGGCGCTTACACGGCGCAGACTGGGGTCAATGCATCAGAGCCCGACTTGATCCGCAACTCTTTGCCGGCGGACGCACTGACCGATTGTCGATGCCTTTCCTGCGGTGATTCTGTCGACCTATCGAGCTGATCACTCGCAGAGCATGCAAGTTCTGCGCTCAGACTATCCAGGGGGTAAAACGAACTCGTACCCCGCGGCCCATGCCGTTCCATCACCGCGCCGAATCTCCTCGAGCACCATTGTCAGATCCTCTGTCTCGTAGTCGCTCGCCGGGTCGTTCTTGAAGAACAGGCGAGTGACGAGCTCGGTGTGATCGGGGTGGGTGATCACGAAGTGGATATGTCGCGGGAGTCCTCCGGTGTAGCCGGGCAAGACCGTGATCACCTCGAAAGCGCCCTCGACATTGGTCTCCAGGTGAGTGCGCCAGCGATTGGGGTCGTGCTCGCCATGCTCGTTGGCATGGAGCACTCGGACCCGTGCGCCTGCGATCGGCTCGCCGCAGGTGTTGAGAACCCGGGCGCGCAGAAACAGGGGTTCGCCGCCGTCACCCTCGTGCCAGAGCTTTGATTCGCTCGGCGCGGTGGTAAAGTCATGGGGCCCCGGGCCGGTCTGGGGCGTCGGCCTGCGTTCGCTACAGGCATGGGCCGCCGAATGCGCGACCAGTGTCAGTGCCGCAAGCAAGGCCGCAGCGAAAGCGTTTGTTTGGCTGTTCATAGCTTATCGTGGATTTTACTGGGGTTTGTTTCAATAACTTATTTGAACCGCGTTCGGGTTCGCAAGTGCCTGCATATAAGGTGGGTGGTCTGAGTATCGGGCGCCGGCGCGGCCGTTTCATCATGAGTTGAGTCCGCCTGTCTTCCGGGCAGTGATCGGATAGACTTCCGGCGTGCGCAGGGGCTGGCAGGTGTTCACCGAATGACGCTCGAAATGTTTTTGGTTGCCGCGGTACTGGTCTCGGTGACGGTGATTATTCATGGGTTGGGCACCAACTACTGGCTGCGCTTTGTGGTGCGTCGCTATACTGCCGGTGCGTATTTCAAACGCCTCGGGTCTATGCTGGCGCTGATATGGAGTGCCGTCTTCCTGATGCTGCTCCATCTCGTGGAGATCATGCTATGGGCAGCGACCTACCTGGTGTTGGTGCCGGTAACTACCTTGGATACCTGGGAGAAAGCGGTCTATTTTTCCGCGGTGACGTTCACCACTCTTGGTTATGGTGACGTCACTTTACCGGTGGGCGAATGGCGTATTTTGAGTGGTGTCGAGGCGCTGAATGGAATCCTGCTCGTTGGTTGGTCGACGGCCTTTTTGTTCGGGATCGTCCAGCACAGCTGGAAATCGCTTTTAGCGGCCCATGACGGGCGGTAGCGGGGTTCGGGTTCAGTCCGGTCGAAACACCTACCGCGTATTCTGGTGATACCGGGGTGGTTGTCGGCTCGGGTGCGCAATCTTTGCGGCGCTGCGCTGTCGCAATACATTGTAACGCTCGCGCTTGGCCTCGGGCGCAAACGGTGCCAATAGCCATCCTTTGCAAAGGGCTTGGCTGATTCAATGCTGATATGTACAAGACCCGTCTCCAACCGTTTGCCGGCATGGTTCTGTTCAGCGCCGTTTTCTGGGCGCTGTCCGCGCTGCCCTTGGTTCCGCCCGTCAGTGGCCCGGGGGTAAAGGGCTATGCGTATTCCCCGTCCCGGGTAGTATTTGAAGCAGAGCGGGGCCCGGTGGCGTCCGCCGCCACCATTGAATCGGATCTGGCGTTACTGGCAGGACAAACCGACACGCTGCGCACCTACAGCGTGGCGGCCGGCCTGGCGCAGGTTCCGAGGCTGGCACATGCGCGTGGGTTACGAGTGACCCTAGGTGCGTGGTTGTCGGGCGATCGGTCGGCCGATCGCGTAGAGCGCGCCAGACTGGTGGCGCTTGCCGAGGTGTCCCCCAATGTGAATCGCCTCGTGGTCGGAAATGAATCCCTGCTGCGCCAGCGGGTCACCCTGGCGGAACTCGTCGGACACCTGGATGCGGTTCGGGCTACTACTGACCTGCCGGTTACCACCGCCGAGCCCTGGCATGTGTGGCTGCAGTTCCCCGAGCTGGCCGAACATGTCGACCTCATGACGGTGCATATGCTGCCCTATTGGGAGGGCGTGCCGGTGTCGGAAGCCGTGGATTATCTGTTTCAGCGTTTGAGGCAGGTCAGAGAGCGGTTTCCGGGCAAAGACGTGCTCATTGGTGAAGTAGGGTGGCCCAGTCGAGGTCCAAGCCGGGGTGGTGCCATCGCATCGCCTCGCAATCAGACCCTGTTTGTTCGCCAGTTTCTGGTCGAGGCAGAGCGGCGCGGGGTCGAGTACTTCCTGATGGAGGCTTTCGACCAACCCTGGAAAATATCCATCGAGGGTGAGGTCGGTGCCTATTGGGGGCTGTTCGATACGGACCGGCAGCCGAGAATGGCGGTCGCCGGCAGCCTGCGTGATCTGCTCACCTACCTGATGCTGGCAGTACTTTCGGCTCTGACAGCGGGCCTTCTATTTTTATTGCTGACCCTGGACGGATCGGGATTGAAACCGATCGGGCGGCTTTGGCTGGCACTGCCCTCAATCGTTCTCGGCAATGCCCTGTTCTGGGCATTGTACGATCATGCCGGCCGGTATTCGGTTGCCAGCGTCCGGGTTTCCGCCGCCATCCAGGGTTTTGCTGCCTGCGCCCTTATTGTGGTGATGCTGGTGGAATTACACGAATGGGTGGAGTCGCGCTGGGGAGCGCGGCGCCGTCTGCAGCCCCCGGTTCAGGCTGGCCCGGACCCGGGCAACGATTTTCCCATGGTGTCCATTCATGTCCCGGCCTACAACGAGCCGCCCGAGTTGTTGGTGGATACCCTGAGGACGCTGGCCCAGCTGGATTACCCGAACTACGAGGTGATCGTGGTCGACAACAACACGCCGGATCAAGCCCGATGGCGGCCGGTCGAGGGGGTGTGCCGTGCTCTTGGGCCCCGCTTTCGATTTCTGCATGTGGAGGGTCTCACCGGCTATAAGGCGGGCGCGCTCAATCTGGCACTGCGGAATACCGCGGCGGAGGCCCGGCTGGTCGCAGTGTTGGACAGCGACTACCAGGTCAGGCCGGACTGGCTGCGGGCCGTGGTTGGTTGCTTCAGGGATCCCGCAGTGGCTTTGGTGCAAGGGCCTCAGGATTATCGCGATGGTCACCAAAGCCTGTTCAAGTCGGCCTGCACTGCGGAGTACGCGACCTTTTTTGCGGCCGGCATGGTCACCCGCAACGAGCGAAATGCCATCATTCAGCACGGCACCATGAGCCTGGTGCGGCGGGAAGTCCTGGAGGCGGTTGATGGTTGGGCCGAGTGGACGATTACCGAAGATGCGGAGCTGGGTTTACGCATCCTCGCCGCCGGACATCAGTCCGTATACCTCAATGAACGCTTTGGACAGGGCGTGTCGCCGGATCGGTTCGCCGATTACGCGGCGCAGCGGTTTCGATGGGCATTCGGCGCGATGCAGATCATGCGCGCCCACGCCGGACTGTTGCTGGGTCGGACCCGCGCCCGGCTGACATGGGGACAACGTTATCACTACGCTGCCGGATGGTTACCCTGGCTGGCCGATGGGCTCAACCTCATCGTCAGCCTGCTGGCCATAGGCTGGTCGATTCTGATGCTCATGTATCCCACCCACCTGACGGTCCCATCGGCCTTGTGGACCGTGCCGCCCCTGACCCTGTTCATCTTGCGACTGCTGAAGGCGCTGGATCTGCAGCTTAGCTGTAACAGGGTGGGTTTGGATCGCGCTTTGTTGGGCACCTTGGCCGGCCTGGCGCTGACCTTTACCGTGGGCCGGGCGGTGCTGAGCGCCTGCGTTCGAACCGACATGCCCTTTGTGCGCACACCCAAGCATACCCGGCCCCACGGCATGGCGGCAGCCCTGAGAGGCGTCCGCGCGGAACTGCTGCTTGCCATGGCGCTGGTCTCCTGCGCGGCCGCCACCCGGCACTTGATGCCGCCGGGTGGAATCGATGCGCTGCTCTGGAGCGGATTGTTGTTGGCGCTGGCCCTTCCCCATTTCGCCGCCCTGGGTTTGGCGGTGGCCGGAGTCCTCGCCGGGCCCAGCAAGGCTGAGGGCCTGTCACCGGCGATGGAGCGCGTTGCGACCATAGAACCGGAGTTTGAGCAACGCTGTCATTCGGACCATGCCCGATCCGAGTAGATCGGGTTTTTCAGCCCGAGCGATGCAACGACTGCTTCGGCTGTCCGGACTGCTGCGCTCGCTCCTCATCTATTACGGTATTCCCTGGCGCGGGGCCGGAATACGTCGTTTGCACGCGCACTGGGTACCGCGGGGCGGTTTGTGTTTCGACATCGGCGCCCATGTGGGCAACCGCATCCGCGCCTGGCGGGCCTTGGGTGCAAGTGTCGTTGCCGTAGAGCCCCAGCCCGCTCTGCTCCGTGTACTTCGACTCCTCTACGGGCGGGACAACTCGGTTTGCATCGTTGATGCCGCGCTTGGCGCGGAGGAGGGCACGGCCGTTTTACGGAGCAGTCCCGGCAATCTCACCGTCGCCACCCTGTCGCAGGACTGGATTCGGGAACGGGAGCGGGAAAGCGCATTTCAAGGCATACAGTGGCGGGCACGCGACACGGTGCGGGTAACGACACTGAATGCACTTATCGAGATCTGGGGTGTACCGGATTTTGTCAAGATCGATGTGGAAGGCTTTGAGGCCGAGGTGTTGGCGGGTCTCGATACGGCGCTTCCGTGCCTCTCATTCGAATACCTGCCGGCCTCGATCCACCGGGCTCTGTCCTGTATCGACCGTCTCGAAGCCCTTGCTGCCTACCGTTACAACTGGTCCCCGGGTGAGCGCCACCGACTGGTTCTGGAGCATTGGTGCGATGGGGATCGGGCCCGGGATTTCATCCGCGCGTTGAAACCCGACGATGGTTCCGGCGACATCTATGCGCGGCTAACCCGGCGCAGCGCTTGACCGGTCGGTTCGTTTCGACGTTGCATCGCCCCTGGCGGTGCTGTCGAATGCCTGCAGCAGTCGGCCGGCAAGTGTATGCATCGGACCCAAGTTGTCGGAGCCGGGGGTGAGGCCGGTTACGAACCCCTGGGCTCGCAGCGCGTCCATCAGCGGCGGGTTTCGGGCAATCACATGCACCGGCACGTCCCAGCTTGCGTCCGGGCCGGTCACCTGCGCCGCCGGCTGGTGGTCGCCGATGACGATCAGTACCAGCTCGTCCGGTCCGCGCTGCCCCAGATATCCCGCCACGCTGGTCAGCACATAGTCGATTGCCCGGACGTAGTTGTCAGCCATGGCAGTCACGGCTCCGTTCCCATCGGTCGCCTGAGCAACCGTATCGGCACCGAACGGCTGCGGGCTGAGCAGAGCCTGCCAGTTGGATTGATACGGCGGCACCGGTTGGAACGGCGCGTGGCTGGTGATGGAGTTCATCACCGCCAACACGGGTTGCCTCGAACCGGGCGTCAGTTCCATTGCATTGACCTGGGCCAGGGCGTACTGGTCCGGTATTCGCCACCAACCGAACGCCGGCCCGGGATAGCGCAACGCGGACGCATCATAAATCTGGTCGTAACCATAGAACGAACCCTCGGGCCATGCCTGTCGGAGCCCGGGCATGAATCCCACGGTGCGATAGCCCTGTTGCGCGAAACGGTGTACCAGGGTTTCGCGCTCACCGGTCAGCAGTACTTCATAGCGGTCGTTCTCGGTCACCTGGATTCCGGACAGGAAGGTCGCATGGGCAAGCCAGGATGCGCCACCGAAGGTAGGGGATCGGACCCGCGCCGATACTACCTCTCGATCGCTGAGCTCGATCGCTCGGGCGAGGGTCGAGCGGGGGCTGTCCAGGGCATGGACGAAGTCAGGGCGATCCAGCGTGGTGGCGCCGTAGGACTCGAAGAACAGCACCAGCATGTCCGCCCCGGCCAGCCGGTCGAGACTGGAGCCGGGGAGTGGGTGAGCGTTGCTGTCCAGGGTCGCCGCGCCGGCAAGAGCGGTACGCACAAACCCCAGTTGCTGCGCATAGGTGAGGCTGACCGGTAGAGAAAACCAACGCAGCGTATTGATCTGCGGGCCCACGTAACCGGCGCCGTAGAGCGCCACCAGCATGGCGCTCAGCACCAGAGCGAAGCGCCGCGGGCCAGTCTCGGCCATCGCGCCGACCAGGGCCTGCAAAAGCCAACGGCACACCAGGTAAAGTAGCATCAGGCCCAGGAACAGCAAAGCCGACAGCAACCACACCTGCCAGGTGGGCAGCGCCTCCGCCAGCATGGCCGCCACCCTTGGCAAATGCTGTGCGTCCCAATAGAGGTTTATCCGCCGCCCGTACAGGGAGGGTGCTGTGACCTCCATATAGCGGCCCAGAACGAACACCAGCAGCACAAGAGCGAGTCCGCTCAGCAGCCGTCGTGATGGTGGCTTGCCGAGTCCGCACAGTGCGGCGAGGATTAGGACCAGTAACGCGATTTCGACCGACAGCTCGTAGCGTGTGGTCACCCACAACGTCGGCCACAGGTTGTGAAAGCTCAAGGCCAAGTTGAGCCCGATCAAAGCGAGTCCGAGCGCAAGCCACGATACCCAGCCCGACCTGACGGTAACCATGGGCACTGCGTTACTGTCTCTCGGCCTCGAACTCGATGATCAACTCCACCTCATCGCCGACCCAGCCGTTGTCGATCGAGTAGCTCATGCCGTAGCTGCTGCGTTCAAAACTGCCGCGCGCAGATACACCCATGACATAGGGCTTGCCCCCCAGCAATCCGCCGCCGAACGGATACTCCGCGCTCTTGTTCCACTCCGCCTCCAAAGTGAGCGGGTTCGATTCTCCCAGCAGCTCCAGTTCACCGTCGATCCGGTAGTGGCGCTCCTCGCCGGGGATGGCGCGGCTGGCCCGGAATATCATCTGCGGGAACTCGGCGCTGTTCAGGAAATCGGCGCTGCGCAAGTGCTCGTCTCGCTTGCGGTGATTGGTAAACACGCTCTCTGTCTCCACGACCACGGTGACATCGGACAGCTCACCGCTGGTCTCGTCAAACAGGTAGGACCCGCTGGCCTTGCGGAACATGCCCAGAACCTTGCTGTAGCCGATGTGCTCCACCAGAAAGCCGATGCTCAGATGTTCGGGATTGATTTCGTAGCGCTTTGCGTCCGCCCAGGCGCTGGCGCCACTCAGAGTTGGGCACAGCCATAGGCCTGTTGCAAGCAGGCGCAGGATCGGGGATCGAGGGGCGTTACCGTGGCATGTCATCGATCGGCGACTCCTCGCGCTTATGGCTGGATTGACTCAACAGCCAGGCGCTGTCGGCTCCAAAAGAGTAACAAAGCAGGACCAGGCCGGCGGCGGCGGCCGCGCCGCTCCAGGGTGGGGGGACCGCAGGAAGCAGCGCGACCATCAGCGATAGAATTTGCAGCACGCAGATCGTTTTGCGTCGCTGACTGGGCGGCAGCGGACGCCGGAAACTTGGCGCCGCTGCGGCCGCGGCCAGGAACAGGTATCGCATTGCGCCGGACAACAATACCCACGGACCTGCTTTGCCGAGCTGCCAGATCAGACAGGTCATCAACAGCAGGAGCAGTGCGTCGGTTTCCATGTCGAAGCGCGCGCCGAAAGCGCTTTCCCAGCCTCCGCGTCTCGCCAGCCAGCCATCGACTCCGTCCAGGACCAGGGCCAGGCTGGCGATGCCCACCGCTGGCCAGGCGATGTCAGCCTGCGCTTCTCCGACAAAGCCGCCCAAGAGCGCTGCCAGGCCCAAACGAGCCAGTGTAACCAGGTTTGCCGGCCCCAGCCGGACATGGGGCAGGTGGCCGGGGAGATACGTGCTGAGCCACAGCGCCGCCAGAAGGAACACCAGCATCGTCTTTACAGCGAATGCCGCGCTAAGGCCCAGGGTTTGGCTGAGGCCCTGGGCGACGAGCATAACCGCCACGGCCACGGCCAGGGCGCCCATTGCGGCCCGCCTGACCAATGGCGCAGGTGTGGCCGCTCTGTGGGTCGGGCTTGGCATGGTCTGAAGCGTGCTCCGATCGATAGAATCGCATTCGAACAAGGCGTTGGACCTTGCGCGGGGCGGTTGATTCCGCATGGCCGCACACCCTCGTAAAGGCCTTTTGCTCGGGCACAATGTGTCGTCACCTCTGGCAGACTGCACTAAACTCTCGGCATGCTTTCATCCCTGCCATTCGCCCGCCTGGGTGACTCACCCGAAGCGCGCCGCGCATGACCGAATTGTCCGCGTCGGCATTCTGGATTACCGGTCCCTATCAGGGCAAGATAGGCCGCGAATCACTTCAGGAGCCGGGTCTGGACCAAGTCAGGGTGCGGACACGCTACAGCGCGCTCAGCCGGGGCACCGAAGCACTGGTTTATCGAGGCCAGGTCCCGGCCAGCGAGTACCAGCGCATGCGGGCGCCGTTTCAGGCCGGCGAGTTTCCGGGGCCGGTCAAGTACGGTTACATCAATGTGGGTGAAGTGGAACGCGGCCCCGAGGAGTTGCTCGGACAGACCGTGTTTTGCCTGTACCCCCATCAGACCCGTTTTGTGGTGCCGGCTGAGGCGGTTTTGCCTGTGCCTAAGACTGTCCCTGCCGGACGGGCCGTGCTCGCGGCCAATCTTGAGACGGCGTTGAACGGTCTATGGGATCTGTCCCCCGGTATTGGAGATCGCATTTCGGTGGTGGGGGCAGGGGCGGTGGGGTGTCTTGTCGCCTGGCTGGCGGGGCGCGTTCCGGGATGCCTGGTTGAGCTGATCGACACCAATCCGAGTCGAGCGGCGATCGCGGCGAGGCTGGGTGTCGGCTTTGCGTTACCGGACGGCGCCCGGGCGGATGCCGATGCGGTCGTCCACTGCAGCGGCAGCGCGTCCGGTCTAACCACCGCCCTGGGTCTTGCCGGATTCGAAGCCACGGTTCTTGAAATGAGCTGGTACGGTACCCAGACGGTGTCGGTGCCGTTGGGAGAAGCGTTCCACGCGCACCGGCTCTGCCTGCGGGCTTCCCAGGTCGGGACGGTGGCCGCTAGACAGCGGGTACGGTGGTCCCATGGCCGGCGCATGCGCCTGGCGCTCGAACTTCTGTCGGACCCGGTCGTCGACTGTCTGATCACCCAGGAGAGCCCTTTTGATACCCTGCCAGCGGTGTTCGCACAGTTGGCCGATGATCCCGGTGACAGTATCTGCCACCGCATCACCTACCCATGAGGATCCACTATGTACAGTGTCACAGTGCGTGACCATTTCATGATCGCCCACAGTTTTCGCGGTGAGGTATTCGGACCGGCCCAGCAGCTACATGGTGCGACCTATGTGGTGGACCTGGAAATGCGGCGATCCGAACTCGACGACGATGGTCTGGTGGTGGATATCGGTCTGGCCAGCCAGGCCCTTGGCGCCGTACTGAAGGCGCTCAACTACCGTAATCTGGACGACGAACCCGCCTTTTCCGGGGTCAACACCAGCACCGAGTTCCTCGCCCGCGTGGTGTTCGATCGCATCTCCGACCGCATTCGGGACGGGTCTCTGGGCCCGGCGGCCGCCGGCTTGACCAGCATGCGAGTGACATTGCACGAGTCGCACATTGCGTCGGCCAGTTATGAGAACGCGTTGCCGGATTGACGGTGGCGCGTGAGCTGGATTTTGTCATTCCAGGCGCCCTGAAAACCCGCACCGGTGGATACATCTATGATCGCCGGATGGTGCAAGGCCTGAGAACCCTGGGTTGGTGCGTCAATGTGCACGAACTCGATCCGGGGTTTCCGCATCCTTCTACCGACGCCCTGGATGAGGCCGGTCGGGTATTGGCGCGGATACCCGGCGGCCGACCGGTGGTGATCGACGGTCTGGCATTGGGTGGTATGGCGGCGCTGGCGGAGCGTTTTGCCTCGAGGCTGCGCCTGATCGCCCTGATCCATCACCCGTTGGCGCTGGAGACGGGGCTTGCCCCCGCGACCGCCGAGCGGCTCCGACAGAGTGAACGCCGTTGCCTGGCGGCCGCGTCCCGGGTCATCACCACCAGTTCGCGCACAGCCTTGGGGTTGGCCGGTTACGGCGTGTTGCCGGAACACATAAGCGTGGTGTGTCCCGGCACCGACCGGGCACCCCTGGCACGGGGGACGCGCGATCACCGAGTGAACCTGCTCTGCGTTGCAAGCCTGACGCCCCGCAAGGGTCATGCTTTGTTGTTCTCGGCCCTGGCGCCTCTGCGTGACCGGGCTTGGCGGTTGACCTGTGCAGGCAGCATCGTGCGGGCGCCGGGCACCGCCGAGTCTCTGCGTCTTCAGATCGACGCATTGGGGCTGGGAGATCGCATACTGCTGGCCGGTGAACTGGCGGACAGAGCACTGAACGCATGTTACGACGAGGCAGATGTGTTTGTATTGGCATCCCACCATGAGGGCTATGGGATGGTGTTGTCCGAGGCGCTGGCCCGGGGGCTGCCGATTGTCGCCACGGAGGCCGGCGCGATACCGGAAACTGTGCCGGCGGACGCCGCTCTGCTGGTGCCGACGGGGGGCTGTGAGCCACTGACTGCCGCCTTGGGGCGGATCATGGACGACCACACGCTACGCGCACGGCTTGCCGATGGCGCACGGCGTGCGCGTAGCCGGCTCACGACCTGGCCGGAGGCGGTGGGGCAGTTTGAGGCGGCGGTTCGCACTGCGTGCCCGCATGAGTGATTTCAGCCCAAACTGGTTGGCGTTGCGCGAAGGGGTCGATACACGCGCCCGGGACCTTTCGCTTCCCGCCAACCTGGTTGCGGAAAGACCGGATGGGGCGCCCCTGCGGATAATGGATCTGGGCAGCGGGATCGGCGCAAATCTGCGTTTTCTGGGACCGTACCTGGGGCGCGATCAGCACTGGCTGCTGTTGGACTCCGACGCCGTGCTGCTGGGACGCGCGCCCGAAGCGATGCGGATGTGGGCCGTCGATCAGGGCTACGGTTTGAGTCCGGCGGGAGAAGGCGTGCGCCTCGTTGGGTCCGTGTTCTCCGCCACCCTTTGCTGGCGACGGCTTGATCTTGCCGCTCACTTGAACACGCTGCCGTTTGACGAGACCGATCTGGTGACCGCCTCGGCCCTGCTGGACCTGGTGTCGCGTGACTGGGTCGACGATCTGGTGCGCCACTGCTCCGCCCATTGCTGTGCGGTGTTGTTCGCCCTCAGTTACGATGGCCGCATGCTCTGGCAGCCGAAGATGGGTGCCGACCGCCATGTCACCTACTTGTTTAACCGGCATCAGGGATGGGACAAGGGCTTTGGGCCGGCTCTGGGCCCAGCCGCGACCGACTACGCGGCGCAGTGTTTCCGGAAATCCGGTTACCGGGTTAGGCGGGTCCAAAGTGATTGGCGGCTGGCCTGCGCCGATGCGACGCTACAGGAGGCGCTGGTCCGGGGCGTGGCCGAAGCGGCGATGGAAGTTGACCCCGACCAGCGTGCGCAGATAGACCGCTGGTTGATCCAGAGGCTGGGATGCATCCGCCGACCGGCGTCCGCGCTGGTGGTCGGGCACTTCGATCTCCTGGCAATGCCGCCACCTGCCTGACATCAGCACACCCGTCGTGGCCCCTGCGGTTGCGACGTCGGTTTCGATTCGCTCGGGTGATCACCGCTGAGATCGAAATCCCACAACAGGTCTTTACCCAGCCGAAACACACGGCAATCGGGCCGCAGACACGATGCCATGGCCGTTGCCGGGGGCAGTCCAAGCGATGCGCGACCCTCGCCAATGAACACCGGTGCCACCGTCACATGCAGGCGCTTCAGCAGTCCCGCTGTCATCCAGCGCGAAACCGTGACGCCGCCCCCTTCTATGAAAAGATTTCGCAAACCCCGGTGTTGCAGCGCGGACATGAGGGTCGGCAAACACAGGCCGTGGTTACGGCGTGGGAGTCCGATGACGGCCTGGTCGCTGTCCCTGGCGGTGACCCGATCCGCCGCGCACACGAGCAGTGTACAGGCCGCGCCGTCGTTGAACACACCCACTTCCGGCGAAATCCGCCGCTCCGGATCGATCACGATCCGAACCGGATTCGGTCCCTGCACCAGGCGGGTGGTCAGCCGTGGATTGTCCGCGTCCACCGTGCCGGCGCCTACGATCACCGCATCGCACAGGGCTCGCATGCGATGCAGGTGGACAATGTTCTCGGGCCCGGTCACGAAACAGGAGTCCCCCGATTGGGTCGCGATCCGCGCGTCGATGCTTTGCCCAAGATGCGCCACGGCCAGTGGGTCCGCCGTGTTGGCTGGGAACAATGGCGAGTACAGATCAACCAGATCCCGGCTGCCGGGGAGCTCACCCTGGGCCGGCGCAAGACCCTCAGCGCCCCATGTCAGGCGTGCTCGCGAGTCCGTCGCCGGCGTGGTTACCAGAGCGCCGCCCGCTGACAGGCAAAAGCCCATCGCCCGGTCGGGCCAGGTGCCGTGGCGACGCAGGTCGGCCAACGCCAGCAGCAGTAGCCAGATACTGACCCCGATGTCTCCAGGGCCATCGTCTGCTTGGATGTCACTGGGCTTGCGATCAGACATGTTTCCAGAGCAGGGGCGGGTTTGTCGAAATGGCGAGCGTGGACCTGGGGCGTCTCTGATCTAGTCCTGGACGTGCATTCTGTGACCGGAATGTACAGCTTCATCGTTGCAAATCTTGGCAATAGAACCCCTATTACCCGCAACATGCGCCTTGAACCCGCGCATCTCAGCCTCCAATCTGCTTCGTCAAGAATAAATCAGCGGCGCACCAGGGAAGGTCTGATCGATTGCTGCGATCGCGCCGGGGTCTTTGCGCTCTCCCAGACGGGACGCACCGAGCGAAGTTGGTCCAAGGCAAATGAGTAAGATGCCAACGAGCGAGGTGCAACGCGGTTCGAGGGGCGCAAAGGCCCGGCCCCTCCGGGGTTTCGCCCACAAGGGCACATCTGCCGCGTTTCCCGGCTTGGCCATAGAATGACTATGGCTTTGCGCCGGGAGCCTCGACTCTGCGCTCTTGAGGACCGAAACGCGATTCGTATCAAATGTTCAGACCTTCCTTAGAGTAACACCCTGCAGCCCGTCAAGGCTGTGCGCCGCCTATTCTGATGGTGCGCCGTTGTGCCGCCCAAAACGGCTGAATTTCCGCAGCGTTGATGGTTTTCCGGCACCTCCCGCCGCGCCAGGTCAAAGCAAATACCATCGCCAGGGGTAACAGTACGCTTTCAAACAAGGGACGGTCTAGATTTACATACCGTCCCTCTAACCTGAGCTTGGGCTCTGCCTGGCAACCTTCCCGCCAATCTGCTCCGTGGGCGCTAGAGATACTTGACGCGCGCTCGGATAGACTCGGTATCGGACACGGCATCGCTAAGGGTTTGTCCATTGTCGGGGGAGCCGATGATGAGCCCGGGACCTGATACCGGGACCACCGTATCGATCTGAAAGCGTCCGCTGCTGCCCCGCAGAAAGCATTCCTCATCGAAGTACAGGCGATCCCCGCCGGGTCCGATCTCGTCCGAGGTTATGGTGTCGAAACCGATGTGTTTCGCAATGTCCTCCGCGCCGGCAAGGTCAATTTGTTCGATCGTCTGTTCGTCGGGTTTGATCAATATGGCTTTCATCTGGCAGTTCCTGTGGGCTTTTTCACCACTGTGACTTTTCACTCTACCGACATACAGTTTGTCGCCGCGCTCAGGTTTCCACCAGCGCGTACCAAGCATAGGCGACGATGGCCGCGGGCACGGCACTGTACAGCGTGGCCACCAAAGCTGCCCTGGGTGCAACCGCAAGGGCCGGGAACAAGGCATCGCCATCGTTGGCAATGGCATTGCCCAACTGGGCGGACAGGGGCACCGATCCCGACAAATACAGCGACGTCACCATGATTTGTGGGCCGCATCCCGGGATGAACCCAAGGGCAATGGCAGCAGCCGGAACCATTGGGCCCCAGGTCTCGAAAATCGCGGCCAAATCAATGCCGCTGGCGGCGAGCAGCAACTCGTAGCCGACGAACGCGAACACCACCCAACTGGTGATGAAATTGGTGGTGTCGATAACGCCGCCCGTTTGCGGCGCCTGGTCGGGTGTGACCCGCCTCTGTTCCAGGTCGGATTTGGGTTGAGAGTCGCGACGAGCGGCCCACATGGCCATGGCAGTCACTGAACCGGCCACGCCCAGCCAGTGGGCCGGAGCCAGATCGGTCCACTGGCGAAGGTAGGCGTCCAGATCGATCTGGAAGGCCGCAAGCAATCCAACTACCAGGCCAGGAGCCATCAAAGCGATCCATACGCATTCGGCACCGCGCAACGGCTGTGGGATCGCGCCCAATGGGTTTGACGCCGCATCGACCTCTAGTGTGCCGCCACGAGGCCGCAGGAAATCCCTGCTGTGTACCGCGTCAATCAGGTGGCCGCTGATCATCCCCACCGCCATGCTGATGCCGGACACCACGAAAGCGGTATACGGTTCACGCGCCAAAAGCAAGAACATGGCATCGCCCATGGTGGCCGTCAGCGTGGCCACCACGGCACCGAAGCTCAGTTTGCCCCGGGAAAACTGGGTCACCGCAATAATTGCGCCTCCACAGCCGGGGAAGGCGCCCAGGGCCGTAGCGGCGGGCACCTGCCATCGCGGATGCCGCAGAAGCCAGTCCCCTAAGTCGGTCTTGAGGCCACGCTCGGCAACGTGCAGCAGGGCCAGGGTGCCTGCAACGAAAACCGCCACCGCAAGATATGCTTCGCTTAAAGCGTCCAATGCCAGGCGCCAGCCGCCGGGCACCATCGAAACAGCCGCTACCGCCAGGCCCACCATTGCACTGCGCCCGTTCAAATGCCTGACTTGTCCCGGGAACACGATTACCCGGCGGCGAATGGTGTTTACCAGCGTTGTCATGTTCCGCGCCTCGTCGACTATGGCAACCCAACAGTGGTGATGGCCAACGGTATGATCTGCGATGGTATAAGTGAAATCGTTTAGATTGAAATAATAGATAGACAGAACCAATTTAATGGCCTGGCTGCGAGGCCGTTTTCGCGGGGAGGACTTCAACGCCGCAGCGCTCGAAACCCGTTGTAGCCTGGGCATCCAACGAGTCTGCGTCAGCATGGCGTCATGGGCTATACTGAGCCGCCTTGCAGGGCCCGTGCTTCGGGGTGAAAAAGGATCGGGTAGGCGTCCACTGCTTGCATCCGGGCATTGGAGAAACCGCGCGCCCTCGCTCAGGATGGGTCATCGGCTTCCCAGCCGGTCGGATATGTGCGCGTCCCAGGGTTGCGACATATGCTGTTCAATTCCCCCGAGTTCATAGCCCTGTTCCTGCCCATCACCCTGTTGGGTTTTTATCTGCTCGGGAAATTCACCGATGTCCGCTTATTCTGGTTGCTGGCGGCTTCAGCCGTGTTCTACGGCTACTGGGACGTTCGCTTTTTGCCGCTCCTGGCCGGGTCCATACTGTTCAACTGGCTGCTTTCGCAATGCTTGCCGCGCTACAGCCGCCGTGCGCTGATTGCGGTCGGGATCTCAGCCAATCTGCTGCTCATCGGCGTGTTCAAGTACTACAACTTTTTCGCCGAGAACATGTACGCTCTGGCCGGCCGCAGCTTCGATCACTATGATCTGGTATTGCCCCTGGGCATCAGTTTTTTTACCTTTCAGCAGATTTCCTATCTGGTGGATCGGCGACGGGGCCGGGCGCCGACCTATCCCCTGCTGCGCTACGCCCTGTATGTCATGTTTTTCCCGCAGCTCATCGCCGGACCGATCGTTCGGCATGACGAGATCATCCCCCAGTACCAGACATCGCCCCTGCGCCCCGCGATTTTCCAGTTGTTTTCCCAAGGCGTCGCATTGTTTTGTGTCGGCCTGCTCAAAAAGACGTTGATCGCAGATCGTCTGGCGATCACAGCCACGCCTCTGTTCGAGGCCGCGGCTGATGGCAGGGCCCTCACACTGGCCGAATCCTGGGTGGCCTCGGCCGCCTATTCGATGCAGTTGTATTTCGATTTTTCGGGGTATTCCGACATGGCCATCGGCCTGGGGATGATGTTTGGTCTGCGAATTCCATTCAACTTCGACGCGCCGTATGTGGCCACTTCCATACGCGAATTCTGGCGCCGCTGGCACATCAGCCTTTCCCGCTTTCTCAGGGACTACCTGTATGTTCCCATGGGTGGCAATCGTAAGGGCACGCCGCGCCTGATCATGGCCCTGATGGCGACCATGCTGCTGGGCGGACTGTGGCATGGAGCGGGATGGACCTTCGTGCTTTGGGGTGCACTCCACGGGGCGGCGCTGGTGGTCAATCATCTCTGGACTGCCTCTGGACGCAGACTGAGCCATAGGCCCGCCTGGGTCCTGACGCTCTTGTTTTTATTGCCCTGCTGGGTAATTTTCCGTGCCGACAGTCTCGACACCGCGTACTCCATACTCGGTTCCATGGTTGGGGTTAACGGTTTATCACTGGCGCTGCCAATCTCCTACAACTGGGGCTTCAGTATTCTGGCCTTCGTCCTGGCGGTGCTGGGCCCCACCAGCCAGGTTTTGGCCTTGAACCTGCTGCGTCCGAGGCGAATCTGGGCCGCAGCTACGGCCGGATTGCTGATTTACCTGACCCTGAATCTGGCTGGCGATGGATACACGGAATTTCTCTACTTCCAGTTCTGAGCGCCAGTGGCGCGGGTTCGCCCGAACCCTGGTTGTGGTGCTTGTGACCGTGACCGGGGCCTTGTACCTGTTTGTGCTGGTGATTGATCCCTACGACACCGTGCCGTTCTCGCCGGATCTGGAACGGGTTCCGGTGGATGGCATTCAGCGCCTGTTTCACCCCATGCTGGCCAAGCGATCGAGTTTCGACAGCGCCGTCATCGGCAACTCGAACATACGCTTGCTAAAACCAGAGCAACTCAATGCCGTGTTGGGGGGGACGTTCGCCAATCTGGGTATGAACGCGGCGTCGTCCTGGGAGCAACTTCAGATGTTCAGGCTTTTCCGGCGCCATCACCAGGAAATCGGCACGGTCATTTTCGGCCTGGACTACCTGTGGTGTATCGCCGGCTGGGCCGATCAGTATTTTGTCGGCTCGGTCACCGCCGCGGATTTCCCGGACTGGATATACGACGATTCGCCCTGGAACGATCTACCGCCGCTCAACATTCCGGTGCTGACCCACGCATGGCGGCAGATGCTGGCCAGCGCCGGCCTGTCGGAGTACGAACCTGGTCTCGACGGCTACACGGTGTTTACCAAGCCCATGACCGAATACGACCTGGACAAGGCGCGTACGGAGATCTACGGCGGTTCGGAGCCAAAGTCGAAACAGCCGGTGGATCCGCCGGTCGCCATGTCCGGGGCGGAACGGGCACAATTGGCGTATCCGGCACTGGATCGTCTCGAGACGATGCTGTCCGAGCTGGGTCCGGAAACCCGTAAGATCATGCTGTTCGTGCCCTATCATCGCTATTTCCAAGCGGCGCCCGGATCCCGGGAAGCGGTTGTCTGGGACGAGTGCAAATCTCGAGTCGTGGCGCTCGCCTCAGCGCAGGCGAATGCCTATGTGCTGGATTTCATGATCGAATCCGATATCACGACCGCCGATAAAAATTATTGGGACGCCAAGCACTACACGGTGCCCGTCGCCGAGCTGATTGGTTTGTTGATCGGCAAGGCGGTGGTGGAGGGCGGCACAGACTCGCGTTTTGATTTGCTTTATCCGAAATGAGCATTCCGCTCCTGTCGGCATCAATAAAAGATCATGCCCGGTGTTTCGCGAAGCAATCCAGCGCGGTTTTGGTCTTGGTTTTCTGTTCGCTGTCCAGGTCAATGCCTTTGTCGGCGAGATAGCTTCTGACTTCAGCGACCGCCTGAAAGGTTTCGCCGGGATCGCATTTGGTCGATAACTCCAGGATCCGGGTGTGGTCCGGATAGAACCAGAGTTCCGCTACCAGCTCGCGCTCCAGCGCCTTGATTACGGACTTCTGCTTTAGGGTCAGAATTGGCCCTAGCGCGCTCAACCCGTTCATATTCATGCCTTTGGGCGCATGGGATTCGAAAAACGCACGCTGTTCCTTGGAAAAAAGTTCTTCTACATCCCGTTTGCCCGCGATGACCCGCATGACGTCGTCCGGATCGGACTTGCCCTTGAGCGATGCGGAGCAGACGTATTTGCCGGGCATGAGATCCACCTCCACCTTGCTGCTCTCTGACTTGCGCAGATCTTCGGGCAATTCTTCCGGGACGACGGGGCGCAGCTTCACCACGGTATCGGCCTCACCGCCCTGGATACGCCGCGCACGGACCACGATTCCCGCCGCGTCCAGGTCGAGATCGGCGGTGTCGAAGAAAAAGACCTGTCTTATTTCGGCTTCGATCGGGTCGAGCCCAAGCGCTGTCCCCGTGCTGTAAAACTCACAGTCGGCAACCGACAGTTTCAGCTCCACGCTGTCCACACTGTTGGTGAGGGCCAGCAGCTCAGCCTGCTGTTCGACAGTCAATACGTTCATTCGATTCCTACCATGGACTTCGCAAGGGCTGCTGTGGAACGCGCTAGCCCGGCCATTTGCAGCGGGTGCGTAGCGCTTGTTTCAGCGGTCAGTATAGGTCAGCCCGACGAAGCTTGCCGCTGCGCGGCCGTGAGCGGCAACACCCACTCCCATTCGCATTGCGCGCTGTCAATTTGACCTGCAGATGGGGTCCAGATGTCACCTGAAGCAGGATCTGGCCGCCCGCGGGCACTCAAGCGTAGCGCTGGTCCAACGGATGGGCCATGAACTGCCGAGGATCGTGGTTCGACTGTGGACTTGCCAATTTCTGCAGTCAATGCGGTCTCGCGCAGATACATGCTATCGAGGCAGCGTGGCGCCTCAAAGATGGGCGAGGGCGACGGTACGGATTGCCGTGACTCCGGGTACTCCCGCACCCGCGCTGGAATATGGTAGGGTGTCGCCCGCCGCCATAGCAGGCGGGACCGAATGAGGCGAGTCAATGGTGATCCGTACCGGTCCCCTCGCGACGAGAAACTGTGAACCCCGCCAGGCCCGGAAGGGAGCAACGGTAACAGTGGCTTCGGGCGCCGGGGTGTGGCTGGTACGGATTGCCACCATTCTTGTATAGTTCCGAACGACTGCCTATCGTGCGTTTTGCCCCAGGGGGCCATTCCACCTCCCATGAGCTACCAGGTACTTGCACGCAAGTGGCGTCCGCGGCGCTTCGAGGAAATGGTGGGACAGGAGCACGTCGTGCGGGCGCTCAGCAACGCCCTGGACCATGATCGGGTCCACCACGCGTTTTTGTTCACCGGGACCCGCGGCGTAGGCAAGACCAGCCTGGCACGGATACTCGCCAAGGCCCTGAACTGCGAGCGGGGCGTCAGCTCCAAGCCCTGTGGGGCCTGTCAGGCCTGTCTGGACATCGATGCCGGGCGCTTCGTCGATCTGATCGAAGTGGACGCCGCGTCCCGGACCGGCGTCGACGATACTCGGGACCTGCTGGACAATATCCAGTACGCCCCCGCCCGGGGCCGATTCAAAGTGTACCTCATCGACGAAGTGCACATGTTCTCCAAGAGCAGCTTCAACGCATTGCTGAAGACCCTGGAAGAGCCGCCGCCTCACGTAAAATTTCTGCTGGCCACCACCGACCCGCAAAAGCTGCCGGTCACCATCTTGTCCCGCTGCCTTCAGTTCAACCTGCGGAGCCTTGCTCCGGGCTTGATCGCGGATCACCTGGCCGTAATCCTGACCCAGGAAAACATCGTTTACGATCGGGCGGCGGTCAGCCAAGTTGCCCGTTCGGCCGATGGCAGTATGCGTGACGCGTTGAGTTTGCTGGATCAAGCCATTTCATTCGGCGGGGGAGAACTCGCCGCCGCCCAGGTGGCGGACATGCTGGGCAGCATCGATCCGAGGCATGTACTGACCCTGCTGGAGGCTCTGGCGGCCCGGGACGGGTCTGCGGTGCTGAACACCGTGGCACAGTTGGACGCCATGGCGCCGGACTATGAGCAGGTGCTGGCAGATCTGGTGACGCTGCTGCAGCGGGTGGCACTGGTGCAGGTGGCGCCGGAGGCGGTGGACGATTTTGTCGCCGAGCCGGAGGATTTGCGGCGCCTGGCCGCGATGCTGTCTCCCGAAGACGTTCAGTTGTTTTATCAGATTGGACTCATCGGCCGTCGCGATTTGCCCCTGTCGCCGGAGTGTCGGGGCGGAATGGAGATGATACTGCTGCGGATGCTGGCCTTTATCCCGGAGGATGGCGACGCCACTGCCATGCCCGGCCCAGGATCCACAACCGCAACCCGTTCTGCTCCGAACCCTCGGGTCCCCGACTTGGGTCCGGGCCGCCCGGTTGCCCCGGGCACGGCGCTGGACACGGGGCCCGCGGCCAACGAGTCCAGCGTCGTGCCCGTGTCGGCGGATGGGCCGGATCGGCACCGCAGCGCGGGCCGCGCCGGTCTGGCAAAGCAGGCGCTGAACCATGCTATGAGCATTGATGTTTCGCCGACGCGGAATCAGGGCAGTGGTTCAGCCGGTGCGACCCGGATACAGGCCAGGGTATCGGAACAAACGGCGCCGGTGGTGGAACTCCCGCGACGCGCGGAACCCTTAACCGAACCCGCCACTTCGGCGGCGGGTGTCGAGGTGCCGCCGTTACCAGCGCTTGGGGACAGCGACGATCCGCAGTCTGCGCCTGTAGACAGGGTGCCTGCGCCGCTGCAATCACAAGCGGTGGATGCAGATTCCCCACTGCCGATTCCGGGGCCGGACGGGCTGGCCGATGCCGACTGGGATACCTTGTTCCAGGCACTGCCGTTCAAGGGCGTGGCCAGGGAGCTGGCAAGTCATTGCGTGTTGACCGCTTGTGATCAGAGCCGGGTCACCCTGATGGTGGATGCGGGTCAGGCGCATTTGCGCAGTCAGCGCACCGAGCGGGGACTGCAGCAGGTGTTCGCGCGCCTGCTCGGCCACAGTGTTGAGATTCAGATAGAAACGGGCGACCCGGGCGTCTGCACGCCCGCGGCGCGGCGTGCGGCACGCGAAGCTGAGCGCCAAAGAGAGGCCGAACGCAACATCGAAAGCGATCCGCTGATACGGGAATTAGAGACGCGCTTTGGTGCCACCATCGTGGACGGGTCGATCAAGCCCCTGGACTGACGGGGCAACCGGCCGTTGCGGCGGTTATCTTGTTTTTTGTGTTTCCAAATTTTGGCAGCGAGGATGACGCCATGAAAGGCGGTTTGGGCAACCTGATGAAGCAAGCGCAGAAGATGCAGGCCGATCTGCAGAAAGCGCAGGAAGAGCTTGCGTCGATGGAGATCGAGGGCGAATCCGGCGGAGGGCTGGTGAAAGTCGTTCTCACCGGCCGCCACGAAGCGCGCCGGGTGAGCATAGACCCGAGTCTGATGGGGGAAGACCGGGATATGCTGGAGGATCTGGTGGCGGCGGCCATCAATGATGCCGTGCACAAGGTGGAAAAGACCACCAAGGAGCGCATGGGCGACATGACCGCCGGCCTGGGTTTGCCGGGCGATCTGGGCAAGTTGTTCTAGGGCGGCGGGCTAGGAGAGCATGTTTCAGTCCCGGCTGTTGGGCGAGTTGGTGGAGGCGCTGCGTTGCCTGCCTGGCGTGGGTTCCAAGGGCGCCCAGCGCATGGCGTTCCATCTGCTGGAGCGGGACCCGGAGGGTGCCCGGCGACTGTCGGAGAAGCTGATCCAGGCGGTGGAGCGGATCGCGCACTGCAGCCTGTGCCGTAATCTCAGTGAGAACCAGGTTTGTGACATTTGCGCCAGCGGGCACCGCGATCGCAGTCTTGTTTGTGTGGTGGAGACCCCCGCCGACGTCGCCGCTATTGAACACGCGACCGGATTCAACGGCCTGTATTTCGTGCTTATGGGCCACCTGTCGCCCCTGGACGGGATCGGGCCCGAAGAGCTGGAACTGGAACGACTGGAAGCCCGGCTGGATGAAGGCGCGGTGAGCGAACTCATTCTCGCCACCAATCCCACCGTGGAGGGTGAAGCCACCGCGCACTACATTAGCGAGATGGCCAGGGCCCGGGAGATCAGGGCCACCCGCATCGCGCACGGGGTGCCGCTGGGCGGCGAGTTGGGGTATGTGGACAGCGGCACTTTATCCCATGCCATGGCAGGTCGTACGAATTTATGAGGAGGGCGTGAACCCCTATGGCCGACTGTATTTTTTGTCGTATCGTCGCCGGTGAGATTCCCGCCGACAAGGTCTATGAGACCGGCACGGTGGTGGCGTTTCGGGACGTGAATCCCCAGGCGCCAAAACATCTGCTGGTGGTGCCGAAACGGCACATCGCCACTTTGAACGATTTAGACGAGCAAACGATTGCGCTGGTGGGGGACATGTATCTGGCCGCCAAGCAGATCGCCGCCGACGAGGGATTTGCCGAGTCCGGCTATCGGACACTGGTCAATTGTAACGAGGATGGAGGTCAGGACGTGTTCCATGTCCATCTTCATCTGATGGCTGGACGGCGTATGGGTTGGCCACCGGGCTGAGCGACTGTCTCACCCGAGGCAAAACCCGGCCCCTCACATCCGCTAGATCTCGATCACCCGCCCCCGATACATGATCTTTTTCTTTGGCCCTTCGGCTGACCCTGGCCGGCTGATCTCGGCATCCGTGGTGCGACCAGCGCCAATAAGCCCCTTGACCAGGCGGCCCATTCGAGAACCGCGACCCTTGGTCGCGTCGGCTGTGTGCGTCTGAGGTCTGGCGTCGACCGGGCTGCCATCCAGGACCGACTGAACGGCTTGCTCTACGGCGGCGGGTGTGGTGCTCTGCCGTCGCCGCGCTCTGGCTGCGGATCTGGCCTTCTGCTTCACCAGGGTTTGTTCCAGCTCCCGGGCCCTTTGCGCAGCGCGAGTCCGGCGTTCATTTGCCGCCTCGGTCCCTTCCTCTGGACTGACTGCACCGGTGTCGGCCGGGCTGGCATCGTCGGGTTTGTTTGCCACAGCCTCATCGCTGTCGCCCGGTTGTTGCAGGCCACACTCCCGGGCCAGGGCGAAGGCAAGGGCTTCCAGCAAGGGATCCGGGTATTTGCGGGTGTGCGCAAGAAGGTCTTCGATCCGCCCGAATGTATTTACATCGACCGGATCGCCCAGCTTGGAGAGGCGCCGGTGGACCTTGCTCAACAATTCGGCCGTGCCCTCCCTGAGCAGCGCGTCGGAGATTGCGGGCATGTATTCGACTCCCATCGGTTCGGTCGTAGAAGGACGTGACCGCTGGGGCCGATCGACGCCACTTGATTGGAAAAGAGGCAAATCCCAAGCCAGGGAAGGCGGTTTCAGGCGGGATGTTTCAGCTCCTCTCGCGCATTGGCTTGAGCCTGCAGTTCCAGGAAACTGGCGAAGCGTCGCCGATCCACCGTGCCCGCCTCAACGGCTTGTTTCAGCGCACACTGCGGTTCCACCGTGTGGCTGCAGTTGGAGAACCTGCAGTGGCCCAGGAAAGCGGCAAGCTCGCGATATCCGTTGGCCACCTGATCCGCGGTCAGTGCTGGTTCAAATCCGCGAACACCGGGGGAGTCGATCAGCCCACCGCCCGTGTCGAGATGATAAAGGGTGGCATTGGTGGTGGTATGCGTGCCTAAACCAGTGGTTTGCGAGATTGCCCGGATGGCGATCTCCCGGTGTGGCAGCAAAGCTTTGACGAGCGATGATTTTCCCACACCGGACTGGCCCAACAGTATGCTGGTGCCCCGGCGCATGGCTTCACTCAAGGTGGTAAGGCCCTCGCCCCGTTTGGTGCTGACCCGCAATAACCGATAGCCGATGCGCTCGTACACGGCAATACGCTCTGTCAGCGTGTTGCTGACGGCATCCTGGAGCAAATCGGTTTTGTTGATCACGAGCAGCGCTTCAACACCCATGGCTGCGACCGCAGCCAGGTATCGGTCCACCAGGGCTTCACTGGGTTCCGGTCGGGGCGCAATGACCACCAGCACCCGGTCGATGTTGACCGCCAGGGGTTTGCTGCGACCGCTGTGGTCTGGCCGGGCCAGAATCGATCGGCGATGTTCCAGCGCGACGATGACACCTTCCGTCTCGGTCGACGCCTGCCAGAAGACCCGGTCCCCGCAGACCGGAGTGTCCAATGTCCGGCGGGCGACGCAGCGATGCAATGTCCCGTCATCGCATTCGACCACCAGGGTATGACCAAAACTGGTGATAACGACGCCCGGGGTTTCGGGTCCCAGGCCGTCGCCGGCGTCCAGACGCCGATCAATGCGGTGGCGGGCCGCCTCCCGGCGCGCAGCCCGGGATTGTTGGATACGGCGAACCTGTTGCCCAGTCAGTCTGCGCTTCGCCATGGAGGCGCGGGATCAACGGGGCAGTTTGTAAAACGCCTCGTTCAAATATGCTGCCACATTGTCCACGTCCTCGTCGAACCACTGCAGGTTCAGGTTGACCTCGCAGCGCCGCACCTGAGTGACCAGGCTGGGGTAGGTTTGTACGAAGCGGTTGTCCCGTAGATACATCTCGTCGGGATTGCCGTCCATAAGAGATGTGTGGCAGGCGACACAATTGTCCTCATGCAGGGTGCGGCCGGCGGCGGGATCTTCCGCCAATGCGGCAGCCGGCAGTACCATCAGCAACGTCAGGTTCAGAGCCTTGAGCATGTCCCACTCCCGATCGATCCGCGCCGGTCGGCGCCATACAGGGCTGAGCGTAGCCTCTGCTACAATCCCGCGCAACCGGACACCACAGCCCGGCCGCCGAGGAAAGCCGCATGCCCCAAGACCCGCTCAACCTGATCTGGATCGACCTGGAAATGACCGGTCTTGATCCGCTCCATGATCGCATCATCGAAATCGCCACGGTGGTCACCGACAAAGAACTCAACGTTCTCGCCGAGGGGCCCGCGTTCGCCGTTCATCAGGCCGACTATCGGCTGCAGGGCATGGATGAATGGAATACCCGGCAGCATGCCAAATCGGGGCTGGCGCAACGGGTCCACGACAGCCGCATCAGCGCTCAGGAGGCCGAGCGTCGTACCGTCGAATTTCTGTCTCACTGGGTGCCGGCCGGCGCTTCGCCCATGTGCGGCAACACGATCTGTCAGGACCGGCGCTTTCTGGTCAATTGGATGCCGGACCTGGAGCGCTATTTCCACTACCGCAACCTGGATGTGAGCACTTTGAAGGAGTTGTCCCGGCGTTGGTATCCGGACCTGCCGGGGTTTGGTAAAAGCTCAACTCATCTGGCACTGGATGATGTGCGGGATTCCATTGAAGAGCTCAAGTACTATCGCCGCGAACTGTTGCGCGCTCACGTCTGAAACAAGCGCGCTCTGGCCTGGGGTGGCGAGCGTTACTGTTAATCAGAAGGTAATGCGCAAACCGGCGAATCCCCCATAGCTCATCTCGCCGTGATCTCTGCCGAAGGCGCGACCCGCCCGAAAGGCGGAAACAGTCAACAACAGTTCTATCTGCTTCCATTCCTCTAGTGCCAGCACCAGGTCCAGCGCCTGGCCGAAGTCCCGGTCGTTTCCGGTCAGTTCCACCTCGATGTTGGCATCCCGCAGGATCTCCGCCGGGTCGGCCAGGCGATAGTGGTGATAGACCAGATCCAGGGAACTTGCCCGGAACAGGGCGCCGCCGACACCCACGGTGGCGATACCGAGGTTTGACAATTCCGGGTTGATCAGAATGCCGTAGTTGGGGAACTCTTCTACGCCCCCGAAGCCGGCATCGTTTGATTCCAGGCCGGTTTGACGAAACGCTCTATCGTGTTTCGATTCTGGATCCGAATCCCCCGAACCATAGGCGTAGCCAGCGAAAAAACGGGGCTCCCAGGACCAGTCCGGCATCCAGCTCAGGCCGGCATCCATGGCCCAGCCATTGACCTTTCGCCGGCGCACGGCTTCTGCCCGCAACCCCTCGTCATGCTCGTCCTCGAAAACGGTGAGGTGTTCGGTTCCTTTCACCCAACCGCCGTTCAGCCAATAGCCCAGAAGCCCCGGGCTGGGCAGCTCAAATACGCCGGTCACAAGGCCACCGAACCAGGTCAGATTCGCATCGGACGGGTCCTCCTGATCGGGCCGGGCGAAATCGTCCGGCTGCAACCGGGTAGAATCATCGTTCTGATGCAGCAGAAACAGCTGCGCCGATTGATTGTCCGCCCAGGTCCAGCTCACCGCCGCCAGCCCGCGGACCACGCCCTTTTCGTCCGCTGCCAGAACGTTCAGGTTGCTTCTGACGCCGCCCAGTTCCTTGGCCAGGGCGGCGCTGAACACCAGACCAGCGCCCTCATAGGTCATGCGAACCGAGTCCAGTTCATCGTCCCACCACCAGTGGCGCGGGTCCTGATAGTCGATTCGACCAATGTCAAACACCCATTCGGATCCGGCAATCGCCTCGTAGCGGTACCACATTTCCCCCCGCTCGGCGTATTTGATCAGCTCATCGGCGTCGGATTCCCCGTAGCGCTCGTCCACCATGACCAACCGCCCCTGAGCGAATACGGATTGGTGAGAATCGAAACGATAAAACGCTTCCAGCTCAAGTTCCTGTGCCAATTCACTGCCGCGCCGCAGTTCCAGGTCTGGACGTCGGCCGCCGCTGTGTATCCGTTCGTAGCCAAGCTCGTATTGTCCGCCGATACTCAGAAGCCGCCCGGCAAGTCCGATGCGATAGGGATCCAATTCGATGCGTTTGTCGTTTCTTTCGGTGAGGCGTTCCAGCAGATCGGGCGCTTCAGATTCTTCGGATTCCTCGCCCTCGCGGGCTTCTAGCTGTACCGGGGTTTGTCGGTCATCCGCCCACACGGCGCAGCAGGCTCCGGTGAGCAACAGCCCCGCTGCGATCCGCCAGAGGCGCATCGGGCGTCGGCTCAGCCGGCGCCTTCGATGGGCGGCAAAAGAATTTCCCGGAACAAAGCGGGCAGGGCGGACCGGCCAACGGCGACACCCACCGCCGCCCGAATTCGCCCTCGCGCATCGATCAGTTCACTCACAAGGCATCTCCGCGGTGGACTCGGATGGCACCCATACACACCCGGCTCAGCCAAAGTGTACTCCCCGGCTACGGCGCAGTCCTCGAAATGGCCACGCCAGAGCCACTGAGCCGTCCGGCGGGTGCCGGTGCGACTGGCGAAAACCCCTCGCTCTGCTATGTTGAAAACACCGGCTACCGGTGACGACGGGCGGTTCAGACAGTTGCCCGTCGCCAATTATAAAAGGGTGTTGTGCCCATCAATGGGGGATGAGTAATGCTGATTCGCAAACATGCTATGCGGCGGACTGGCCAGACGCTGTCCGGCGTGGCTTTGATGACGGTTTTTTGTGCAGGTGCGTCGGCCGAAGAAGTGCAGGGTGGAACGTTGTACGGCGACATGCATGTGGTGACCCAGGACATGCTTGATCACGCATATGGGGACGCCAACAACTTCCTGCACACCAACGGCAATTATGCACAGACCCGCTACTACCCGGCGCGGCAGATCAACCGGGAAAATGTGCATACGCTGGAAAAAGCCTGGGTATTCGAAACCGAGGTGGTCGAGTCCATGGAGACCACGCCCATCGTGGTCAACGGCATCATGTATGTCACCACCGCCTTCAATCATGTCTATGCGCTGAACGCCGAAACCGGTGAGCAGCTCTGGCACTTCAAGCACGAGATGGGGCCGATCACCACCTACTGTTGCGGACCCAACAATCGAGGTGTGTTTCCCTATGGTGACAAGGTGTACATGGGTACGCTGGACGCCAAGCTGGTGGCGTTGAATGCCAAAACCGGCGAAAAGGCATGGGAAGTCGAACTGGCCGATCCGGAACTGGGCTACAGCGAGACCATGGCGCCCACCGCGGTGGACGGCAAGATCCTGATTGGCACCAATGGCGGCGAGTACGGAATACGCGGTTTCGTCAAGGCCTACGATGCCGAAACCGGCGAGTTGGTCTGGAATTTCGACACTGTTCCGGAGGACTCCAAGGGCGTCTGGGCCACCCATGATGCCACCGGGCGCGACATGATGCGGGACATCACCGCCGAGCGGGTTGCCTACGAGAAAAACGGCGATCCCTACAAGACCCTGGGCGGCGGCGTCTGGCAGAACATGGCAGTGGATCGGGAAACCGGCATGGTGTACTTCGTGGTGGGCAACCCGTCGCCGGATCTCTATGGGGCGATTCGCCCCGGCGACAATCTGTACACCGATTCCCTGGTGGCGGTGGATCTGGAGACGGGCAGCTATCAGTGTCATTTCCAGTACATTGCCCACGACGTATGGGATCTGGATGCGGTCAGCCCACCCATCATCACCATGGTGGATGACGGGGCCGGCAACCAGGTCAAGGGTATTCTGCATGGTGGCAAGACGGGGTATGTCTACGTTCACCGGGCCGACGACTGCAGTCTGATCCGATTTTCCGACCCCATGGTCAGCCAGACCGGCCGCTGGACCCTGCCCACCAAAGACGGCGCGCCCATGCTGCCGGGCGCCAACGGGGGCGTGGAATGGTCGCCCATGGCGATCGACCCCAGCCTGAACCTGGCCTACGCCATCAATCTCCATCAGCCCATGACCTATCACGTTGAAGAGACACCCTATCCCGAGGGTAAGCTGTGGCTGGGTGGCGCCTTCAAGGTCATCGCTACCGAGCAGCAGTGGGGTAACGTCAGTGCGGTGGATTACAACACCGGCAAGATCCGCTGGAAGGCCAAGACCGAACAGCCCATGATCGGAGGCGTGCTGGCCACCGGTGGCGGCATTGTTCTGACCGGCGAGGGCAATGGGCTGTTCAAGGCCTATGATTCGGCCAGCGGGGAAATTCTCTGGCAGTACAAGGCCAAAGCCGGGGTCAATGCACCGCCGGCCTCGTACAATGTGGGTGGAAACCAGTACATTGTGGTGGCCGCTGGCGGCAACGTGCAGCTCAACTACCCGCGGGGCAATGAAATCATTGCCTTCAAGCTTGCGGGTCGCTGAGTCAACTCACGGGGCGGTTTTCTGACCCGGGAACGCGGCCGCCTTCGGGCGGCCGCGCTGCGTCTGACTGAATTTGATGGATGCGCTCCCTCAGTCTATGCAAACACAAACGCAGAGGATAATTGTTATGCGCCTGTTGCCGCTCGTATTCGCCCTGCTCGGTCTTACGGCTCAGGCTGAGGAAGACGTTTTCGCGCCGGTTCGGGAACAGCTCCAGACCTGCTTTTCGTGTCACGGAGAGGAGGGCGCTTCGACCAATCCCGAATACCCCATTCTGGCTGGCCAGGAGTTCTACTATCTCTATGTGCAGCTCAAGGACTACAAATCCGGTCTGCGGGACAACCCCATCATGGGGCCCATGGCCTCGGGATTGGAGAAGGCCGAGATGAAACTGCTGGCCGAGTACTTCTCGGAGCAGGCCTGGCCGAGCATTGATTATCAGGCGACGCCCGAACAACGACAGATTGCCCTGTCTTCAATAAGCGCGGGGCAGTGCGTGGCCTGTCATTTGAGCGGTTTTGAAGGTAACAGTCGGGTGCCGCGTGCGGCCGGACAGCACCCCCAGTACCTGGAACTCACCTTGCGCAACTTCAAGACTAAGGCGCGCAACAATTCTCCATCGAAATCCTCTCTGATGGGATCGATGAGCGACGAGGAAATCGTCGGAGTCGCCGCTTACTTGGGGGCGCTGGGATCGAACTGACCGGTCGGTCAGCCACCGCCGGGCATCAGGTCTGGATGCCCGGCCTCCCGGGCCAGATCCAGCGCGCTCTTTCCCGCCTGATCCTTGATGCCTGTTCTGGCCCCAGCGCCGCTCAGGATATCGATGGTCTCGCCGTGACCGTTCTGGGCCGCCATCATCAGCGCGGTGCGACCGCGGTCATCCACCAGGTTGGGGTCGGCGCCGCGGTCCAGCAGCAATCGGACGCTGTCATTGGCCCCGTAGCCCGATGCCCACATGAGGGCGGTCAGTGCGTTCCCGTAACGCTGGTCCACCGCGACATCGGCGTCCAGCAGGAGACCCAGGGCCTCGGCTGAATTGCCGGCGGCCGCATAGACCACGCTCGTCTTGCCCGAGTTGTCGACCAGATCCACCCGGGCGCCGGCTCCGAGCAGGAGTGGAACGAGTTCGGTGTGACCGTTGTAGACCGCCACCGTCAGCGGCGAAATCGTCTCCATCGTCACTAGATTGACGTCGGCGTTGCGTTCGATCAGGAATTTAACCAGCGCGGTATGGCCACCCTTGGCCGCTTCATAGACCGGGGTATGACCATTG
>JAHEDQ010000112.1 GCA_024641125.1 Candidatus Competibacteraceae bacterium | reverse complement strand
CCGGACTGGTGACGGATTTCCGGACGGCGCTGCTGCGGCAACAGGGCCAAAGCCTGCGGCACCGTTTCGTTGAGAGCCCGGGCACCCTGGGAACCGCCGATAACCAGCACTCTGGGGCACCCCATGCGCCCCGCAATGCGCTCACCCGGTGCTGCGATGGCGGCAATTTCGCGCCGCACGGGATTGCCCACCTGGAGCGTGGCAACACCGGTGCCGAAGCTGTTCGGGAATGCCTCGAACACCACCTTGGCAAAGCGGGCAAGAATCCGATTGGTGGTGCCGGCCACGGCGTTTTGCTCGTGCACCACCAGGGGTACCCTCAGCAGCCAGGCCATGAGTCCACCCGGGCCGCTGACGAATCCACCCAGACCAATGGCAAGGCCCGGGCGAAGGCTGCGGACGATTCGCGCCGCCTGGCCCAGGGCCCGCAGCAACATCAATGGCGCCATCAACAGGGAGCGCAGACCCTTGCCGCGCAGGCCGGAAACGTCCAGCCACTCTATGGGTAGCCCCGCCTGCGGAACCAGCCGCGCTTCCAGTCCGGTTCGGGTTCCCAGCCAGACCACGTCGTAGCCGCGCTCGCGCAGTACCTGGGCCACCGCCAGGCCGGGGAACACATGGCCGCCGGTGCCGCCGGCCATGATCAGCACCGTTGGCAGAGCGTGACCCCGACTCACGCCGCGCCCTCCGCCGCCACATCCGACGCCGAACCCTGCTCGGGCCGATCGCGTCTCACCCCACGCCAGCGCTGAGGGACCGACAGTTCGCGATCCAAGCGAAGGACCAAGCCCAGGGCGGCGCCCATCATCAACAAGCTGCTGCCGCCGTAGCTCACCAAAGGCAGAGTCAAACCCTTGGTGGGAAGCAGACCCATGTTCACGCCGAGATTGATGAGACACTGCAGCGCAAACCAGACACCAACCCCGTAGCCGAGGTGGGCGCCGAAGGCGACGCCTGCGGATTCGGCACGATGCCCGATGGCGAAGCAGCGCCACACCAGCACCGTGTACAAGATCATCAGGACCACCACCCCAACAAAGCCAAGTTCCTCCGCCATCACGGCGAAAATAAAGTCGGTATGGGCCTCCGGCAGGTAGAACAGTTTCTGGACACTGTCACCAATGCCCACGCCCGCCATATCGCCGCGGCCAATGGCGATCAGCGATTGGGTCAGTTGAAAACCGTCTCCAAAGGGATCTTCCCAGGGGTTGCGAAAACTGGTGAGCCGGGCTAGACGATAAGGCGACAGGTACAGGGCCGGACCCAGCACCAGAACCGAGGCCACGACGGTCATTAAAACCGGCAGCAGACGCATCCCGGCCAGGAACACCATGGCGAAGGCTGTGGTTAACATCACGCCCGCCGCCCCCAGGTCGGGCTCAGCCAGAATCAGACCCGCCAGAATCGACAGGGGCAAAAGGGGCCGGAAGGCGCCCCAGAACGTCTCCCGCACTGCGTTTGTGTGGCGACTGAGATAAGCCGCCACATAAATCAACGACACCAGCTTGGCGATCTCCGAGATTTGCACATTGACCGGCCCCAGGCGCATCCAGCGCAGACTGCCATTGACCTCGTGCCCCAGACCCGGCACCAGCACCGCTGCCAGAAGCACCGCGATGGCGCCCAACAGTCCGGGGCTGGCCAGCCGCAAATGCTCAAGCTTCACGTAGCGTACGACGCCCACGCCCAGGCCGATGGCAACCAGAACGTAGATGCATTGACGCAGGGCATAGTGAAACGGATTGCCGGTGACTTTCTCGGCCATGGGCATGGATGCGGAGGTGACCAACACCAGACCCAGGGCCAGCAGCAGGCCCGCGGACCAGAGCAACAATGGGTCCGGCGGCGGCAAACGATCCCCGGCGGAAGCCGCGCTCACGGGACCAGCCTCCCCACAGCGGCTGCGAAAGCGCGCCCCCGCTCCATGTAGTTACGGTACATATCGAAGCTGGCGCAGGCCGGGGACAAAAGCACCGAATCCCCCGGCCGGGCGACATCGGTGGCCATGGCAACGGCCTGATCCATACCTGATGCCCTGAGGACAGGGATCGCGGAACCCAGCGCATCGGCCATGCGGGCGGCGTCCTCACCGATCAAAATGACGCTCCGCACGCGGGCTGCGACCGCCGCCCGCAAAGGACTGAAATCCTGTCCCTTACCCTGGCCTCCGGCGATCAGCACAATGGTACCGGGCAAGCCTTCAATCGCGGCCACGGTTGCACCCACGTTGGTGGCCTTGGAATCGTCGAAAAAGGACACGCCGCCCCGTTCGCTGACCAGCTGGCAGCGATGTGGCAGTCCGCTAAAATCCCGCACCGCCGGCAACATGCACGTCATGCGGAAACCGAGGGCCTCCCCCATGGCCATGGCTGCCAGGGCATTTGCCAGATTGTGGCGCCCTGGAACGCGCAACTCGCTCGCCCGCAGCAACCTTTCGGGGCCCCGACTGAGCCAGACCTCGCCCGCGTGTTCCAGCAGACCGTACTCATCCGGTTCCGGATTACTCAGAGTGAACCCCAAAACCCGTCTCCCGGGTCGGATCATGGCGCAGACCAACGGATCATCCCGATTGACCACCTGCACGCCGGCACCATCGAACACCCGAGCCTTGGCGTCCCGGTACGCCTCCAGGCTGGGATATCGGTCCAGATGATCCGGGCTCAAATTGAGCACCGCCGCGACCTGGGCCGACAGGCTGTAGGTGGTCTCCAGTTGAAAGCTCGAAAGCTCTAGCACGTAGAGATCGGCCTGCTGATCCAGCAAATCCAAGGCAGCTGTTCCCAGGTTGCCGCCAACACGAACCTGCCGCCCCGCCCTCTCTGCCATGTGGCCCACCAGAGTGGTCACCGAACTCTTCCCATTGGAACCTGTGATGGCGGCGATGGGCGCGTCAGCCAGTCTCGAAAACAGTTCGATATCGCCCCAAACAGGGATGTCCTGGCGGTTCGCCGCCTGGGCGACCGGATCGGATGGCGCGATGCCCGGGCTGAGCAGAATCAGATCGGCGGACCTGAACGCCTGCACTGCGGCGTCGCCCAGAAACAGCGGAAGGTCCGGATAGTCCTCGCGCAGGGTATCCACAGCAGGCGGATGATCGCGGGTGTCAGCGGCCGCCACGTTGACACCGGTCCGCCGCAGATAACGCACGCAGGCACGCCCGGTGATCCCCAACCCGACTACCAGCACCCGTCCCCTGAGTTCCGGGATGCTGTGGTTGACTGCCGCGGCCATGCCCATTGATGTGCCTATCGAATCTTCAGCGTTGCCAGGCCGACCAGGACCAGCATGACGGTTATGATCCAGAAGCGAACGATCACCCTCGGTTCAGGCCACCCCTTGAGTTCAAAGTGATGGTGGATCGGGGCCATGCGGAAAATGCGGCGCCCGGTAAGCTTGTAGGAGGCGACCTGGAGGATGACCGATACTGTCTCGATGACAAAAACACCCCCCATCACCACCAGCACCAGTTCCTGGCGGACGATGACCGCCAGAATGCCCAGCGCGGCGCCCAGCGCCAAAGCCCCGACGTCACCCATAAAAACCTGAGCGGGATAGGCGTTAAACCACAGAAATCCGAGCCCGGCCCCCACCACGGCGCCGCAAAAGACCACCATCTCACCGGCGCCAGGTACATAGGGGATGGCCAGATACTGGGCAAACACCACGTTTCCGGCCGTGTAGGCGAAGATTGCCAGCGCGGCACTCACCATGACCGTGGGCATGATGGCCAGACCGTCCAGCCCGTCGGTCAGGTTCACCGCGTTGGATGAGCCGACCACAACCAGATAGACCAGAGGGATGAACCACAGGCCGAGATCGATGGCCACGTTCTTGAACAGCGGCACGATAAGCTGGGTTTCGGCCGGGACCTGGGCGGTGAAGTAGAGACTCAGCGCCACGCCCAGACCGAGAATCGATTGCCAGAGATATTTGTGGCGGGCGGCCATGCCGTCGGAATTCTTCAACACCAGCTTCTTATAGTCATCGACCCAGCCGATGACGCCGAAGCCCATGGTGAAAACCAGCACGATCCAAACATAACGATTGGACAGATCCGCCCACAGCAGGGTGGACACCGCAATGGCCACCAGAATCAGCGCGCCACCCATGGTGGGTGTGCCGGCTTTGGAAAAATGGCTCTCAGGTCCATCGTCTCGGACCTGTTGTCCAATCTGGTAGTGGCTGAGCCGGCGTATCATCAGCGGGCCGACGGCAAACGAAATCAGCAGAGCGGTCAGCACGCCCAGAATGGCGCGCAGCGTCAAATACTGAAATACGTTGAACCCGCTGTCATAGCGCTCCAGAAACGCGGCCAGATAAAGCAGCATCAGCCGCGTCCCCCAGCCGGACCCAGGGCGCTAACCACCCGTTCCATACGCATGCTGCGTGAACCCTTGACCAGAACGACAACCGGCTCGGTGCAGCCGGTGATGGCGCGCTCCAGACTCGCCAGCAGAGAATCCATGTCATCATGGTGCTCAGCGCCGTCGCCAAAGGCGCTGCAGGCCGCTGCGGAGAGCGGCCCCAGGGTGTACAGGTGCTGAAATCCCCGTTCACGGGCGGTTCGGCCCGCCTGGGCATGAAACGCTTCTGCCTCGGCGCCCAACTCAGCCATGTCGCCCAGAACCAGCCAATGCTCGCCCGCCTCCGCAGCCACTGCGGTCAGCGCCGCCTCCAGAGACGCGGGATTGGCGTTGTAGGTATCGTCCACCAGGCGCAGGCCGCCAACCCCACGGACAACGTTGAGCCGCCCACCCACTGCCGAAACCCGTTCGATGCCCTGCTGAATCAGACCGAGATCGAAACCCAGGGCCAGGGCCGCCGCCGAAGCCGCAAGGGCGTTCATCTGATTGTGGCGTCCCGGCAACGGTACCCGCAGGGTCACGGATCGACGCCCATGGCTCAGGGTGAGGCTGGACGGATCACTCGCGATCGGTACTCCGCGAACAGTCCGCTCCGCACCAAAACCGAACTCCAGCCGTTTTCTGCCCACCGTGGCCTCGCGCCACACCTGGGAATGCGCGTCGTCGCCGTTGTACACGGCGATTCCATCGGTCTTGAGACCCAGAAAGATTTCAGCCTTGGCGCGGGCGACACCGGCCACATTGCCAAATCCCTCAAGATGCGCCGGACCGGCGTTATTCAGCAGGGCCACATCGGGTTCGGCCAGTTCAGTCAGGTAACGAATCTCACCCGGCGCGCTGGCCCCCATCTCGATCACCGCGTAGTCGGTCCCCCGATCCAGATCCAGCAAGGTCAATGGCAGGCCTATGGCATTGTTTAGATTGCCCCGGGTCTGCTGGGTGGGCCCGCGTCCCCGCAGAATGGAGGCGGTCATCTCCTTGACCGTGGTTTTGCCGTTGCTGCCGGTGATCCCCACCACGGTCAGGTCGAGCTGGCGCCGCCAGGCCCGGGCCAGGTGACCCAGGGCCTGCAGAGTGTCCGTCACCTGGATCTGGGGCAGCGACACGTTGCCCTGACGGGCCACCAAAGCAGCCGCAGCGCCCCGATCCAAGGCGGCTTGGAGGTGGTCATGGCCATCGAACCTCGGCCCTTTGAGAGCCACGAACAGCTGCCCGGGCGCCAGGGTACGGGTGTCGGTGCTGACACCGCGAAAGAGACGATCGTCCCGGGGCTCGTCCAGACCGAGCCAGGCACACAGGGTGGCGATTGTGCCCGAGATCACGCCGCCGCTCCCAGCACCTGACGCACCACTTCCCGGTCGCTGAAGGGCACCCGCCTGTCGCCGACCAGTTGGCAATCTTCGTGTCCCTTGCCGGCGATCAACACGGTATCGGCCTGCTCGGCGCCATTCACCGCCTGGTTGATGGCCAAACCCCGATCCCGGACTACGGCCACCTTGGAGGGGTGGCGAAATCCCGCCATGACCTGGGCCACGATCCGGTCCGGGTCCTCGCTGCGTGGGTTGTCGTCGGTGACAATGATGCGATCGGCCCACCGCTCCGCCGCCTGGGCCATCTGCGGGCGTTTACCGGCATCACGATCACCGCCACAGCCAAATACGCAGATCAGGCGGCCCGGGCTGTGCTCGCGCAACGCACCGAGCACCTGTCCGAGTGCATGGGGCGTATGGGCGTAGTCCACAACCACCACCGGACGGTCGCCGCCGCCGAAATGTTCCATCCGGCCCGGGACGGTGCGCAGGGTGGCCATGCGCGTCAGAGCCTGCTGCAGGCTCCGACCCTGCAGCAGCAGAACCGAAAGCACGGCCAGAAGGTTGCTGGCGTTGAAACGCCCCATCAGGTGGCTGTGAAGCGCACCGTCACCCCATGCCGTATCCACATCAAGCTGCAGACCGTCCCGGGTCAGGCGCAGGTTCCGACCCAGAACCCAACGCGCCCTTCCTTCCCGGCCCTGCCCGAGAACGGCCGTATCCGACAGTCCGTAGAGAATGTATTCACCCGCCGTCCCATGTCGAGCCAGATCGCGGCCGAAGGGGTCGTCCGCGTTGAGTACGGAGGCGCTCAGGCCCGGCCATTGGAACAGACGTGCCTTGGCTTCGGCGTAAGATTCGGCATCGCCGTGGTAATCCAGATGGTCCCGGGTCAGGTTGGTGAGTACGGCCAGGTCAAAATCGACCCCAGCGACGCGGCCCTGATCCAGCCCATGGGACGAGACTTCCATAACCACCCGCACACAGCCCGCGGCGCGCAGGCAGGACAGCATGCGCTGCAGCGTCAGCGGGTCTGGCGTGGTGTGGGAAACGGGCGCCAGAGCGTCGACCCGGCCCCAGCCCAGGGTACCGATCAGGCCGCAGGGCTGGTCGGCCCGGTCCAGACACTGAACCAGAAAGTGGGCACAGGACGTCTTTCCATCGGTCCCTGTGATACCAATTACGGTCAGGTCTCGCGCTGGTCGCTCCAGCAGCCGGGCGGCAATTTCGCCGGCCCGGGCACGCAGTTCAGGCACTTCAAGATAGTCTTCGCCGATGGGGCTGCCCCCCCGGGGGGGCTCCCAAAGCACCAGCGCCGCTCCGGCTGCGCGCGCCTGATCGGCATAAGCGAGACCATGAATCCGGTCACCGGCACAAGCCAGGAACACGTCCCCCGGCTGAACCAGGCGACTGTCCATGGTCAACGCGCTTACGGTCAGCTGTCGCGGGCGGGCGCCGGGCGCAAGCAGGCCGTCCAGAAGGCATTGCAGGGGCATGGGTTCGCCGTCCCGCTGCACCCTCACAGCGCCTCCCCACGACCGGCCACGCGCAGGAGATCCTGCGTCTTGGGCAAATCGTCAGGCGGCACATTCATGAGCCGCAACGCCCCACTCATGACCTGGGAAAAAACCGGCGCGGCGACCTGCCCGCCGTAGTATTCCTCACCCCGCGGATCGTCGATCATCACCGCCATGACCAAGCGCGGATTCGAGGCCGGCGCCATGCCGGCAAACATAGCCAGGAACCGGTCGTCCTCATAGCCGCCGCCACGGGCATTCTTACGCGAGGTACCGGTCTTGCCAGCCACCCGATAGGCTGCGACCTGGGCGCGCTGTGCAGTCCCATCCGGACCAACCACAGCTTCCAGCATGGAGCGCACCGCCCGGGCTGTGCCGGCGGACAGCACGCGTTTACCGGGATCCGGGTGTTCCACCCGCAACAAGCTGACTGGGTACATGACGCCATCGGCGGCCAGCGCGGCATAGGCACGCGCCAGATGCAGCACCGAAACCGAAACACCGTAGCCGAAGGCATGGGTGGCGCGCTCGAATCGATTCCACTCGCTGTAATGGCTCAGATGGCCGGGCGCCTCGCCTGGAAATCCCAAACCGACGGACACGCCGAACCCGAGGCGATCGTAAAGCGACCAAAGCGCGTCGTCCGGCAGTGCCAGCACCAGTTTGCTGACACCCACATTGCTGGATTTGCGCAGCACGCCGGGAACGTCCAACACGCCAAAATCGCGCACGTCGCGTACCGTTTGACCGCCAACGCGCAGTTCACCGGGCGATGTGTCAATCTGCGACTGGGACGTCACCCGTCCGGACTCCAGGGCGGCCGCCACGGCCAGGGGTTTGAAGGTCGATCCGGGCTCGAAAACGTCGGTCACGACCCGGTTGCGCTGCAGGGCGGCGCGGCGGTCGGAACCGCGATTGGGATTCCCCGCCGGCTGGCTGACCATGGCCAGGATTTCACCGGTGCGCACATCCAGGACAACGGCCGCGGCCGATCTCGCTTTGTGCTGGATGACCGCCGCCTTCAAATGGCGGTAGGCCAGGTACTGGATACGCCGGTCGATGCTCAGTAGCACGTCGCGCCCCGGCTGGGGCACGCGAATGCTGGCCACATCCTTGATGGTGCGGCCGAATCGATCCCTCAGAACCCGCTTGGCGCCGGGACGACCGCGCAACCAGTCGTCATAGGCCAACTCCAACCCTTCCTGGCCCTCGTCGTCGATATTGGTGTAACCCAGAAGCTGACCGGCGACTTCCGCGGTGGGATAGTAGCGATGATACTCACGGCGCAGGTTCACGCCCGGCACGCCCAACAGCTTGACCGCGTAGGCGACTTTGGGCGACACATGCCGTTTTAGGTAGACGAACTGACGATCTTCCCGACCCCGCAGGCGACGCTCCAGCTCGGGCACGGAGGCGCCCAGTGCACCGGCCAGGCGGGCCAGGCCGACCGGGTCGGCGAGCAGGATCATGGGCTCCGCCCAAACCGAATCCACTGGAGCGCTGACCGCCAGCGCCTCGCCATTGCGGTCCAGAAGCATGCCGCGATTGGCCGAAACCTGAACGCTGCGGATGTGACGCGCCTCACCCTGGGTCTGCAGAAAATCCCTATCGATCAGTTGCAGGTAGCCCGCGCGCGCCAGCAGAGTCAGCGCCGAAAGCGTGAACAGGCCCAGCACAAGACGCCGCCGCCAGGTGCTGGTGATACGATGCTTAGAGCGACTCATGGCCGCACATACACCACGGTTTTGGGCGCCGGCACGATCATTCCCAGCTCAGCCGCGACCCGGTCGATTACCCCGGCGTCGGCCAAGGTGCCCAGCTCAAGCTGAAGGCGACCGCGCTCGACCTCGTAGTGGTCGCGCTCACTCTGCAACGATTGAAACTCAATGAACAGACGGCGGCTTTCGTGTTTGGCGTAGACCGCGCCAACGGCACTGAACACAACCAACAGAAGCAGACCGGCCGCAGCGCTTTGCAGACTCATTGGATCCGCTCCGCAACACGCATGATCGCGCTGCGCGCTCTGGGATTGCGCCGCAGCTCCTCGGCCTCGGCCCGAACCGCCTTACCCACAACGCGCAGCACACCCCGCGCACCCGGCCCCTGGACCGGAACGCCTCGCGGGACCTTCGGACCCCGAGCCTGATCACGCATGAAACGCTTGACGATACGGTCCTCGAGGGAATGGAAACTGATGACCACAAGACGGCCGCCCGCGGCCAAAACCCGCACTGCTTGACTCAAGCCGTCCGCCAGCTCGTCGAGTTCGCGGTTGATGTAGATGCGGATAGCCTGGAATGTGCGAGTGGCTGCGTGCTTTCCGGACTCGATTCGCGGCATCGCCCTGGCCACGTGTTCCGCCAGTTGTGAGGTGCTGCGAATCGGTGAGACCGCCCGCCCCTCGACGATCGCACGGGCAATTCGCCGGTGATAACGTTCTTCCCCATAATCGCGAATGACGCGGTCGATATCGGCCTCTTCAGCGGACGCCAACCAATCGGCAGCGCTGTCACCGTGTTCCGGATCCATACGCATGTCGAGGGGCCCTGAGCGCATGAAGCTGAAGCCGCGCGCCGGATCGTCGAGCTGCGGGGATGACACACCGAGATCCATCAACACGCCATTAACCTGGCCACACAGCCCCCGCGCCACCAGGGCCGCTTCCAGGCCTGCGAAACTGCCTCGCTCGAAATTGAATCGGGGGTCAAGGCCATGGCAGCGCAGTGCTTGACGTTCGGCCTCCGGATCCTTGTCGAACGCGAGTAGCCGCCCCCCCGCTCCCATGAGAGCCAGGAGAGCGCTCGCGTGACCGCCCCTGCCGTAGGTGCAATCCACCCACAGACCATCACCACCGACCTGCAGGGCGGCCAGGGCCTGGTCCAGCAGCACCGGCCTGTGATCGAGGGCATCGGATTCATGATTCAGAATGAAACCTCCAGGCTCCCCGGCAGGCTCTGCTCAGCGCCGAGGGCAACCAACTCCTCCTGCAAGGACTGCCAGCGGAGCTCGTCCCAGAGCTCGAATTTATTGCCCTGCCCTACCAGCACGACACGCTTGTCCAGTTCGGCAAAGCCACGCAATGGGGCCGACAGCAGGATTCGACCCTGGCCGTCCATCTCGCATTCCTCCGCATAACCCAGCAGCAGACGCTTCAAACCCCGGGCGCGACGGTCAGTGCTGGGCAAGGCGACAAGGCGCTTCTCAACTTCATGCCATTCGTTTAGCGGGTAAATCAGCAGGCAGCGTTCGGCGTCGACGGTCACCACCAGTCGGGCACTGCTCATCTCCTTGAGCTTGTCGCGGTGACGCGCAGGGATCGCAATACGCCCTTTGCTGTCGACCGATAAAGCACTTAAGCCGCGTAGCACGATTCCCCACCTTGGAGGGAAAATAAACCCTTATTCCCCACACTCCCCCACTTCACAACACTATAGGAACGGCATTTACCACTGTCAAGCCGGGGAAACATGGAAATGTTGCTTTTCGCACAGGCACTTACGCGCATTCAGTACGAGTTGACTGCAGCGCAATACGCCAAGTCGGAGTAATTCAGAAGTCAGGGATAAACAAAACAGTAACTTACGAAAAGAAGCTCATATCGACTTGCAGAAAAACGCTCAACCGCATCAGATTCCTCTCACAAAAACTTGCGATTGGTCTGGTGCGATAGAAGCCGGAATGGGAATTGCGGGCCAGGCAATGAATGATCGGAAATTCATTACCGGCGATGGGGCAAGTAACCGCAGAGCCGACCGGATGCGGGCCCGTCGGGTCGGTCAGCGGATCGGGAACGATAAGCGGGAGTGCGGAAGTCGGCCTGTAAGCCGGGTTCTGTCTTGGACAGCCATTCGTCTGGGATGTGCGTCACCGCACACCTCAAGCGACCTACCCGGGGGCCGCGCGGGCCACGCGTAGATGCCCCCCTATTTGGTCTTGCTCCGGGTGGGGTTTGCCATGCCGTCGACGTTACCGTCGCCGCGGTGCGCTCTTACCGCACCCTTTCACCCTTGCCTCCGACACCGGCTCGGTATCGGGACGGCGGTTTGCTTTCTGTTGCACTTTCCGTCGGCTCGCGCCGCCCAGGCGTTACCTGGCACCCTGCCCGTTGGAGCCCGGACTTTCCTCCCCGCCGCAAGTGCGACGGCGCGACTGTCCGGCCGACTCCCGCCGGCGGAGTGTGGGGCCATTTCCAAATCGAGACAAGGCGCGTGTGACCCAGTTCGCTCAACGGGCGATCGCGATGGCATACAATGCCTTGCGGGAACACCCCGTGATGCGCGCGGCCACGGTCGCGGCGCGGGCCGGGGGCAGTTCGGCCAGCAACAGAGCAAGAACCCTTTGCACCTCGGGATCCAGCGCTTCCGGCGCCTGCGCCGCTGCGCCGCACACCATAATTACGAACTCTCCCCGGCGGCGCTCCGGATGCGATTCAATCCAAGCCTGGAGCCCGCCCAGCGTTCGCAGCTGAAATTCTTCATGCAGCTTGGTCAGCTCGCGACCGATCACTGCCTCACGCTGGTCGCCGAAAGCCGCCATGAGATCGGTCATCGTTTCCGCAATCCGGTGACAGGACTCGAAAAAAACCAGGGTGCGCGATTCCTGTGCCAGTTGAGCAAGTCGCGCTTGCCGCGCCGTGGGCCGGGCGTTCAGAAATCCTTCGAACACAAAGCGGTCCGCGGGCAAACCGGCGGCAGACAGTGCGGCCATGATGCTGCTCGCGCCGGGAATGGGTGAAACCCGAATCCCCGCCAACCGAGCGCCCCGCACGAGACGGAATCCCGGGTCGCTGATCAGGGGCGTTCCGGCATCCGACACCAGCGCCAGTGTCTCGCCATTGCGAAGGTGATCCAGCAGAGGCGCCAACTGGCTCGCCTCGTTATGATCGTGCAGGGCATGCAGCTTCTGGCGAATACCAAAGTGGGTCAGCAAATGACGGGTGCGCCGGGTATCCTCAGCCGCCACCCGGTCGACCTTGGCAAGAATCTCGAGGGCGCGGGCAGAAATATCGTTCAGATTGCCGATGGGCGTCGCCACCACGTACAGCGTCCCCGCCTCGATTGACACCTATGCGCCCCCAAACCATACTGCGATCACATTAAAATGCCGCCGCCGAAATGTTTGGCGTGCGACTTGACCCCCTCCAGCACGGCTCAGTCTATCATGTCCCGCTGCATCGCCTTCGCGCTCGTATCCATCGTTGTCCTGCTCAGCGCCTGCGCGACGGCTCCGAAACCGGCCCCGACCGAGGCAAGATCCGACCCCGCTTTGGCGGCACGCGCCGCGGAGCTGGAATCCGCCGGCGACTATACGGCGGCGGCGGGCCTATACCTAGGGCTGGAAGGGACGCCAGCGCAACTGGCCGAGTACCGGTTAACGGCTGCCGAGATACTCCTACGCGGAAACGATGGGCGTCGCGCTCAGGCGGTGGCCGACGGGCTGGTGGCGGACGGCCTGACCCCGGATCAGATGACGCGTCTACGGCTGGTACAAGCGGAATCCATGTTGCTCCTGGGCGATCCGGCGGGCGCGCTCCGGTACCTGCCCGACACCACCCAGAACTTGTCACCCCAACGCCTGCAGCAGGTCCTGACCCTGCGCGTGCGGGTGTTCGCCGCCAATGACCGCAAAACCGACGAATTGCTCGACCGCCTGGCGTTGGACCGCGCTCTGACCGACCCGGTGGCACGCAGGATGAATCAGGACCAGATGCTGGACTTGATCCGACACATGCCTGAAGAGGAATTGCTGGGCCTGTACTCGCTGGACCGGGATCTGGCCGGCTGGGTGGCTCTGGCGGAGATAGCCGCCATCCCGATCGACGAGACAGCGCGCTTCAGCCAGGCCATGGGGGAATGGCGGGCACGGTATCCTTACCACCCGGCCAGCACCCGGGCGGGCGAGATACAGGCCGGCCGCGGTACGCCTCAGATTCCGGCGCGCGCGGCGGCGCTGCTGCCGATGTCCGGCCGATTGGCGGGGGCCGGCAGCCAGATCAAGGCGGGGCTGGACGCCGCCGACCTCAGTCAGACCGGCCCGCGTACCTTGGTCCAGGTTTACGATTCTGCCGCCGTCTCGACCACCGCACTGTATGATCAGGCAGTCCGCGAAGGGGCGGATATCGTGCTGGGACCGCTGGTCAAGAGCAACGTCGACATCCTCAGCGGATGGACCGCGCGCACTGTGCCGGTACTGGCCCTGAACCAAGCCGAAAGCGCCCGGCCGAACTTGGGCGGCGATTTCTTCCAGTTCGGTTTGGCGCCCGAGGATGACGCGGAAACCGTTGCTGAGGGCGCAATGGAACGCAACTGGGCCCGCGCCCTGATTCTGTATCCAGACAGCGAATGGGGCACTCGGATACGCGACGCGTTCAGCGCGACCTATTTGGCGCTGGGAGGTACGGTCATGGACGAACGCGCTTACGATCCCGACGGCGTCGACTTCAGCATCCCGATCGGTGAACTGCTGCACCTGGATCAAAGCAATCAGCGGCGAAAAGCCCTGCAGGGGCAAATCAGCCGCCAGCTCGAGTTCGAAGCCCGACGCCGGGAGGACGTGGACCTGATCTTTCTGGCGGCCAATGCCGAACAAGTGCGCCAAATCTACCCGCAGCTCCGGTTTTTTCAACTCGGCACGCTGCCGGTGGTGGCCACCTCCCACGCTGACCAGGGGGCGTCGGCCGGAAGCGGCAACCAGGATCTCAACGGGATGTATATGGTTGCGCTGCCCTGGCTGGTCGCGCCGAATCAACTGGGCATCGATCTACCCGGCCCCGAAGCCGAGACGATGCGATCATCCCGCCTGTTCGCCCTGGGCGTGGACGCTTACCGGCTGATGCCCTGGCTACCCGCGCTGCGGGCCTCGCCGGGTGGCACCGTTCGCGGTGCCACCGGTACGTTGAGCGCGACGCCGGACGGACGGGTAAAACGCCGTCTACAGTGGGTACAGTATGTGGAGGGCATCCCACAACCACTGCAGGCCGCGCCGGAGCAACCTCTGGAATGAGGCCCTACAGGATTGGGCAGCTTCTGGAACAGGATGCCCGCATCTACCTGGAAGGCCATGGACTTCGCCACTTGGCCGCGAATGTCCGCTGCCCCGGAGGGGAATTGGACCTGGTCATGATGGATGGGGATACCCTCGCCTTTGTGGAAGTTCGGGGTCGCCGGGGTGATCACTTTGGCAGCGCGGCGGAGTCGGTGACCCGGGACAAGCAAAATCGCCTGATACGTGCCGCCGAGTTTTTCCTGGCCAAACGTCCGAAACTGGCGAACCATGGCTGTCGCTTCGACGTGATCGCGGTCGATCTGAGCGCAGAACCAACCCGTATGGAGTGGATCAAAGACGCTTTCGAGACAGGGTGAGACCGGAGCACAAACCCAAGCCATGGATGCCCAGTTCCGAATAAGGCAACATTTTGAAGCGAGCATGGAGGCTAAGCGTCAGGCAGGCGTGAGCGCGCTGAAGGACATTGATCGGGCCGGTCGCACCCTCGCCAGACAGTTGGGCAACGGGGGCAAAATCCTGGCCTGCGGCAACGGTGGTTCGGCTGCCGACGCTCAGCACTTCAGTTCGGAACTGGTCAACCGCTTTGAACGGGAACGCCCCGGATTACCCGCCATCGCACTGACCACGGACACCTCAACACTGACCTCCATCGCCAACGACTTTGGCTACCATAGGGTGTTCGCCCGA
>JAHEDQ010000302.1 GCA_024641125.1 Candidatus Competibacteraceae bacterium | reverse complement strand
GCGCGAATCCACCATCTGGGCCAGAGCGTTCAACGCTCGCATGCAGGCCGTATATAAGGATGCAGTCCAAACCAACTTCCATCCGCTTTCGTCTTTGCAAATGAGGGGGAGTCCATATAAGGCTCCCTAAGCTGGCGTGTGAGATGCCCGCCCGTCCGGACTCCGGCGAAAAGCCGTTTTCAGTCGAGACTATCCATGCCGTTACCCACCAATACCTGGTTCACCGAACCGTGCGAAGAGGGGGGCTCTGCCTTCTCCCTGCGCACCCGACGCAAACTCCACCAGGAGCAGAGCCCGTATCAGAAGATCGAAGTCTACGAGACCGATTCTTATGGCAATTTATTGGTCATCGACGGCTTTATCATGCTCTCGTCCCGGGACAATTTTCTGTACCACGAGATGATGTCGCATCCTGCATTGTTCACCCACCCGAACCCACGCCGAATACTGATCATTGGTGGCGGGGACTGCGGAACCCTGACGGAAGTGCTCAAACACGCCACCGTCGAACAGGTCACCCAGGTCGACATCGATGAGCGGGTCACCCGCGTCAGCGAGCAGTTCTTTCCCGAGCTCTGCAGGTCCAATGCAGATCCACGGGCACACCTGTTGTTCGAGGACGGAGTTCGTTTCGTGGCCAGGCAGCAATCGGGATGTGTCGACGTCGTCATCGTCGACAGTACCGACCCCATTGGACCCGGCGAGGTGCTGTTCAGCCAGGATTTCTACGCCCAATGCCGTCGCCTGCTGGGCGCCGATGGTCTGCTGGTGCAGCAGAGCGAATCGCCCTTCTATCACCTGGACAGCATCATCAAGCCCATGTACCGGCGCGTGCGGGGCGCCGGATTCGTTGACGTGCTCAGCCTGCAGTTCCCACAGCCGGTCTACGCCAGCGGCTGGTGGACCTGCACCCTGGCCTGCCGGGACATGACCATCGGCACCTTCCGGGAACAGGCTGTGGAAGAGCGGACATTTGTTACCCGTTACTACAATGCCGCAATTCACCGCGCCGCCATGGCCATGCCGGAGTTTATGCGCCAGGGCCTGCTCGCCCTGTAAACACCTCGACTCCCGCAGCGGCTTGGGCCGATCGCGCCTACAGCGCCTCGCTACCGGTTTCTCCAGTGCGGATGCGCAGGGCCTGCTCCAGTTGGGTCACGAAAATCTTGCCATCACCAATTTTGCCCGTGGCCGCGGCGCTCTGGATGGTCTCAACCACCCCGTCCACACGATCGTCGTCTATACCGATCTCGAGCTTCACCTTAGGCAGAAAATCCACTACGTATTCGGCGCCGCGATAGAGTTCAGTATGCCCTTTCTGGCGCCCAAAGCCCTTGACCTCGGTCACGGTAATGCCTTGCACACCGATCTCGGACAGGGCCTCCCGTACATCGTCGAGTTTGAAGGGCTTGATAATTGCGGTTACCAGCTTCATGTAGGCTCCAGGAAAGTGTCTGCGGGAATCTGCAGCGCAAGACTATAGCCCGATTCCACCTCCGCGTTGAACGCCCCGTGCGAAAAGCGGAACGGGCGTCGAGCGCCCGTTCCAGTTTGCCGCCGTTCGACCAAGGTCAGACTTTGGACGAGGTGAACTCAGGGTAGGCTTCCATACCGCACTCGGCGATGTCCACCCCTTCGTACTCCTCCTCGTCGCTGACCCGGATGCCCATAGTCGTCTTGAGTATCGACCAGACGATGAGGCTGGATACGAACACAAAGCCAAAGATCGTTACCAGACCGATGAGCTGGGCCGTCAACGTGGCGTCCTCGTTGGAAATAACCACCGCGATAAGACCCCACATGCCCACCGTCCCGTGCACCGAGATTGCGCCCACCGGGTCGTCGATCTTGACCTTGTCCAGGGCGACGATGGAGAACACGACGATGATGCCACCGACCACACCCACTATAGTGGCCAAGATCGGAGTCGGTGCAAGGGGTTCTGCGGTAATCGCCACCAGGCCAGCCAGAGCGCCGTTGAGTGCCATGGTGAGGTCTGCTTTACCAAACAACAGGCGAGCCGTGATCAGCGCGGCGATAACGCCGCCTGCCGCCGCCATGTTGGTGTTGACGAACACCGCGGCCACGGCGTTGGCCTCTTCCACATTCGACAGCACCAGCTCGGATCCGCCGTTGAATCCGAACCATCCCAACCAGAGGATAAAGGTGCCCAGGGTCGCCAGGGGCAGGTTTGCGCCAGGAATCGGCGTAATCTCGCCATTCTTTCCATATTTGCCCTTGCGCGCCCCGAGCAGCAGCACGCCGGCCAACGCCGCGGTCGCGCCACACAGATGCACGACACCGGAGCCGGCGAAATCATTGAAGCCCAGCCCATCCAGGAAACCGCCGCCCCACTTCCAGTAACCCTGAAGCGGGTAGATGAAACCGGTCAGCACTACGGAAAACAGGAAAAACGACCACAGCTTCATGCGCTCGGCCACGGCGCCGGACACGATGGACATGGCGGTCGCGACAAATACGACCTGGAAGAAAAAGTCCGACATGCCTGAGTAGTAGGAGCCGTCGTACCACTCTTCCGGGTTCTGAGCCAACACTTCGGCGGGGTCATTGTCGCCGCCGAACATAAAGCTGAAATCCAGCGCAGGGAAGATGCCGTTGCCGTCTGCTGGGTACATGATGTTGTAACCGCACAGCATATACATCACACAGGCGATCGCGAACAGTCCAATGTTCTTGGTCAGGATTTCGGTCGTGTTCTTGGCACGCACCAGACCGGCTTCAAGCATGGCAAAGCCGGCAGCCATCCACATAACAAGTGCGCCGGATACCAGAAAGTAAAAGGTATCCAGTGCGTATCTGAGATTCAAAATGTCTTCCACGATCACACCCCTCGCTTGACTGTATGCTGTCGGTTCAGAGCGCTTCGGCGCCCACTTCCCCAGTTCGAATGCGGATGGCCTGCTCCAGGTCGTAGACGAAAATCTTTCCGTCCCCGATCTTGCCGGTGTTGGCCGATTTTCCTATGGATTCAATGACTTGCTCCACCAGGCCATCGTCCACGCCGATTTCCAGCTTGATCTTGGGCAAGAAGTCGACGACATATTCAGCACCTCGATAGAGTTCGGTGTGGCCTTTCTGTCGACCGAAGCCCTTCACCTCGGTAACCGTGATGCCCTGGACCCCGATTTCAGACAGTGCCTCACGGACGTCATCGAGCTTGAAGGGCTTGATGATTGCAGTGACGAGCTTCATTCAAAGGCTCCCTGTGCTTAAGTGAGTGGTCAACGACCCATGCGTCCGAGGACGCTGAGTACGCAGCTTGCGACGGGGTTTAGCAGAGCCTGTGCCAAGGCTTTATTATTCATTTAAAACAGCAGCTTAAATTAAGTTTGACGGCCGATACGCAGCCCAGTTGCACTGCAACAATGCACCAAAATACAGCACGCCCTCTTTTGGTGCGCGGCCACAAGAGGTGACGGGGGAATGCCTGCCGCCCCCATCCAGTGGCGGATATCGGCCTGTTGCGAATGGCGAGTTACACTGAGAGTTCAGACAAACAGGAGACAGGTGGTGTTTGATCCCAAGGCATTGGACGACTTGGCGCGCAAGCTGGCCGATTCGGTTCCCGGTCCACTCAAGCAGTTTCAAGGCGATATGGAGAAGAACTTTCATGCCGTCCTGCAAACGGCCCTGGACAAAATGAACCTGGTGACGCGCGAGGAGTTTGAGGTTCAGGCCGGCGTCCTGGCCCGCACACGGGCCAAGCTGGAGGCAATGGAAGAACGGCTGGCTGAATTGGAGTCGAATCCGGCACCACCGGAAAACGAATCGGACCGCACCGAACAGACCTGATCGATCTCGACCGGCACCCGCGTCGCCGGTCGGGCGATCTGGCTATGGCGGATAGCGCCCGAATGGCAGGTTACTTTTGGACCTCTGGCGTCGCGGTGATGCGATGGATGCTGAGATCCGCCAGCTGGGGCTCTTCTTCCTCGCTCAGGCATACGCCCACCGTCAGCTTGGTCGATCCATACACGATGAGGCCACCGATCGAGACGACGCCAACGCCCAGGGCCAGCCATACTCCCATGACGTGGACCACGA